>NZ_JACNDU010000019.1:0-105597 GCF_017351735.1 Pseudomonas sp. FW300-N2A2 | reverse complement strand
ATGCCGTCACCAATCAACAGGTATCAGTCGATGTACTCAAACAACTTCACAATCTTCTGCACGCCGGAAACGCCCTGCACCAGGTTGGTCGCCTGGGCGGCTTCCTGCTTGGTCAGCAGACCCAGCAAATAGACGATGCCGTTTTCAGTGACAACCTTGATGCGCGAGCCCGGGATGTTCGGATCGGTGAGCATCTGGGTCTTGATCTTGGAGGTCAGCCAGGTGTCGTTCTGGCGGGCGAGGAAACCGGAGGGCGGCAGCACCTGCAGTTCGTTGTGCACCGTTTTCACGCGCTGCACGGCGGCAGCGGCCTGTTCGGCCTTGGCCTTGAGGTCGGCGCGTGGCGTTTGGCCGGCGAGCAGTACGACGCCGTTGAAGCTGGTGACGACGATGTGCGAATCGTTGTCCAGGGCCGGATCGGCCTTGGCGATGTTCACGCCGACTTTGGTGTCGATCAGAGAGTCGTCGATCTTGCTGCCTAAGGTGCGTGTGCCGCGGTCATCATCGATCGGCGCTTCACGGCTGGCATTCACCACCGAGGTGCAGCCGCTGATGCCGAGGCACAGGGTCAAGGCCAGAAGGCCTAGGCGATTAGGGGTCATTCTTCACTCCCGAACAGTTGGCTGTCGATCAAGTCGCAAAGGCAATGGATCGCCAGCAGGTGGACTTCCTGAATACGTGCGGTGACGTTGGCCGGTACGCGAATCTCGACGTCCTCGGGCAATAGCAGCGACGCCATGCCGCCGCCATCGCGGCCCGTCAATGCTACGACAATCATTTCGCGATCATGTGCGGCCTGGATCGCTTGAATAATGTTCGCCGAGTTGCCGCTGGTGGAAATCGCCAGCAGTACGTCGCCTGGCTGGCCGAGCGCGCGGATCTGCTTGGAGAAGATTTCGTTGTAGCTGTAGTCGTTGGCGATCGAGGTGATCGTCGAACTGTCGGTGGTCAACGCGATGGCCGGCAGGCTCGGGCGCTCACGTTCAAAGCGGTTGAGCAGCTCGGACGAGAAATGCTGGGCATCGCCCGCGGAACCGCCGTTGCCGCAGGAGAGCATTTTGCCCTCGTTGAGCAGGGCGTTGACCATCACTTGGCTGGCTTGCTCGATGTGCGGTGCAAGTACGTCCATCGCCATTTGCTTGGTGTCGATACTGGCCTGAAAAAGCTGGCGAATTCGGGATTGCATGTCCATCTGTGTGACCTTAATTAGCGCGGCTACTCGGCACATGAATGTGCAGCCCGCAAAGCAAAGAGCAAAATTGTCGGGTGAAAGTGTCCGGTTCGGGACGCACGCGATCAGCTGTCGAAGGCATTCTGCAGCCAGTTCAACTGATCGAGGCTGCTGTCGATGGCAACCACGTCGAAACGGCAAGGGGAATTGGCCCAACGCGACTCGCGCTGAAGAAAATACTGCGCGGCAAAAATCAGTTTCTGCCGTTTGCGCTCATCGATGCTATCGAGCGCGCCACCCCATTGAGTGTTTTTTCTGTAGCGAACTTCAACGAATACTACTGTATCGCCATCAAGCATGACCAGATCAAGCTCGCCGCGTTTACACAACCAGTTCTGCGCCAGCAGGCGCAGACCCTGTTGTTGCAGATGCTCGAGCGCATGGCGCTCGGCATCTTTACCGCTTTGCTGGCGTGACCTGTCAGGCATCAGCGCGGGGTGTCCGGCAGGCGTTGAACCTGGCCGTTGGCGAACTGTGCCCACGGCAACTGGCGCACGACGCGCTGGTTCTGAGTCATGCCCAGGCTGCCCGATTGACCTTCGATGCGGCTGTCCGGCAGCGCCTTGAGTTGCCCCAGGCGCGGAGCCAGGCGGTAGGCGTCGACGCCCATCGCATACAAACGACCCAGGCTGCCGGCGGCTTGTGGCCATTGTGTGGTCACTTGCTTGCGCAGCGGATCATTGGCGTCCAGCAACCATGGGGTTTCGCAGAAGCGAATGCCGTTCATGTCGTTGTACTGGTTCACGTCGCCGCTGGCACTGAATACGTGGGACGTGGCGTAAACCGGCACATCGCCTGCGTATTGGAAGTTCAGGGTCGGTTTGATCTGCTGGGCTTGCTGAGGTGTGGCGGCCAGGAAGATGAATTCGATGTCCTGGCGACGCGAAGGCTGGGCAGCGACCTGCGAACCGACGGTGCTTTGCAGGCTCTTGGCACGACCTTCGCTCTGGCGCAGCTGGAACATGTCGGCAATCTGCTGGGCCAGTTGCACTGGCTGATCAACGCGCTCGGTGGCAACGATGCTGCCGCCGTTTGCCTGCCAGTCCTGGCTGAACGCTCGGAGTACGCGGTCGCCCCATTCGCCTTTCGGCACCATGATCGCGGCGCGATGCAGGCCATCGGCGCGAGCGCGACGGGACACTTCGCGGGCTTCGTCTTCAGCGGCAAGACCGAACTGGAACAGCTGGGCCGGGCCTTGTTCGCCTTCGCTGTAGTTCAGCGCCAGGGTTGTGATCGGCAGTTGTGGGCGAGTGCTGAGCTGTTTGACCAGTGGTTTTTCCAGCGGGCCGACGACCAGTTGCACGCCATCGGCCTGAGCCTTGCGATAGAACTCGTCAAGGGAAGTCAGGCGCGAGCTGTCATAGAACTCGATGGCAGGCGGCTTCTGGCCGGCCTGTTGAGCCTGGTAGTGCGCTGCCATGAAACCTTCGCGAAGCGCTTTGCCGACCGATGCCAGCGGGCCGTCTTGCGGCAGCAGCAGGGCGATCTTGCTCAGAGGCTGGCTGGCCAGTTCCTTGAGTTTGGTCAGTGACAGCGGCAACTGAATGGCGGCCGGGTGTTTAGGGTTCTGGGCGCGCCAGTTGTCGATCGCAGCTTGTTGTTGCTCAAGCGTGCCGGCCGTTTTAACCGCCAGCGCCAGGCCCATCCAGCCACCGAGGTCGTCCTTGGTGGTTGGTTGCAATTGGTCGGTTGGCAGCGAAGCGATCAGGGTCCAGATCGCTTCGTGGTTTTTGCCTGCCGCTTCACCGCTCAACATCGGCGCGATGAAAATACGCTCCCGTGCGGCGGCGAGGGTCTGGCCATCGGCCTCAAGGGCGCGAGCATGCACGGTGCCGGTGCGAATCTGTTGTTCCTCCGGCAATTCACCCAGGCGTTGCAGGCTTGGATGGCTCAAAGCGGTCAGCGCCGCTTTCGGCTGATTGCGGGTCATGGCCAGTTCGGCCGCCAGCGTGTTGGCGAAGACCTGTTGGCCTGGCTTGAGTTGCTCGACCGGCACTTGTTGCAGGATTTGCGCGGACTGGCCGGCATTACCCTGACGATAAGCGAGGTCGGCCGCACTCAGGCGAAACAGCGCGGCTTGTTCCGGCGTTTTGCTTTTGGCGGCCTGATCGAGCAGTTGCTCGATACTGGCATCCGGGGTCCGTGGAAGTTCGCCAAGGCTGGAAGAGGGCGAGCTGGCGCAAGCCGCCAGCAAGGCAGCGAGGCAGAGGGCAGTGAACAGCCGCAGGCAAGCGATCATGTAGTGTTCCTGATACTCGATCAAATAAGCGTGGAATTGTACCCAAGCACTGGCCGGGGCGCGATGCTACTGGCGTGAATCGATCAATTTAGCTCGTACAAATGTTGCAGCACTGCACCGTAGCCTGAAAAACCCGGGGTTGCTTGCGCGTATCGCAATCGTCGCTACGCGCTACAATGGCGGCTTTTACCGATCATGAGGTGTGCGCTTTGACTGCTCCAGGTGCTTTGAATTCCGCTGCTGGCTCGCTTTATGTGGTGGCGACGCCCATCGGCAACCTGGACGACATCAGTGCACGCGCGCTGAAGATCCTGCGCGAAGTGGCATTGATCGCTGCCGAAGACACCCGTCATTCTCAGCGGTTGATGCAGCATTTCGGCATCCCCACGCCGCTGGCGGCTTGCCACGAACACAACGAGCGGGATGAAGGTAGCCGCTTTATTACCCGCCTGCTCGCCGGTGACGATGTGGCGCTGATCTCCGACGCCGGGACGCCGCTGATCTCCGATCCGGGTTATCACCTGGTGCGTCAGGCCCGTGCGGCCGGAATCAACGTCGTGCCGGTCCCGGGGGCTTGTGCATTGATTGCGGCGCTGTCGGCGGCGGGTTTGCCGTCGGACCGTTTTATCTTTGAGGGCTTCCTGCCGGCCAAGGCGGTCGGTCGTCGGGCTCGTCTGGAGCTGGTAAAGGAAGAGCCGCGCACGCTGATTTTCTACGAGGCCCCGCACCGGATCCTGGAATGCCTGCAAGACATGGAGCTGGTCTTCGGTGGCGAGCGTCTGGCGTTGCTGGCGCGCGAACTGACCAAAACCTTCGAAACCCTGAAAGGCCTGCCATTGGCCGAGCTGCGCGAGTTTGTCGAGTCGGACAGCAATCAGCAGCGCGGTGAGTGCGTGGTGTTGGTGGCGGGCTGGTCTGCCCCCGAGACGGAGGATGCCGTCAGCAGTGAAGCCATGCGCATCCTCAATCTGTTGCTCGAAGAAATGCCACTCAAGCGGGCCGCAGCATTGGCCGCGCAAATTACCGGCGAACGCAAGAATGTCCTGTATCAGGTCGCGCTGGATAAGCAGAAGGGCGAGTAAATCCCGACGTGCAGGCGTGGCTGATGGCGTTTAACGCTTGTTCTTCGGCCGCTCTGCCGTTAACCTTCGCGGCGGAGAGTCGATCGGACAGTCGCTGCCCTCTATGAAAATTAGGGGGGGGAGGAAAGTCCGGGCTCCATAGGGCGAAGTGCCAGGTAATGCCTGGGAGGCGTGAGCCTACGGAAAGTGCCACAGAAAATAACCGCCTAAGCGCTTCGGCGCCGGTAAGGGTGAAAAGGTGCGGTAAGAGCGCACCGCACGTCTGGCAACAGTTCGTGGCTAGGTAAACCCCACTTGGAGCAAGACCAAATAGGGTCCCAAGGCGTGGCCCGCGCTGGGACCGGGTAGGTTGCTAAAGATGTCCAGTGATGGCCATCGTAGACGAATGACTGTTCAAGACAGAACCCGGCTTACAGATCGACTCTCCACCTTTTTCCCTCCCTGTTTGAATCGTTGAGCAGGGCGCTCGTAATGGCAATTTCCCTCCTGCACAATCAATCGCATAACCTCTTTTGTAATACCGAAAAAATCTTACTCTTAACAAACTACTTTAACTTCTGAACGCAGCCTTCTGTGCTGATTCAAGTTATCGAGCAAATTCATCCGCCAGATTGCCGTTACCCCTCCCAATACGCTCCTAAATCTCAGTTCTGTAAGGGTTTTCCTTTAATCCGCGCCTTGACGGTGCGGTGGCCGCATTCCTATAGTGTGCGCAAGTGGTGGAAAGTGGCATGAAGTGGGTTTTTTGAACGCAAAACGCTAATATTTGGAGAAACGCTGACGTGTTTCGCGGAGCTAACGCTATCAGTCTCGACGCAAAGGGCCGTCTCGCCATGCCGAGCCGGTACCGTGACGAGCTCGTTTCGCGTAGTTCCGGTCAGCTGATCGTCACAATTGATGCCGTTGATCCGTGTTTGTGTGTTTACCCCCTCGATGAGTGGGAAATTATTGAAACCAAACTGCGCGCACTGCCTTCGCTTCGCGAAGAGAACCGCCGCCTGCAACGTTTACTGATTGGTAATGCCGTCGACCTCGAGCTCGATGGCAGTGGTCGTTTCCTGGTTCCGCCGCGTCTTCGTGAATATGCCCGGCTGGATAAGCGCGCGATGCTGGTAGGCCAACTGAACAAGTTCCAATTGTGGGACGAGGATGCCTGGGATGCGGTTTCTGCCGCTGACCTGGCTGCTATTCAACAACCGGGCGCCATGCCTGATGAACTGCGTGATTTGATCCTGTGACTATTGATAGCGGCTTTAACCACATCACCGTACTGCTTGACGAAGCCGTCGAGGCTCTCGCCGTACGTCCTGATGGCTGCTATCTGGACGGCACGTTCGGGCGCGGCGGACACAGCCGGTTGATCCTCAGCCAGCTTGGTCCCGAGGGTCGGTTGCTGGGATTCGACAAGGATCCTCAAGCGATTGCCACCGGGCAGACGCTAGCGGCCGAAGACGGCCGCTTTGTCGTTGTGCAGCGCAGCTTTGCCGAGCTCGGTTCGGAAGTCGCCGAACGCGGTCTGGCCGGCAAGGTCAGCGGCGTCCTGCTTGACCTGGGCGTGTCTTCGCCGCAGCTCGACGACCCTGAGCGCGGTTTCAGTTTCCTCAATGATGGCCCGCTGGACATGCGCATGGACCCGTCCCGCGGGATCAGCGCTGCCGAGTTCGTCAACACCGCGCCGGTGGAAGAAATCGCCCGGGTGTTCAAGGAATACGGCGAAGAACGTTTCTCCGGCCGCATGGCCCGTGCCGTGGCCGAGCGTCGCGACATCAAGCCGTTCGAACGCACCGGCGATCTGGCTGAAGTCCTGAAAGTCGCCAACCCGGCATGGGAAAAGGGCAAGAACCCTGCGACCCGTGCATTCCAGGGCCTGCGTATTCACGTCAACAACGAACTGGGCGATCTGGAAACCGGCCTTGAAGCTGCGCTGGAATCCCTGGAAATCGGTGGCCGCCTGGTGGTCATCAGTTTTCACTCGCTGGAAGACCGCATCGTCAAACTGTTCATGCGCAAGCTGGTGAAAGGCGAAGCCGACAACCTGCCGCGCAACCTGCCGGTCCGTCACGTCGCGTTCGAACCGAAAATCAAAATCCATGGCAAAGCACAGTCCGCCTCCGAGGCCGAACTCAAAGCCAACCCACGTTCCCGTAGCGCCGTCATGCGCGTGGCGGAGAAGCTGCGGTGAGCAAGCTTTTCGCCAAGCCACTTCCCGGCGGAAGCTTTTTCATGCTCCTGCTGTTTGTTGGCGTGCTCGTGTCGGCCATCGGCGTGTCGTACAGCGCCCACTGGAACCGTCAGCTGTTGAACTCGCTTTACAACGAGTTGAGCGTGCGCGACAAGGCGCAGGCGGAATGGGGCCGGTTGATTCTCGAGCAGAGCACCTGGACGGCGCACAGCCGCATCGAAGTCCTGGCCACCGAGCAACTGAAGATGCACATTCCTGGCGCCGCTGACGTGCAGATGGTGGCGCCATGATGAAACTCGAAGGCGCACTCTTTCCATGGCGGTTTCGCCTGGTGGTGGGTTTGCTCGGCGTCATGGTCGCGGCAATTTGCTGGCGCATCATTGACCTGCAAGTGGTCGACCGTGCCTTCCTGAAAGGCCAGGGCGACGCGCGCAGCGTTCGTCATATTCCAATTCCGGCTCACCGTGGTCTGATCACCGACCGTAACGGCGAGCCTTTGGCTGTCAGTACTCCGGTCACCACGTTGTGGGCCAACGCCAAGGAAATGCAAACGGCCAAAGAGAAGTGGCCAGCATTGGCGGCCGCGTTGGGTCAGGATCCGAAAGCTCTCGCCGAACGTCTCGAAGCTCAGGCTAATAAAGAATTTATCTATCTGGTGCGCGGGTTGACGCCTGAGCAAGGCCAGTCCGTGCTCGACCTGAAAGTGCCGGGCGTCTACGGCATCGAAGAGTTCCGCCGTTTCTACCCTGCCGGTGAAGTGACTGCTCATATGGTCGGCTTTACCGACATTGATGACCACGGTCGTGAAGGTGTCGAGCTGGCCTATGACGAATGGCTCGCCGGTGTCCCTGGCAAGCGGCAGGTCATCAAGGACCGGCGCGGTCGACTTATCAAAGATGTTCAGGTGACCAAAAACGCCAAGGCCGGTAAGCCCTTGGCGTTGTCCATTGACCTGCGTTTGCAATACCTGGCCAACCGCGAGCTGCGCAACGCGATCATCGAGAACGGCGCGAAAGCCGGCAGCCTGGTGATCATGGACGTGAAGACCGGCGAGATCCTCGCCATGGTCAACCAGCCGACCTACAACCCGAACAACCGTCGCAACCTGCAACCGGCGATGATGCGTAACCGCGCAATGATCGACGTGTTCGAACCGGGTTCGACCATGAAAGCGATCTCCATGAGTGCCGCGATCGAAACCGGCCGCTGGAAACCGACCGACACCGTCGAGGTGTACCCGGGCAGCCTGCAGATTGGCAAGTACACCATCAAGGACGTATCGAAGACCGAAGGTCCGGTACTCGACCTGACCGGCATTCTGATCAACTCCAGTAACGTCGGCATGAGCAAGGTCGCGTTCGATATCGGCGGCGAAACCATTTTCCGCCTGGCGCAGAAAGTCGGCCTCGGCCAAGACACCGGCCTGGGTTTCCCGGGCGAACGCGTGGGCAACCTGCCGAACTACCGCGAATGGCGCAAGGCTGAAACCGCCACGCTGTCCTATGGCTACGGTATTTCCGTGACCGCGATCCAGTTGGTCCACGCCTTCTCGGCCCTGGCCAACAACGGTCGCCTCGCGCCACTGACCCTGATCAAGACCGACAAGGCGCCGCAAACCACGCAAGTGCTGCCGGAAGCTGTCGCCAAGACCATGCAAACCATGCTGCAACAAGTGATCGAAGCACCGCGCGGTGTATTCCGTGCGCAAGTGCCGGCGTATCACGTCGGCGGCAAGTCCGGTACGGCGCGTAAAACGTCGGTCGGCACCAAAGGCTATGCCGAGAACTCCTACCGCTCGCTGTTCGCAGGCTTCGGCCCGATGAGCGATCCGCGATACGCCATCGTGGTGGTGATCGATGAACCGACCAAAGCCGGCTATTTCGGTGGCCTGGTATCGGCGCCGGTGTTCAGCAAAGTGATGTCCGGGACCCTGCGCCTGATGAACGTCACGCCGGACAACCTGCCGCCGGTGCAACAAGCCAACGCAACACCGGTTGTTCCGCTGAAAGCCAATGGAGGGCGCGGCTGATGTCTCTGAGCCTGAACAAGATTTTCGCCCACGCTGGCCGCGATCTGTTGATCCGCGAGCTGACACTGGACAGCCGCAATGTGCGGGCTGGTGATCTGTTTCTTGCCGTTCCTGGCGGCAAGTTCGACGGTCGCGCTCACATTGCCGACGCCTTGCAGCGCGGTGCTGCAGCCGTGGCGTATGAAGTCGAAGGCGCAACCGTGCTGCCGATCACCGACGTGCCGCTGATTCCGGTCAAAGGCCTGGCGGCGCAGCTGTCCGATATCGCCGGGCGTTTCTACGGCGAACCGAGCCGCCACCTGAACCTGGTCGGCGTGACCGGCACCAACGGCAAAACCAGCGTGACCCAATTGGTTGCGCAAGCACTGGATTTGCTCGGCCAGCATTGCGGCATTGTCGGCACACTGGGCACTGGTTTCTACGGCGCGCTGGAAAGTGGGCTGCACACCACGCCGAACCCGATCGCCGTGCAAGCGACCCTCGCCGACCTGAAAAAGGCCGGTGCCAAAGCCGTGGCCATGGAAGTGTCTTCCCATGGTCTGGATCAGGGCCGTGTAACGGCATTGGCGTTTGATGTGGCGGTGATGACCAATCTGTCCCGCGATCATCTGGATTACCACGGCACCATGCAGGCCTACGGCGAAGCCAAGGCCAAGCTGTTCGACTGGAACGATCTGAAATGCCGGGTGGTGAACCTCGACGACGATTTCGGCCGGCAACTGGCGGCGGAAAAACGCGAGTCGCGCTTGATCACCTATAGCCTGCTCGACAGCAGCGCCTACCTGTTTTGCCGCGAAGCGCAGTTCGACGACGAAGGCGTGCGCGCCACGTTGGTCACGCCGCAAGGCGAGCATCATCTGCGCAGCACCTTGCTCGGTCGCTTCAACCTGAGCAACGTCCTGGCAGCGGTCGGTGCCTTGCTCGGTCTCGACTACGCGCTGGACGAAATCCTCAAGGTCCTGCCGAAACTCGAAGGCCCGGCCGGTCGCATGCAGCGCCTGGGCGGCGGTACTCAACCGCTGGTGGTGGTCGATTACGCCCACACCCCGGATGCGCTGGAAAAAGTATTGATGGCCCTGCGTCCGCACGCCAAAGGTCGCTTGCTGTGCCTGTTCGGCTGCGGCGGTGATCGCGATCGCGGCAAGCGCCCGCTGATGGCTGAAGTGGTCGAGCGTCTTGCCGACGGCGTGCTGGTCACCGATGACAATCCGCGCACCGAAGACCCTGCAGTGATTTTCGATGACATCCGCGCCGGTTTCACCAACGTGGATAAGGTGACGTTCGTCGCCGGTCGTGGTCAGGCCATTGCGCAATTGATCGCCAGTGCTTCGGTGGATGATGTGATTGTCCTGGCCGGTAAAGGTCACGAGGACTATCAGGAAATCAACGGCCAGCGTCATGACTTCTCTGATCTGGTCGAGGCTGATCGCGCACTGACCGCGTGGGAGGTGGCTCATGCTTAAACACTTGAAACTGAGCGAACTGACCGGCGCCCTGAATGGCCGCATGATCATCGCCGATGCCACGTTCGATGGCGTCAGCATCGACAGCCGTGCGATCAAGCCGGGCCAACTGTTTATTGCCTTGACCGGCCCGCGTTTCGACGGCCATGACTATCTGAACGACGTGGCGAACAAAGGCGCGGTGGCTGCCCTGGTCGAGCGCGAAGTGCCCGACAGTGGGCTGCCGCAATTGCTGGTCAAGGACGCCCGTCAGGCCCTTGGGCAACTGGGTGCGATGAACCGTGCTGCATTTACTCACCCAGTCGCCGCCATCACCGGCTCCAGCGGCAAGACCACGGTCAAGGAAATGCTTGCGAGCATCCTGCGCACACGCGGTCCGGTGTTGGCGACCCGTGGCAACCTGAACAATGACCTCGGCGTGCCGCTGACCTTGCTTGAACTCGCGCCGGAACATACCGCCGCGGTGATCGAGCTGGGTGCTTCGCGGCTTGGCGAAATTGCCTACACCGTTGGCATGACCAAGCCCCACGTGGCCGTGCTCAACAACGCCGGGACCGCCCACGTCGGCGAGTTCGGCGGGCCGGAAAAAATCGTGGAAGCCAAGGGCGAGATAATTGAAGGGCTGGCGGCCGATGGCATCGCCGTGCTCAATCTTGACGACAAGGCCTTCGACATCTGGGAGACCCGCGCCGCCGGTCGCAAAGTGCTGACCTTCGCCCTGAGCAACGTCAGCGCCGACTTCTACGCCAGCGATCTGGACCGCGATGCTCGCGGTTGCCCGGCGTTCAATCTGCACAGCCCTGACGGTGTGGAGCGCGTTCAACTGAACCTGCTCGGCACCCATAACGTCGCCAATGCCATGGCCGCCGCCGCTGCCGCTCACGCCTTGGGCGTGTCGCTGTCCGGCATCGCCACCGGCCTCGGCGCGGTGCAGCCGGTCAAGGGCCGTACCGTCGCGCAACTGGCCAGCAATGGCATGCGCGTGATCGATGACACTTACAACGCGAACCCCACCTCGATGTGCGCGGCCGTTGATATACTCGCCGGCTTTTCCGGCCGCACCGTTCTGGTGCTCGGGGATATCGGCGAGTTGGGCGGCTGGGCGGAGCAGGGGCACCGCGACGTGGGCGAGTATGCCCGTGGCAAGGTTTCTGCGCTTTACGCGGTCGGGCCATTGATGACTCACGCCGTAAACGCTTTTGGCGAGCAGGCTTATCACTTCACCACTCAGGCTGAACTGATCAAGGCCCTCGGCGCCGAGCAAGACACAAACACCACCATTTTGATCAAGGGCTCGCGCAGCGCTGCGATGGAAAACATCGTTGCCGCTTTGTGCGGGTCCAGTCTGGAGAAACATTAATGCTGCTGCTGCTAGCGGAGTATCTGCAACAGTTCTACAAAGGCTTCGCGGTCTTTCAGTACCTGACCCTGCGCGGGATTCTCGGTGTGCTGACCGCGCTGGTTTTGTCGCTGTGCTATGGCCCGTGGATGATCCGCACGTTGCAGAACCGTCAGATCGGTCAATCCGTTCGTAACGACGGCCCGCAATCGCACCTGTCCAAATCCGGCACCCCGACCATGGGTGGCGCGCTGATCCTGTCGTCCATCGGCGTCAGCACCTTGCTCTGGGCTGACCTGAGCAACCGCTATGTGTGGACCGTGTTGCTGGTGACGTTGCTGTTCGGTGCCATCGGCTGGGTCGATGACTATCGCAAGGTCATCGAGAAAAACTCCAAAGGCCTGCCGAGCCGCTGGAAGTATTTCTGGCAGTCGGTGTTTGGCCTCGGCGCGGCGATCTTCCTCTATATGACCGCCGCGACGCCGGTTGAAACCACCCTGATCCTGCCAATGCTCAAGGACTACAGCATTCCGCTGGGCGCAGGTTTCATCGTGCTGACTTACTTCGTGATCGTCGGTTCGAGCAACGCGGTCAACCTGACCGACGGCCTCGACGGCCTGGCGATCATGCCGACCGTGATGGTCGGTGGTGGCCTGGGGATCTTCTGCTACCTGTCGGGTAACGTGAAATTCGCCGAATACCTGCTGATCCCGTACGTACCCGGCGCCGGTGAACTGATCGTGTTCTGCGGTGCGTTGATCGGTGCGGGCCTCGGCTTCCTCTGGTTCAACACCTACCCGGCACAAGTCTTCATGGGCGACGTCGGCGCGCTGGCGCTGGGCGCGGCCCTGGGCACCATCGCGGTGATCGTCCGTCAGGAAATCGTCCTGTTCATCATGGGCGGCGTGTTCGTGATGGAGACCCTGTCAGTCGTCATTCAGGTTGCCTCCTTCAAACTGACCGGTCGCCGTGTGTTCCGCATGGCACCGATTCACCACCACTTTGAACTCAAGGGCTGGCCCGAGCCGCGCGTGATCGTCCGTTTCTGGATCATCACCGTGATTCTCGTGCTGGTCGGCCTTGCCACCCTGAAGCTGAGGTAGAAACTCGTGTCTCTGATCGCTTCTGACCACTTCCGCATCGTTGTCGGCCTCGGCAAGAGCGGCATGTCCCTGGTTCGCTTCCTGGCGAACCGGGGCACGTCGTTTGCCGTGGCCGATACGCGGGAAAATCCACCGGAACTGGCCACGCTCAAGCGTGACTATCCGCACGTGGAAGTGCGTTGTGGCGAGCTGGACGTCGAATTCCTGTGCCGCGCCGACGAGCTCTACGTGAGCCCCGGCCTGGCGCTGGCGACCCCGGCCCTGCAGGCGGCCGCCGCTCGTGGCGTGAAGCTGTCCGGCGACATCGAGCTGTTCGCGCGTAACGCGAAGGCGCCGATTGTCGCCATCAGCGGCTCCAATGCGAAAAGCACCGTGACCACACTGGTGGGCGAGATGGCGGCTGCGGCCGGGAAGCGCGTCGCTGTCGGCGGCAACCTCGGCACGCCGGCGCTGGACCTGCTTCGCGATGACATCGAGTTGTACGTGATGGAACTGTCGAGCTTCCAGCTCGAAACCACCGACCAGCTCAACGCCGAAGTGGCGACCGTGCTCAACGTCAGCGAAGACCACATGGACCGCTACAGCGGCCTGCCGGCCTATCACCTGGCCAAGCACCGGATTTTCCGTGGTGCCAGGCAGTTCGTGGTCAACCGTCAGGACGCCCTGAGCCGTCCGTTGATGGGCGAAGGTCAGCCCTGCTGGACCTTCGGTTTGAGCAAACCCGATTTCAAGGCGTTTGGTATCCGCGAAGAAGACGGCGAGAAATACCTCGCCTTCGAATTCCAGAACCTGATGCCGGTGCGCGAGCTGAAAATTCGCGGCGCCCACAATCAGTCGAATGCCCTGGCGGCGCTGGCCCTGGGCCATGCGGTTGGCCTGCCTTTCGACGCCATGCTGTCGAGCCTGCGCACGTTCGCCGGTCTCGAACATCGCTGCCAGTGGGTTCGTGACCTGGACGGCGTGAGCTACTACAACGATTCCAAAGCCACCAACGTCGGCGCCGCACTGGCCGCCATCGAAGGCCTGGGCGCGGACATCGACGGCAAGGTCGTGCTGATCGCCGGTGGCGACGGCAAGGGTGCCGAGTTCAATGATCTGCGTGATCCGGTGGCGGCCAACTGCCGCGCCGTGATCCTGATGGGCCGCGACTCCGACAAGATCGGTGAGGCCATTGGCGACGCCGTGCCGCTGATCCGCGCTGCTTCGCTGGTCGAAGCTGTGCAGCAATGCCGCGCCGCTGCGCAACCGGGCGACGTGGTGCTGTTGTCGCCGGCCTGCGCCAGCTTCGACATGTTCAAGAATTACGAAGACCGCGGTCACCAGTTCGTCCAGGCAGTGGAGGAACTGGCATGAGCCTGCTCAACATCATCAAGCCGTTTCCTTCGCCGCTCATCACCGGGCGCGGCATCGACCTCGATTTTCCGATGCTTGCCGGTTGCCTGGCCTTGCTCGGCCTCGGACTGGTCATGATCGCCTCGGCTTCGACCGAAGTGGGCGCCGTGCAGTCGGGCAGTGCCCTGTACTACATGACTCGCCACTTGATCTACGTGGTGCTGGGCCTGTCTGCCTGCATCGTTACCATGATGATTCCGATTGCTACCTGGCAACGCCTGGGCTGGCTGATGCTGATCGGTGCGTTCGGCTTGCTGGTGATGGTGATCATTCCGGGGATTGGCCGTGAAGTGAACGGTTCGATGCGCTGGATCGGTTTCAGTTTCTTCAACGTTCAGCCTTCCGAGATTGCCAAGGTGTTCGTGGTGATCTACCTCGCCGGATATCTGGTGCGTCGCCAGAAAGAAGTGCGTGAAAGCTGGATGGGTTTCTTCAAGCCGTTCATCGTGCTGCTGCCGATGGCGGGTCTGTTGCTGATGGAGCCGGACTTCGGTGCCACCGTCGTGATGATGGGTGCGGCTGCGGCGATGCTGTTCCTTGGCGGGGTCGGGCTGTTCCGGTTCTCGTTGATGGTGGTCCTGGCGGTTGCGGCGGTGGTGTTGTTGATTCAGGTGCAGCCATACCGGATGGCGCGTCTGACCAACTTTGCCGACCCGTGGGCCGACCAGTTCGGCGCCGGTTATCAGTTGTCGCAAGCATTGATCGCGTTCGGTCGCGGTGAGTGGCTGGGCGTAGGCCTGGGCAACAGCGTGCAGAAACAGTTCTACCTGCCGGAAGCCCACACCGACTTCGTGTTCTCGGTTCTGGCCGAAGAGCTGGGTGCCGTGGGTTCCCTGTGCACCGTGGCGCTGTTCGTCTTTGTCTGTATTCGCGGCATGTACATCGGTTATTGGGCCGAGAAGGCCAAGCAGTTCTTTGCTGCCTATATTGCGTACGGTCTGTCGTTCCTGTGGATTGGTCAGTTCCTGATCAATATCGGGGTGAACGTCGGCCTGCTGCCAACCAAAGGCCTGACCTTGCCGTTCCTCAGTTATGGCGGCAGCTCGCTGGTGATCTGCTGTGCCTGTCTCGGCTTGTTGCTGCGCATTGAGTGGGAGAGTCGAACCCACCTGGGCAGTGAGGAGATGGAGTTCCATGAGAGCGACTTCGCCGAGGAGCCGACCCATGGGCGCTAACGTATTGATCATGGCGGGCGGCACCGGCGGACACGTATTCCCGGCGCTGGCCTGCGCTCGCGAGTTCCAGGCCCGCGGTTACACCGTGCATTGGCTTGGCACGCCGCGTGGCATCGAAAATGACCTGGTGCCGATGGCCGGCATCGAGCTGCACCGGATCAACGCCAGCGGTCTGCGTGGCAAGGGCAAGTTGTCCCTGCTCAAGGCGCCGTTGATGTTGCTCAAATCCGTCTGGCAGGCGCGGGCGATCATTCGCCAGTTGCGGCCGGTGTGCGTGGTTGGTTTTGGTGGTTATGTGACCGGTCCTGGCGGCGTTGCAGCCAAACTGGCCGGCGTGCCGGTGATCGTTCACGAACAGAACGCCGTGGCCGGTACCGCCAATCGGTTGCTGGTGCCGTTGGCCGCCCGAGTCTGTGAAGCGTTCCCCGACACCTTTACCCTGTCGGACAGCCGACGGACCACCGGTAACCCGGTGCGCACCGAGCTGTTCCTCGACACACCGCGACCTGCCCTGGCTGGTCGCAAGGCGCGTTTGCTGATCCTCGGCGGAAGCCTGGGCGCAGAACCGTTGAACAAATTACTGCCTGAAGCCCTGTCGCACGTCGCCCCCGACCTGCGCCCGGACGTGTTCCATCAGGCTGGGAAAAACCACGATGAAGTGACTGCAGAGCGCTATCGCGCGGCTGGCGTCGAGGCGCAAGTGCAGCCTTTCATCAAAGACATGGCCCACGCCTATGGCTGGGCCGACCTGGTGGTGTGCCGCGCAGGCGCGCTGACCATCAGTGAACTGGCTGCCGCCGGTCTGCCCTCGATGCTGGTGCCTTTGCCCCACGCGATCGACGATCACCAGACCCGCAACGCCGATTATTTGGCCCGTGAAGGCGCTGCCTTCCTGATGCCGCAAAGAACGACTGGCGCAGCGGATCTAGCCGCACGCCTGACAGAGGTCCTGATGCAACCACAACGACTCACCGACATGGCCACCGCGGCACGCCGCCTGGCCAAACCCGATGCGACCCGTAACGTGGTCGATACCTGCCTGGAGGTGGCCCATGGTTGAGAATCAGAAAGCCATGCCGCACCCGGAAATGCGCCGCATCCGTCGCATCCACTTCGTCGGTATCGGCGGCGTGGGCATGTGCGGGATCGCCGAAGTGTTGCTGAACCTGGGCTATGAAGTGTCCGGTTCCGACCTGAAAGCTTCGCCGGTCACCGAGCGTCTCGAATCATTTGGCGCCCAGATCTTTATCGGCCACCGTGCCGAGAACGCCGCTGCCGCCGACGTGCTGGTGGTATCGAGCGCGGTGAACACCTCCAACCCGGAAGTCGCCACTGCGCTTGAACGCCGTATTCCGGTGGTGCCGCGTGCCGAGATGCTGGCCGAGCTGATGCGCTATCGCCACGGCATCGCCGTCGCCGGTACCCACGGCAAAACCACCACCACCAGCCTGATCGCTTCGGTATTTGCGGCCGGTGGCCTCGATCCGACGTTCGTCATCGGTGGTCGTCTGAATGCCGCGGGCACCAATGCCCAGCTCGGCACCAGCCGCTACCTGATCGCCGAAGCCGACGAAAGCGACGCCAGCTTCCTGCACTTGCAGCCGCTGGTGGCCGTGGTCACCAACATCGACGCCGACCACATGGCGACCTACGACGGTGACTTCAACAAACTGAAGAAAACCTTCGTCGAGTTCCTGCACAACCTGCCGTTCTACGGTCTGGCGGTGGTGTGCCTGGACGATCCGGTGGTGCGTGAAATTCTGCCGCAGGTCAAACGTCCGGTCGTCACGTACGGTTTCGGCGATGACTGCGATGTGCGTGCGATCAATGTGCGTCAGCAGGGCATGCAGACTTTCTTCACCGTGCTGCGTCCTGACCGCGAGCCGCTGGATGTCTCGGTGAACATGCCGGGCAACCACAACGTGCTGAACGCGCTGGCCACCATCTGCATCGCCACTGACGAAGGCGTCAGCGATGAAGCCATCGTCCAGGGCCTGTCCGGGTTCCAGGGTGTCGGCCGACGCTTCCAGGTCTATGGCGAACTGCCGGTCGAAGATGGCAGCGTGATGCTGGTCGACGACTACGGTCACCACCCGACCGAAGTCGCGGCCGTGATCAAGGCCGTGCGTGGTGGCTGGCCGGAGCGCCGTCTGGTGATGGTCTACCAGCCGCACCGTTACAGCCGCACCCGCGACCTGTACGACGATTTCGTCAATGTACTGGCCGACGCCAACGTGCTGTTGCTGATGGAAGTCTATCCGGCCGGCGAAGAGCCGATCCCGGGTGCCGACAGCCGCAAGCTGTGCAACAGCATCCGTCAGCGCGGTCAGCTCGACCCGATCTACATCGAGCGCGGTGTCGATCTCGCGCCTGTCGTCAAGCCGCTGCTGCGTGCCGGCGACATCCTGTTGTGCCAGGGCGCCGGTGATATCGGCGGTCTCGCACCGAAACTGTTGAAGAGTCCGTTGTTCGCTGGCGCCGTTGCCGCGCCAAGCGTGGGGAAGTTGAAATGACTGCTGCTTACGCCAACCTCGTCTCCACTGTCGCGCCGAAAGATTTCGGCCGCGTTGCCGTGCTGTTCGGCGGCAAGAGTGCGGAGCGTGAAGTTTCCCTGAAGTCGGGCAACGCGGTTCTCGCAGCGCTGCAAAGCGCCGGTGTGGACGCGTTCGGTCTCGATGTCGGTGATGACCTGTTGCAGCGTTTGCTCAACGAGAAAATCGACCGTGCGTTCATCATTCTCCACGGTCGTGGCGGTGAAGACGGCAGCATGCAAGGCCTGCTGGAATGCCTGGGCATTCCGTACACCGGCAGCGGCATTCTGGCGTCGGCGCTGGCCATGGACAAGCTGCGCACCAAGCAGGTGTGGCACAGCCTCGGCATTCCGACGCCACGCCACGCGGTACTGAGTTCCGAGGCCGATTGTATTTCGGCGGCGACGGAACTGGGCTTCCCTTTGATCGTCAAACCGGCCCATGAAGGTTCAAGTATCGGGATGGCCAAAGTGACTTCCGCGCCGGAGTTGATCGACGCGTGGAAAGCGGCCAGTACCTACGATTCGCAAGTGTTGGTCGAGCAATGGATTCAAGGTCCGGAGTTCACCATCGCCACCCTGCGTGACCAGGTGTTGCCACCGATTGCCCTGGGCACGACGCACAGTTTCTACGACTACGACGCCAAGTACGTGGCCTCCGATACCCAGTACCGGATCCCGTGCGGCCTCGACAGCAACAAGGAAAAAGAACTGATGGACCTCACGGCGAAAGCCTGTGAGGCGCTGGGTATCGCCGGTTGGGGCAGGGCTGACGTGATGCAGGACGCCGACGGGCAGTTCTGGTTCCTGGAAGTCAACACCGCACCGGGCATGACCGATCACAGTCTGGTCCCGATGGCGGCCCGTGCCGCCGGTCTGGATTTCCAGCAATTGGTCCTGGCGATCCTGGCCGCCAGTGTTGAGGTTCGAGGGTAAGACCATGCAAGGCGCACAGCTAAGACATCAGCCCCCTCCAGCACCCGGCCGCAAGCCGGTGCCGCGGGGTGCCAGCCGAATGGTGGCCAAAGAGCCGATGTCTGCGCGCCTGCCGAAAGCCAATTTTGGTTTTCTGAAAAGCCTGTTCTGGCCTGTGCTGCTGGTCGCACTGGGGTTTGGCACTTACGAAGGCGCACAGCGTTTGCTGCCGTACGCCGACCGGCCAATCACCAAGATCGCGGTGCAGGGCGACCTGAGTTACATCAGCCAGCAAGCGGTGCAGCAGCGAATCGCCCCGTACGTGGCGTCGAGCTTCTTCACTATCGACCTGGCGAGCATGCGCACCGAGCTGGAACAGATGCCATGGATTGCCCACGCCGAAGTGCGTCGGGTGTGGCCGGATCAAGTGGTGATCCGCCTGGAAGAACAACTGCCGGTGGCCCGTTGGGGCGACGAATCGCTGTTGAACAACCAGGGTCAGGCGTTCACCCCGCGTGAGCTGGCGAACTACGAACACTTGCCACAGCTGTTCGGCCCACAACGGGCTCAGCAGCAAGTGATGCAGCAATACCAGGTGCTGAGCCAGATGCTCAGGCCGTTGGGCTTCTCGATTGCACGCCTGGAGTTGCGTGAACGAGGCAGCTGGTTCCTGACCACCGGCGCCGGCAGTTCGGGCCCGGGGATCGAGCTGCTGCTGGGCCGCGGCAACCTGGTGGAAAAGATGCGCCGCTTCATTGCCATCTACGACAAGACGCTTAAAGAACAGATTACGAACATTGCGCGCATCGATCTGCGCTACGCCAACGGCCTCGCTGTTGGCTGGCGGGAACCTGTAGCGCCTACGACAGCCCAACCCGCTGTCGCGAAGAATTAAGAGAGGCAGGACCCATGGCAAACGTGCAAAGCGGCAAAATGATCGTCGGTCTCGATATCGGCACCTCCAAGGTGGTGGCGCTGGTAGGCGAGGTCTCGGACGACGGCACGCTGGAAATCGTCGGGATCGGCACTCATCCGTCCCGCGGCCTGAAGAAAGGCGTGGTGGTGAACATCGAGTCCACCGTGCAATCGATCCAGCGCGCCATCGAAGAAGCGCAGCTGATGGCCGGTTGCCGGATCCACTCGGCGTTCGTCGGTGTGGCCGGTAATCACATCCGCAGCCTGAACTCCCACGGCATCGTTGCGATTCGTGATCGCGAAGTCAGCTCCGCCGACCTTGAGCGCGTTCTCGACGCTGCCCAGGCTGTGGCGATCCCGGCTGACCAGCGCGTGCTGCACACCCTGCCGCAGGATTACGTGATCGATAACCAGGAAGGCGTACGTGAGCCTCTGGGCATGTCCGGCGTACGTCTGGAAGCCAAGGTCCACGTGGTCACCTGCGCCGTCAACGCCGCACAGAACATTGAAAAATGCGTGCGCCGCTGCGGCCTGGAAATCGACGACATCATTCTCGAGCAACTGGCGTCCGCGTACTCGGTACTGACCGACGACGAGAAAGAGCTGGGCGTGTGCCTGGTGGACATCGGCGGTGGCACCACCGACATCGCGATCTTCACCGAAGGCGCGATCCGTCACACCGCTGTGATCCCGATTGCGGGCGATCAGGTGACCAACGACATCGCCATGGCGTTGCGCACCCCGACCCAGTACGCCGAAGAAATCAAGATTCGCTACGCCTGCGCCCTGGCCAAGCTGGCCGGTGCCGGTGAAACCATCAAGGTCCCGAGCGTTGGCGACCGTCCACCGCGCGAGCTGTCCCGCCAGGCCCTGGCCGAAGTGGTCGAGCCGCGTTACGACGAGCTGTTCACGCTGATCCAGGCCGAACTGCGTCGCAGCGGCTACGAAGACCTGATCCCGG
Organism: Pseudomonas sp. FW300-N2A2; assembly: GCF_017351735.1. Taxonomy (NCBI): domain Bacteria; kingdom Pseudomonadati; phylum Pseudomonadota; class Gammaproteobacteria; order Pseudomonadales; family Pseudomonadaceae; genus Pseudomonas; species Pseudomonas sp. FW300-N2A2. Next base: position 85,041 of record NZ_JACNDU010000019.1, on the reverse strand, counting down.
CCGGCATCGTGCTGACCGGTGGTACGTCGAAGATGGAAGGCGCGGTCGAACTGGCCGAAGAGATTTTCCACATGCCGGTCCGCCTGGGCGTGCCGCATGGCGTGAAGGGGCTCGACGACGTGGTGCGCAACCCGATTTATTCCACCGGCGTCGGCCTGTTGATGTACGGCCTGCAGAAGCAGTCCGACGGGATTTCGTTCTCGGGCATCAGCAGTCGCGACAGCTACAGCAATGACGAACCGAAAGCCGCCTTGCTCGATCGCATCAAGAGCTGGGTACAAGGCAACTTCTGAAGAATTACCGCAGCACCGTTGTAGATACAGGCAGTAGGCGAAAAAACTAGAGAATCAAAGGAGAGGGAAAATGTTCGAACTCGTAGACAACATCCCCGCAAGCCCGGTCATTAAGGTTATCGGTGTTGGCGGAGGCGGCGGCAACGCTGTCAATCACATGGTCAAGAGCAACATTGAAGGCGTTGAATTCATCTGCGCCAACACTGATGCCCAGGCGCTGAAGAGCATCAGTGCGCGGACCATCCTGCAACTGGGCACCAGCGTGACCAAAGGTCTCGGCGCCGGCGCCAACCCTGAAGTAGGTCGTCAGGCCGCTCTCGAAGATCGCGAGCGCATTGCCGAAGTCCTGCAGGGCACCAACATGGTGTTCATCACCACCGGCATGGGCGGCGGTACCGGTACCGGTGCTGCGCCGATCATTGCTGAAGTGGCCAAGGAAATGGGGATCCTCACCGTTGCGGTGGTGACCCGTCCGTTCCCGTTCGAAGGCCGCAAGCGTATGCAACTGGCCGACGAAGGCATCCGCCTGCTGTCGGAAAGCGTCGACTCGTTGATCACCATTCCCAACGAGAAGCTGCTGACCATCCTCGGTAAAGACGCCAGCCTGCTGTCGGCTTTCGCCAAGGCAGACGATGTACTGGCCGGTGCCGTTCGCGGTATCTCCGACATCATCAAGCGTCCGGGCATGATCAACGTCGACTTTGCCGACGTTCGTACCGTGATGAGTGAAATGGGCATGGCGATGATGGGCACTGGCTGCGCCAGCGGTCCGAACCGTGCACGCGAAGCTACCGAAGCGGCCATTCGCAACCCGCTGCTGGAAGACGTGAACCTGCAAGGTGCACGCGGCATCCTGGTGAACATCACCGCCGGTCCTGACCTGTCCCTGGGTGAGTACTCCGACGTGGGTAGCATCATCGAAGCCTTCGCTTCCGAGCACGCGATGGTCAAGGTCGGTACCGTTATCGATCCGGACATGCGCGACGAGCTGCACGTAACAGTCGTTGCCACCGGTCTGGGCGCGAAAATCGAGAAGCCTGTGAAGGTCATCGACAATACCGTTCACACTTCCATGGCGCCGCAACCGCAACAATCGGCTCCCGCTCGTCAGGAAGCTCCAGCGGTGAACTACCGTGACCTGGACCGTCCGACCGTCATGCGCAACCAGGCTCAGGCCGGTGCTGCGACTGCCGCGAAGATGAATCCGCAAGATGATCTGGACTACCTGGACATCCCGGCTTTCCTGCGTCGTCAGGCCGATTAATGGAATGTATCAGGGCTATGAAGGTGATTGGTGTTCAGCAAAGGTCTGGTCTGCTATCATCGCCAGCCTTTGTTGATACCAGTTCGCAATTTGCGCTGAAGCGGCCCAAGCCATGATTAAACAACGCACACTGAAAAATATTATCCGTGCCACCGGTGTAGGTCTGCACTCCGGGGAGAAGGTATACCTGACCCTCAAGCCTGCACCGATCGACACCGGAATCGTCTTTCGCCGTGCCGACCTCGATCCAGTGGTCGAGATCCCGGCTCGTGCTGCCAACGTCGGCGAGACAACTATGTCGACGACGCTGGTTAACGGTGACGTGAAAGTGGACACGGTTGAGCACTTGCTCTCGGCCATGGCCGGCCTGGGCATCGATAACGCCTACGTCGAGCTCTCCGCGTCCGAAGTCCCGATCATGGATGGTAGCGCTGGACCTTTCGTTTTCCTGATTCAATCGGCCGGCCTGGAAGAACAGGACGCAGCCAAGAAGTTCATCCGGATCCTGCGGGAAGTGACAGTGGAAGACGGCGACAAGCGCGCCACTTTCGTCCCTTTCGAAGGCTTCAAGGTGAGTTTCGAGATCGATTTCGATCACCCGGTTTTCCGTAACCGCACACAAAGTGCAAGCGTGGATTTTTCCAGCACTTCGTTCGTAAAAGAAGTCAGCCGCGCCCGTACCTTTGGTTTCATGAGTGATATCGAGTACCTGCGCAAGCACAACCTCGCACTCGGCGGCAGCGTTGAAAACGCTATTGTGGTCGACGCGGATGGTGTACTGAACGAAGACGGCCTTCGCTATGAAGACGAATTCGTGAAGCACAAGATCCTCGATGCAATTGGTGACCTCTACCTGCTGGGCAATAGCCTGATTGGTGAGTTCAAGGGCTTCAAGTCCGGACATGCATTGAACAACCAGCTGCTGCGCAAGTTGATTGAGCAGCCAGATGCTTGGGAAGTCGTGACTTTCGAAGACGCCAGCACTGCACCGATCTCTTACATGCGTCCGGTTGCGGCGGTGTAAGTAAAAACCTCTCTAGTTTTTAAAGGCTGCCTTCGGGTGGCCTTTTTTTATGCCTGCCAGAAAGTCGTGTGGTGTTTGTTCTGCCCCCATCGCCGGCAAGCCGGCTCCTACAAAGGGAATGACCGCCGCATAACCTGTAGGAGCCGGCTTGCCGGCGATGGGGCCAGCCATCACACCGCAAATCTCACTCCGTAGCCACCACCCGATTGCGCCCACTTTCCTTGGCCTGATACAGCGCTTTGTCCGCCGCAAACAGCAACTGTTCAAGGCTGGTATCGGTGCTCGAAGTCCAGGTACTGATGCCGATACTGACAGTAATCGGCGATTCCACGCCCGCCACAAACGGCAGTTGTTCCACCGCAGATCGAATGTGTTCAGCAATTTGCCGCGCGCCTGCGCTGTCCGTTTCCGCCAGCACCACCGAGAACTCCTCCCCCCCGTAGCGGGCGACCAGGTCCGTCGGTCGCCGCACATTCTCGGCGATCACCTTGGCCAGTGCGCGCAGCGCATCGTCACCCGCCTGATGGCCATGTTGATCGTTGAACGCTTTGAAGTGGTCGGCATCGATCATCAACACCGACAGCGGTTTGCCGGAGCGTTGCGCGCGAAACCACTCATGGCGCAGGGTTTGATCGAGCGTTCGGCGGTTGGCTACGCCGGTCAAGGCATCGGTGGCGGCCAGTTGTGCCAGCTCGTGTTCGGCGTTGTGACGCCGGCGCAACTCACGGCGTAGCAACCACGTCAGCCACAGCAGGCTTACGCACAAGGCTACGGTTGCAGAGCTGACCACCACTGCCGTGCGCTTCCAGGCCGCAAAAACTTCATCACTGGACAGCGCAACGATGACGATCAGTGGCAAATTTCCGACCTTGGAAAAGGTGTACAGACGCTTGTCACGGTATCGATCGGACATGCTGGTGAAGCTGCCATTGCCTTCTTTGACGATGCGCTGGAAATTGGGGCGATTACTGAAATCCTTGCCAATCAGCTCTTCGGCCAGGCGTGGTTGTTGGGCCAGGAGAATCCCATTCTTGCTGATCAGATTGACCGTGCTATCGCGGCCGATGCTCAAACTGTTGAACAACTGATCGAAGTAACTCAAGCGCATGGCGGCTTCGGCTACTCCCAGAAACTCACCCTGGGAGCCGCTCAGCCGCCGACTGAAACTGATACGCCAATCCTGTTCGGGCGACCTGGCTCTAAAGGGGGGGCTGATGAACATGCCCGGGTCCGGGTTGTTCACGTGAGATTGAAAGTATTCGCGATCGGCGTAGTTGCCTTGCCTGGGCTCCACCGAAGCCGAGTCGGCGATCACGTCGCCCTTGTTGTCGAGCAACAAAATATTGCCCTTGTACGGCGCGGCAGTGGCGCGGTCGAAATAGGCCATATGGCGAATGGCTGGAGATACGCTCTTGAGATCCTCTCGCTGGGAGGCGGCGATCAAGCCCAGCAGGGAAATATCATAGAGTTCGACATTGCGCAGCACGTCGGCGTCGATCAATTGCACGATGTTGTTGGCGGCGCGAGCGGCGGACAATTCGGCGTTGGCGCGCTCACGGATCAGCAGAAACGTCACGATGCTGAGTATCGCAATCACCAACAGCACACTGCCGAGAATCAGAAGTCGCTCCGATCGTGTCGACCCGATCGGATCTTGAGATTTCACACTGCTCACACTCATGGTTCTGGCTTCTGCAAATAAGGTGTTATGAAAGTTTTTTACAAGAGTCGGGCAGAGTCCCAGAAACCGGTCGCGTCCAGAGGGCTTGTATAAAGGCCGGATAAAAAAAAGGCCAGCAAAAGATGCTGGCCTTTTGCTTAGCGAAGCTTAGAAGACATTCAGCGGGTAGTCGACGATCAGCCGGTATTCATCAGTGTCCTGATCCAGCGCGCCATAACCGTTGCCCCCACGGTTGGTGGCCCATTGCAGGCGCACCGCCAGGTCCTTGGTCTTGCCGCCCTGGACCACGTACTTCAGATCAATGTCACGCTCCCAGTGCTTGGCATTTTTGCCGTCGGCGCTGTACCACGAGGCGTAGCCGCGGCTGTCTGGATCGGCTTTGGTCAGGTCCAGCTCGCCCCGAGAGTAAGACACCGCCGAGGTCAGGCCGGGTAGGCCGAGTCCGATAAAGTCGTAGGCGTACTTGAGTTTCCACGAGCGTTCATTCGGGCCATTGAAGTCGGAATACTGCTGGGAGTTGTCGAGAAAAATGCTGTCGCCCTGGCTGATGTAGTCGAACGGCGTGTTGCCGTTGACCCGCTGGTACGCGGCGGTGACGCTGTGATTGCCCACGCCGACGGTGAAATGCAGGCTGTAAGTGTTGTTGTCGATGTTGCCCAGCAGCGCATCGCCGGTGTCCTGCGTGTGATAAACGTGCAGGCCCGGATTGAGACTGATCAGTTCGTTCAGCGCGTAGGTGTAATCCAGGTCGTAGTAATACTGGTTCCAGATGTCCTTGAGTTCGGCGGCGTAAAGGCTGCTGGTCAACCCCGGCAGGCCGCTCCAGGCTACGCCGGCCCAGTTCAGGTGCTGGCTTTCGTCGCCCTCGGCGAGGCTGCCATAGGACGTGCCGATGCGCGTATGACCGCTTTGGTTGTAGGGCTTGGTGAAACTCGCCTGGCCACCTTCGATCAGAAAGCCGTCGAAGCTGTGATTGGTCAAGCTGACGCCGCGAAAGGTCTGCGGCAGCATGCGCGTCTCGCCGCCGGCGATCACCGGGTTGGCGAGAAACAGGTCACCGGCCTTCAGCTCGGTATCGAAGGCGCGCATTTTCAGCGTGCCACCCGCCGTCGAAAACGACCCCGGCGCTTTGCCGTTGCCGTCACTGATCGGCAGGATGCTCGAATTATCGGTGCCGCCACCGCCGTCGAGCTTGAGCCCGAGCATGGCGTGGGCATCCAGACCGAAACCGACGGTGCCTTCGGTAAAACCCGATTCGAAGACCCCCAGGAAACCCTGGCCCCATTCAACGTTGTCGTCCGCCTGCTGCAGGCGGTTGCGGTTCATGTAGTAGTTGCGGGCATTGAGGTTGAGGCTCGAACCTTCGACAAAACCTTCTTGGTCGGCGGCCTTGGCGTTGATCGGCATCGTTACGGCGATTGCAATGAACAACGGATTGAATCTTTGAGGAAAACGCACTAGCGGTACAGCTCCTTGGGTCTACTGAACACTTCATTGTTTTGAAGTGCGGGATGTTTCTTGTCAGGGAAGACGAACCGGACAGCATTTGAACCACAACAAAAAAAAGCCGCTGATAGCAGCGGCTTTGAAGACAACTTTTCAACAGGAAGAGCCGACGAAAAGTGTCGAGGGAAATAGAGCGATGTGAGCGATCAGCTATCTTTCTCGACCCGTGGCTGGGCCTGAATGGTCGACGCTTGAGGGGTTTGCGCAGCGCCCTGCGCCTTGGCCGTCATTTCGCTCTGATGTTCTTCAAACGCTGCAGCGCGCGCTGCATTGTGTGCGACGAAGGACTGCGACTCTTCAGCCATGGCGAATGGGGAGAGGAACAAAGAGGACAAAACGAAAGCGCTGGCAATACCCATAGTGTTGGACATCTTTAAAACCTTCTTGCTTGGCAAGTGCTGTTTGGTGGCGCAAAGATAAGGATCCTGGCCGATGGGAAACAGAGCCAATTCAATAAAGGACTGTTGCGGGATAAGCAAAGATCGCCGTCTGTAGGAGCCAGCTTGCTGGCGATAGGTCTTCAGTTTTTCGCTGTTTTCGAAGACGCCATCGCTGGCAAGCCAGCTCCTACAGGGGGGGCGTGGGGCGAGATTTTCAGGTCTGTCAGACGGGAAGGTGAATGCCGAAGGTATTCATGCCGTGGTCACTGCGCACAAACACATCCCCGCCGTGCATCAACGCAATCGCCTTGACGATCGCCAGCCCCAGGCCGTGGTTGTTGCCACTGTTGCTGCGCGACGCATCGACCCGGTAGAAGCGCTCGAACAATCGCGGCAGATGTTCGTTGGCAATCGGTGCACCGGGGTTTGCCACGCCGATGCTGACTTGATGGTCCTCGACGTCGATCTGCACCTGAATCACCTGCCCAGGCTCGGTGTGTTGCACCGCGTTGCTCAGCAAGTTGATCAGCGCCCGACGCAGATGCGCGATCTCGATCCGTACCTGCGCATCGCCACTGACCTGCACTTGAACCTGCGCGTCTTCAAGAATGAAATCCAGATACTCCAGCGTCGTCGCCACTTCATCCGCCAGCGAGGTAGACGTCAGTTTGGTCGCCTTGCTGCCCTGATCCGCACTGGCGAGGAACAGCATGTCGTTGATGATCGAACGCAGTCGCTCAAGCTCCTCAAGATTCGATTGCAGCACTTCGAAATAGTGTTCCGCCGAACGCCCGCGCGTCAGCGCAACCTGGGTCTGACCAATCAGATTGGTCAGCGGTGAGCGCAGCTCATGAGCGACGTCGGCATTGAACGACTCAAGCCGCGAGTAAGCCTGTTCGACCCGTTCCAGGGTGGAGTTGAACGAGTTGACGAACTGATTGAGCTCCGGCGGCAACGACGATAAGCGCAAACGCCCGGAACGCAACGGCGGCGCCAGGCGCTGAGCTTCCTGAGACAACTTGATCAACGGCTTGAGTCCGATCCGCGCCACCCAATAACCGAGTGCTGAAGCCAGCAGCACGCCGACAATCGCCAGGCTGATCAGCGCAATCAGCAGATGATGCTGGGTTTGAAAAAACGTCTCGGTGTCGATGCCGATCATGAAGCGCAGCGGCGGGCGTTGATCCTTGGCCGGGAACTGGCTGACCAGCACTTTCATTGGATAAGGCTGGCCCGGCAGCTGCAAATCGCGCATGCCCAGCGGGCCTTCAGCGAAGGCGCGGATCTGCGGCGTCGGGTTGCCATATTCGTAGTGCGGATCGCCGCTGGTGATCCAGAAACTGATGCGTTTGTCTTCTTCGCCGAGCAGCTTGAGCTTGTTGTTGATCTTCACCCAATGCTCGGGCGTGCCGTAACGGCCGACGGTGGATTCGAGCACGCTGTAACGTGCGTCCAGCTCGGCTTCGGGCAGCAAACCCAGGCCTTTGTCGACCTGCTGATAGAGCGCCCAGCCGATCAGCAGAAACACCAAAAGCGCCACCAGCGTGAACATTCCACTGAGGCGCAGGGCAATCGAATTACTGGACACCACGGCTCTCCAGCACATAACCCATGCCACGGATCGTGTGCAGCAGTTTCTCGTCGAACGGCCCGTCGAGTTTGGCGCGCAGGCGTTTGATCGCGACTTCGACGACGTTGGCGTCGCTGTCGAAATTGATGTCCCAGACCATTTCCGCAATCGCCGTTTTCGAGAGAATTTCCCCTTGCCGGCGGGCCAGCACGCTGAGCAGCGAGAACTCCTTGGCGGTCAGGTCCAGACGCGTGCCGGCGCGGGTGGCCTTGCGGCTGATCAAATCTATCCACAGGTCGGCGATGCTCACTTGCACCGGTTCATGGCCGCCGCTGCGCCGGGTCAGTGCTTGCAGGCGCGCCACCAGTTCGAGGAAGGAAAACGGTTTGCCGAGGTAATCGTCGGCGCCGTCGCGCAGGCCTTTGATGCGGTCTTCGACACGCTCGCGGGCGGTGAGCATGATCACCGGGGTTTGCTTGCGCGCACGTAAGGCACGCAGTACGCCGAAGCCGTCGAGGCCCGGCAACATCACGTCGAGGACGATCACCGCGTAGTCGCTTTCCAGCGCCAGGTGCAGGCCTTCAACGCCGTCCCGCGCCAGGTCCACGGTGTAACCCTGTTCCGTCAGGCCGCGGTGCAAATAGTCCGCGGTTTTTTCCTCGTCTTCGATAATCAGAACGCGCATGACCCCGCCTCAGTCTGTGGTCGCCAGCACCGGCATCGGTGCGGGTTTGGGCCGATGGAAAAGCCGCTCAAGCCACAAGTATATGACCGGAGTGGTGAACAGCGTCAGCGCCTGGCTCACCAGCAAGCCGCCGACGACCGCGATCCCCAACGGCTGGCGCAGTTCGGCGCCGGTGCCGTAGCCGAGCATCAGCGGCAGCGCGCCGAGCAGGGCGGCGAGGGTGGTCATGATGATCGGCCGGAACCGCGTGATGCAGGCCTGGAAAATCGCCTCTTCCGGCGGCAGGCCACGGTTGCGTTGGGCGTCGAGGGCGAAGTCGATCATCAGGATGCCGTTCTTCTTCACGATGCCGATCAGCAGCACCAGCCCGATCAGCGCCATGATCGAAAAATCCTGGCCGCAAATCCACAGCATGATCACCGCCCCGAGCCCCGCCGATGGCAGCGTCGAGATGATGGTCAACGGGTGGACGAAGCTCTCATAGAGCACGCCGAGAATGATGTACACCGCCACCAGCGCCGCCAGAATCAGCCACGGCTGGCTGGCCAGCGAACTCTGGAACGCCTGGGCCGCGCCCTGGAAGTTGCCGCTCATGGCGGCCGGCATGCCGATCTCGGCCTTGGCCTGGTTGAGCATGATCACCGCATCGCCAAGCGCCACGCCGGGCGCCAGGTTGAACGACAGGTTGGCGGCCGGGAACATCCCGTCATGGGCGATCGACAACGGGCCAACCGTCGGCGCATCGAATTTCGCCAGCGCCGACAGCGGCACCATTTCCCCACTGAGCGGCGAGCGCAGGTAGAAATAGTTGAGGCTTTCGGACTTGCCGCGTTGCCTGGTGTCCAGTTCCAGGATCACGTTGTACTGGTTGATCTGGGTCTGGAACTCGTTGATCTGCCGCTGACCGAACGCATCGTACAGCGCTTCGTCGACATCGCTGGCGGTCAGGCCGAAACGCGCGGCGGCGCTGCGGTCGATGCTGATGTGGGTGATGCTGCCGCCCAGTTGCAGGTCATTGGAAATGTCGCGGAACGCCGGGTTGGCGCGCAGTTTTTCGGTCAGGCGCTGGGTCCAGGTGCTGAGGGTCGCGCCGTCGTTGCTCTTGAGCACGTATTGGTACTGCGCGCGGCTCGGGCCGGAGCTGAGGTTGATGTCCTGGCCGGCACGCAGGTACAGCACGATGCCCGGGACTTTCATCAGTTGCGGACGGATGCGGTCGATGAACTGGCTGGCCGAGACGTCGCGCTCGCTGCGTTTTTTCAGGGAAATCCAGAAGCGGCCGTTGGCGATGGTCTGGTTACTGCCCGACACACCGACGGAGTGGGAAAACGCCGCGACTGCTGGATCTGCCGCGACGATTTCCGCCATCGCCAGGTGTTTTTTCACCATGTCGCCGTAGGAAATATCGGCGGCGGCTTCGGTGGTGCCGAGGACAAAACCGGTGTCCTGCACCGGGAAGAAACCCTTCGGAATGAAGATGTAGCCGGCGATGGCCAGGGCCAGGGACATGCCGAACACCCCGATCATCAATTTCTGATGGGCGAGGGCACGGCGCAGGAGCTTTTCGTAGCCGGCCAGCAAGCGTTCGCCAAAGGTTTTTTTGCTGTGGGCGTGATGCACTGGCGCACGCATGAACAGCGCGGCGAGGGTCGGCGCCAACGTCAGCGACACCACCACTGAAATCATGATCGTAGACGTGGCCGTCAGGGCGAACTCCTTGAACAGCCGCCCGACCACGCCGCCCATGAACAGCAGCGGAATGAACGCCGCCACCAGCGAAAAACTGATCGAGACCACGGTAAAACCAATCTCGCCGGCGCCTTTGATCGCCGCCTCGCGCATGCCGTCGCCGGCCTCCAGGTGTCGGTGAATGTTCTCCACCACGACAATCGCATCGTCGACCACAAACCCCACGGCCACCACGATCGCCACCAGCGTCAGGTTGTTCAGGCTGAAGCCCATGACGTACATCAGGGCAAAACTGGCGACCAGCGAAACACCCAGCACCGCCGACACGATCAGCGTCGCCGACCACTGACGCAGGAACAGCGCCATCACCGCCACCACCAGCATGATCGCGATCAGCAGGGTGACTTCCACCTCATGCAACGAGGCGCGGATGGTCTGGGTCCGGTCAACCAGCACTTTGACCTGCACCGACGCCGGCAGCATCGCTTCGAGAGCGGGCAGGGCGGCCTGAATGCGGTCCACGGTCTCGACGATGTTGGCGCCCGGTTGCCGGGAAATCACCAGGTTCACCCCGGGCTTGTCCCCGGCCCAGGCTTGCACGTAGGCATCTTCCGAACCGTTGACGACTTTGGCGACATCTTTCAAGTGAACCGGTGCACCGTCCTTGTAGGAAACGATGAGTTGGCTGTATTCCTCGGGGTGGAACAACTGATCGTTGGTCGACAGCGTCGAGATGCTCGATTCACCGTACAACGCACCTTTGGCCAGGTTGAGGCTGGTGTTTTGGATCGCCAGACGAATGTCCGCCAGCGTCAGGCCGATGGCGGCCAGTTTGTCTGCCGAGGCTTGAACGCGAATCGCCGGCCGTTGCTGGCCGGTGATGTTGATCTGGCCTACACCGTCGATCTGGCTGATCTGACGCGACAGCAGGGTTTCCACCAGATCGCTGAGTTCGGGGCCGGGCATCAGGGTCGAGTTGATGCTGAGAATCAGCACCGGGCTGTCGGCCGGGTTGACCTTGCGCCAGGTCGGAAGGTTCGGCATGTCCTTGGGCAGTTTGCCGGCGGCGGTGTTGATCGCGGCCTGCACTTCCTGCGCGGCGGTGTCGATGCTTTTGTCGAGGGTGAATTGCAGGGTCAGGTTGGTCGAGCCGAGGGCGCTGCTCGAGGTCATCTGGGTCACGCCGGGAATGGCGCTGAATTGCACTTCAAGCGGCGTGGCCACCGAGGAAGCCATGGTTTCCGGACTGGCGCCGGGCAGTTGCGCGGCCACCTGGATGGTCGGGAATTCGGCTTCCGGCAGCGGCGCGATGGGCAACCGTGGGAACGCAATGACGCCGAGCAATACCAGGGCAAACGTCAGCAGGATCGTCGCCACCGGATGATCGATGCACCACGCAGAAACCGAGCCGTGGCCCTTCATGGTTTCGACTCCGTTTGCACCATTTGCGCGGGGTCAGTCAGCACCTGGACCGTCGAACCGGGCTTGAGGCGCGACTGACCGTCGCTGACCAGCACGTCGCCCGGTTTCACGCCTTTGATGATGTCCTGGCCGCTGCCTTGATAGACCATCTGCACCTGGACGGTTTCAACCTTGTCACCCTTGACCCGGTACACAAAGTGTTGATCGAGGCCACGTTGTACGACGGTGGGCGGCACCACCAGCGCATCCTTTTCCAGCGCTGTCTGAATTTTTACCGTTACCAGCAGGCCCGGCCACAGCTTCTGCCCAGGGTTGTTGAATTCGGCCTTGGCGCGGATGGTCCCGGTGTTGGCGTTGATCTGGTTGTCGATCAGGGTCAGGTGGCCCTCGCCCAGCAGGTTGCCGGTTTCGCCGTCGGTGTCGGCACCGATGTAGGCCTTCACCTGGGCGTGTTCCGGATCGTTGATCAGGCCTTGCAGGGTTGGCAGCATTTGCTGTGGCAGGGAAAACTCCACGGCAATCGGGTCGATCTGCGTCACCGTGAACAAGCCTTGGGTGTCGGTCATGCGCAGGAAGTTGCCTTCGTCCACCGTACGAATCCCCACGCGACCGCTGACCGGGGAGCGAATATGTGTGTAGGAAAGCTGCACCTGAGCGGCGTCAATCGACGCCTGATTGCCTTGGGCGGTGGCTTTGAGCTGGTTGACCAGCGCTTGTTGCTGGTCGTAAGTCTGTTTGGATACGCCGTCGTCGACGCTCAGCAGTTTGTAACGCTTGAGGTTGACCAGTGCCACTTGCAGCTGCGCCTGGCTTTCGCCGAGCTGTGCGCGGGCCTGATCCAGGCTGGCACGGATCGAGCGATCATCGATGGTGGCGAGCAAATCACCCTTGTTCACCAATTGACCTTCCTTGACCAGGATTCTGGTGAGGATGCCGTCGATCTGCGGACGTACCACGACGCTGTGCAGGGACAGCACCGAGCCGATGCCGCTGACGTAACGAGGAACGTCTTTTTCGGCGACGTTGACCACTCGAACCGGGATCGCCGTGGGCGCGGCGAGTCTGGCCGTGGCCGGTTTGGTGGCGTACCACACGCCCAGCGCTGCCAGGACAATCAGGAGGGCGGCGAGCAGGGCGGGTTTTTTCTGAATTCGCATGCGAGTGGGGCGCCGGGGCTGGGAGGACGGAATTTTGTCAGGGTTATACCTTCCTTTATAAACCTGTTCGCCGGTCAGGAAGGTGACTGCTAACTGACGGCGCTGTCAGTTTGGAGTTTGTGTTGTCTGTTCTGGCCTCATCGCCAGCAAGCCGGCTCCTACAATGGGCACGGTGAACCCCTGTAGGAGCCGGCTTGCTGCGGGCGGCGTTCCGACGATGGACGTCAACGATAACGCGGGTTGTCTGAATGAATGCGCCGCTTGGCAGTTTTTCGCGAGCAGGCTCGCTCCTACAGGGATCGTGTGAAGGTATACTGCCGCCTTTCGCGGCTCGCTGACCGGGCCCGACTCTTTTGCATCACCCGGAGCTTTCATGACTTCCCCGACACAACCGCCGGTTGCCGACGCTTTGAGCGACGACCAGGCAGACCTGCCAGACAGCGTCGACTCCAGCGCAGACAGCGAAACCAAAGCCGCGATCCCGGCGTTCAAGTTCCCGTTCAAACCGGGTGAACTGGCCGCCGCGAAAACCGCCAGCCAGCCCTGGTACAAGAACGGCGCCAAGAACGGCCACACCAAGACCCCCGGCGCAGCGCCTCCCGGCACCCGTCGTTCGATGGGTAAACGCTGAGTTTTAACGCCCCCCCCGCCATTGGCCATCGACCGCGGTTTTCAATCGCGGTGATGGCTAAGTGCTCATATCCTGAGCCAGATCAACGTTTGTGGAATCAGTGCGCTTAGAGTCAGCAGCCCTGCCGACTCTTTCCATCCAACGAGCGCGCTTTCCATGAAGATCAACCTCCCGGTGACCGGCCGTAATGTCGACGTTGCGGCTGATGCGAATATCCTCTCGACCACTGATCTGACCAGCGCGATCACCTACGCCAACGACGACTTCATCAACATCTGCGGTTACAGCCGTGAGGAGTTGCTGGGCTCGACGCACAACTTGCTGCGCCACCCGGACATGCCGGCGGCGGCTTTCGCGCATATGTGGCAGACCCTTAAAAGCGGCCGCTCATGGATGGGGCTGGTGAAAAATCGCTGCAAGAATGGCGATCACTATTGGGTGAGCGCGTATGCCACGCCGGTGACGCAGAACGGTAAAGCCGTGGAGTATCAGTCGGTCCGGACCAAACCCTCGGTGCGGCAGATCGAAGCCGCGGAAAAAGCCTACGCACAGCTTCGCAGTGGTCGTACATCACTGTGGCAGCGGCTGCCGGTGCTCGGTCCGGGTCTCAAGGTGACGGCGCTGTTCAGCGCGACATTGGCCTGCGTGGTGGGCATCGAAGCGTGGCTGAACCCTTCGTCAGCCGTTTTCGGCGTACTGGCGTTTGTCGTGGGCAGTGGTTTGGCAGCGGTCGGAACCGGATTCATGTTGCGTCCGCTGAAAGCGTTGACCGAACGCGCCCGGCAGATTGCCGACAACCCGTTGAGCCAGGCCGTTTACACCGGTCGCCGCGATCAGTTCGGCCAGATCGAGTTTGCCTTCCAGATGCTCGAAGCGCAGATCGGCGCGGTGGTAGGGCGCATCGGCGATGCGTCGCAGCGCCTGGCCGGGCACGCGGCTGAACTGGTTGAACACCTGCAAGGCAGTCATAACAGCACGCTGGCCCAGCAGGCTGAAACCGATCAGGTGGCGGCGGCGATTCACCAGATGTCTGCCAGCGTGGCCGAGGTTGCCGGTCATGCGCAGCAGGCGTCCCAGGCGGCTGACCTGGCCGGCAACGAAACCCGTGAAGGTCATCAATTGGTGAGTGAAAGTCGCCATGCGGTGCTGCGTCTGGCCGAGGAGCTGGCGCGCGCCACCGAGGTGATTCATCAACTGGAGGGGCACAGCAGCGAGATTACCGGTGTGCTGGATGTGATTCGCAGCATCGCCGAGCAAACCAATCTGCTGGCCCTCAACGCGGCCATCGAAGCGGCGCGTGCCGGGGATGCCGGGCGCGGTTTCGCGGTGGTGGCCGATGAAGTCCGTGGCCTGGCCCAGCGTACCCAGCAATCGACCAACGAGATTCAGCGCATGATCAGCACCCTGCAAAACGGCACGCGGGACGCGGTGGTGGTGATGCAACAAAGCAGTGAACAGGTGGACAACAGCGTCGAACAGGCCCGACGCGCCGCCGATTCGCTGGACGCGATCAGTCGGCGGGTCAATCAGATCACGCAAATGAGCCTGCAGATCGCTTCGGCGGTGGAAGAGCAGAGCAGCGTCAGCGAAGACATCAACCGCAACATCATCAGCATTCGCTCAGCCTGCGAGGTCACGGTCAGTGAGGGGCAGCAAAGCCAGGCGAATTCCACCGATGTGGCGGGGCTGGCGGGGGACTTGCGGTTGTTGGCGCAAGAGTTTTGGCGAGCCCGCCGTTAAGCCGCGCGCAACGAAATGAAGGCATAGTTGAGCGGCGCCTCGGTGGCCACGTGCGCACCCGCCGCCAGCACTTGCCCGGCGATGTCGTCACCCGATACGTGGAACTGCCAGTCACTGTCCGATCCTGTCAGCGGCTGTTGCGCCACCTGATCGATGACCGTGGCGAACGCGCTCATGTCCGGCAGATACGCAGTGAATCCATCGCCCTTGAGGGCCGTGGTCCGAATCCCCAGTGAGGCGCAAATCGCATCTTTGGTGCGGATATCGTCGCGATCCGCCTGACGGGAACGCTGGATGAGTCCTGCGAGCTCGTGATCGACCAATTCACCGCCAATGATCAGATCCGGGCCTTTTTCCCACGATTCCGGCGGGCATTCCTTGATCGCCGGGTTGAGGGGGATGTGCGGATTGATTTCCATCGGATAGATGCGGCACACCAGCGGCCGGCGTTCGTAGATGCGGCAGAGGTTGTCTTCGTCAAGATTCCGGCAGGGACCGACGTTGTACGCCGCAAACGTGATGGCCACGTAGGCCTCGCAGTCGCCGCTTTGAACCACCACCGAGCGGCGCTCGGCATGTTCGCGTTGCTGCATCGGCAGGCCGAGGCCATTACCGAGGAAGCCTTCCACCAGCACGATCACCTGACCGCCGTCGGCCGCCCACATCCGGGCTTCGGCCAGGGTCAGGGGGACGTGATGGTCATTGCAGCATTTGCCGCAACCTACGCAGGAAAACGTTGTATTCATCGAAGGATCAGTCGCTTGTCAGGGCCCGAAATGGCGACAGAATGCCACCGCAGAAGTCAGCGACGAAGCAAGTTATGCGCCATTTACCGGGATTTGGCGGGTAGGCGGATGGAGTCCCATTCGGTCACGTAGGCGGTTTTGCTTTTTTTGTTGTAGAGGCACAGCTCGGTGCCTTGCTGGCCTTTCATGTGTTTTTGCGGGTAGCGGCCTTGCAGGAGCACGGCGGTGTAGTCGACACGGTCATCGAACTGTGCGGCTTTGCCGACGGGGGAAGCGTCCGTCAGGCCGCTGGCCTTGATGCAACTGGCGAGCATGGCTTTGTCGAAAGCGGCCCAGGCGTCTGGGCTGGAGGCGTGGGTTTGGGTGGCGAGGGCGGTGAGGCAGAGGAAGGTGAGGGTGGTGGCTTTCATGGGTCAGGCATCCTTGGGCATGGGTGGGGCGAGTATGCCTGATGGGATGAGGTTGAATGTGTCGGCCCTTTCGCGGGCAAGCCTCGCTCCTACAGGTACGGTGATCACAATGTAGGAGCGAGGCTTGCCCGCGAAGGCGATGTATCAGGCCGGAACCGGCTCCCGGCGGACCACAGTCATCCCGGCACTTTCATACAACCGCTGCGCCCGAAGGTTGTCTTCCAATACCTTCAAATCCACAAAACCTTCGCGACGCTGCTGAAACACGTGGAATGCATTCAACAACAACGCCCGGCCCAAACCCCGACCCTGGGCTCGCGGGTGCACAACCAGATTCTTGATGTAGGCGCTGGTCCAGCACTGGCATACACCCACGATACCGTCGGCATCCTGCGCAATGAAGCACAGGGAGGGATCGTATTCAGGGTCAGTCTCAAACCGCTGTTGCCAGATATCCAATGCCGGCACGCGACCGCCACCGTCCAGATAACCCAGCTCCATCAAACGATGAACGGCTTCTGCCAGTTCTGGACGATATTCGTGCAGGACAATGCCCTGGGGCCAGGTGATTGCGGGCACAACCTCCGCCAGATTGCGCCGCATCAGAAAACAAAAAGCCTCGGCCAACTCAGTGACCTTGTTCGGCGACCGCCTTGGCCGCTTCGATCAGGCACTTGGTCAGGTCCGGCGAAGAGAACTTGGTCAGCACCGCGTTGGCGCCGGCCAGACGCGCTTTTTCGCTGTTCATCGCGCTGTCCAGCGAGGTGTGCAGCAGTACATACAGGTGCGCAAAATCCGGGGTTTCGCGCAGGGTGCGGGTGAAGGCGTAGCCGTCCATCTCTGACATTTCGATGTCTGAAACAATCAGGTTGATCTGCTGGGCGGTGCCTTGCAGGTCCAGCAGGCAATCGATGGCTTCCTTGGCACTGCGCGCGGTATGGCATTGCAGGCCGAGGTTGCGCAGGGTGTGCACCGATTGCTGCAGGGCCACCTGGCTGTCGTCGACCACCAGAATGCGTGCGTTGCCGAGTACTTCCGCGTCTTCCATGCTCAGTTCGGTCGGGGCCGTTTCGATCTGCGCCGGGGCGATGCCGTGGATGACCTTTTCGATGTCCAGCACCTGCACCAGCGTACCGTCGACCGAGGTCACGCCAGTGATGTACGAGCGCACACCGCCGGAGCCGAAGGGCGGAGGACGGATGTCGGTGGTCAGGCAGTGGACGATCTTGCTCACCGCCTGAACGTGCAGGCCCTGTTTGGAGCGGCTGACGTCGGTGACGATCAGGCAGCCGCCGTTCGGGTCTTCCAGCGGCCGCTCGCCGATCGCACGGCTCAGGTCGATCACTGACAACGACGCGCCGCGCAGGGTGGCGATGCCTTTGACGTGAGGATGCGACTCCGGCAGCTTGGTCAGCGGCGGGCAGGGGATGATTTCACTGACCTTGAGCAGGTTGATCGCCATCAACTTGCCGCTGCGCAAGGTAAACAGCAGAAGCGAAAGTGAATCTGCGCGGGCTTTGGTGGAGGACATAAAAACCTTCTGTGGAAAAAGGTGATGGGCGAATGGAAGTCGCCAAAAGCTATCGATGCCGGGTTATCGACTTGATGGGGGCAGGCTTTAGGCTAAATGCCGATGTACAGGAAAATGCTGTCCCCACCTGTAGGAGCCGGCTTGCTGGCGATGGCATCGCTGCGGTCCGTCAGACAAACCGCGGTGATGCCATCGCCAGCAAGCCGGCTCCTACAAAAGCGCTCACTTCATGCCCAGTCTTTTGGCCATTCTTCCGAGATTCGCCCGATCCAAGCCTAGCTCACGCGCCGCGCTCGCCCAGTTATTGTGGTGCCGATCCAGGCACGCGCTGATCAATTGCCGCTGATAACTTTCAGTCGCCTCGCGCAAATCCCCTGACACCAGCGTCACTGGAGTCGCGGTCGGCGACTCGGGCGTTACCTCAACGCTGCCGCTGGGTAAATCCAGATCCGCCGCACTCAAGCTGAGAATCTTCGGCCGTTCCCTGCAGTTACCCAGCGCTTTCAACGCGCTGCGCCCAATCAAGTGCTCCAGCTCTCGCACGTTACCTGGCCAGTCATACGCGAGCAGCGACGCCTGGGCATCGCTGTTCAGGCGCAAGCTGTTGAGGCCCATGCGCGAACGGTTCTGCTCCAGGAAGAAGCCGCTGAGCAGCAACACATCCCGCCCGCGATCCCGCAGGGCCGGCACCAATAGCGGGTAAACGCTCAACCGGTGGTAGAAGTCGGCACGATAACGGCCACTGCGCACTTCTTCGGCCAGGTCGCGATTGGTCGCGGCGATGAGTCGCACATCGACTTGATGTTCCTTGTCCGAACCCAGTCGCTGCAATTGACCGCTTTGCAGCACGCGCAGCAATTTGGCCTGCACCGTCAGCGACAGTTCGCCGACTTCATCGAGAAACAGCGTGCCGCCATTGGCCAGTTCGAATTTGCCGCGACGGTCGCTGGTTGCCCCGGTGAAGGCGCCGCGCACATGGCCGAACAGTTCGCTTTCCACCAGCGTATCCGGCAGCGCGGCGCAGTTGAGGCTGATGATCGGCTTGTCGGCCCGGGGCGAGGCGGCGTGAATCGCCTGTGCCACCAGTTCCTTGCCGACCCCGGTTTCGCCGGTGATCAACACGGTCAGGTCACTGCCGCCGACCAGGCTGATCTCTTCGACCAAGCGTTTGTGGGCCTTGCTCTGACCGATCATTTCGCGGTTCTGCTGGCCGCTGGCCTGTCGGTACACCTCGGCGCGTTGATGCTCGTCTTCGACACGATTGGCCAGCCGTTCGATGCGCTCGGCGGCATTGACCGTGGCGGCGGCAAGGCTGGCGAAGGCTTGCAGGGCGTCCAGTTCGATCGGTTCCAAGCGTTCCGGGTCGAGGGCGTCGAGGGTCAACAAACCCCACGGACGTTCGTCGATAAACAGCGGGCAACCCATGCAGTCATGGACTTCAAGGTGATCGTCGAGGCCATCGACCAGTCCGTCATAAGGATCGGGCATGTCGCTGTCGGCGGCGAAACGGGTCGGGCCGGGGCTACTGAGCAGGGCTTCGAAGCGCGGGTGTTCGCTGACCTTGAAGCGTCGGCCGAGGGTGTCGGTGCTCAAGCCGTCGACGGCCAGCGGCACCAGCCACTCGCCATCAAGGCGCAGCAGCGCAGCGGCGTCGCAGGGAAGCAAGGCGCGCATGGCTTCGAGCAGGCGCCGATAGCGCTCGCCCTCGGGGAGTTCGCGGGACAGGTCCGAGACCAGGGGAAGCAGTGTGGTGAGCAAGGATTTTGCAGTCATAGTGACTCCATGTAGTCGGTATGACTATAAGGCAGGGGGTGTCGTTATGACCAGAATGTTTTTAACTTATTGATTTATAACGATTAAATAACTGGCACGGAAACTGATAAGCATAGGGCAGTCAGTTAGAAAACCAAGTCGTTCAGGAGTCACCTTATGCTTAGCGTTCAAGACCGTGCAATCGTCAAATCCACTGTACCGTTGCTGGAAAGCGGCGGCGAAGCATTGATCACGCATTTTTACCGCATGATGCTCTCCGAATACCCGGAAGTCCGCCCGCTGTTCAACCAGGCGCACCAGGCCACCGGTGATCAACCTCGCGCCCTGGCCAACGGCGTGTTGATGTATGCGCGCCACATCGATCAGCTCGACCAATTGGGCGACCTGGTGGCCAAAATCATCAACAAGCACGTGGCGCTGCAAATTCTCCCGGAACACTACCCGATTGTCGGCACCTGCCTGTTGCGTGCGATTTCCGAAGTGTTGGGTGAAGAGATTGCCACGCCGGAAGTGATGAGTGCCTGGGGCGCGGCGTACGGTCAACTGGCCGAAATCCTGATCGGCGCTGAAACCAGCATCTACGACCAGAAAGAACAGGCCCCGGGCGGCTGGCGCGGTGCGCGGGAGTTCATCGTTGCGGCCAAGGTCGAGGAAAGCGCGGAAATCATCTCGTTCTACTTCGAACCGGCAGACAAAGGTCCGATCCTCGCGGCTGAACCCGGCCAGTACATCGGCATGAAACTGATCCTCGATGGCGAAGAGATTCGTCGTAACTATTCGCTGTCAGCCCTGGCGAACAAAGGCCAGTACCGCATCAGCGTCAAGCGTGAACACGGTGGCCGTGCCTCGAACCATTTGCATGATCAACTGCACGTAGGCGCCAGCATTCAGCTGTTCCCGCCATCGGGCGAATTCACCCTGAGCGACAGCGATAAACCGTTGGTGCTGATCAGCGGCGGCGTTGGTATTACCCCGACCCTGGCCATGCTCGAAGCGGCACTGGAAACCAAGCGGCCGGTGCATTTTATCCACTGCGCACGCAATGGCAGCGTTCACGCGTTCCGTGACTGGATTGATGGATTGGCTGAGCGTCACCCGCAACTCAAGCGTTTCTACTGCTACGACGAAGATGACGGCGTGAGCCCGGCGGCGCACAAGGTCGGGTTGTTGAGTCAGGAGCAACTGGGTGAGTGGTTGCCGCAACAACGCGATCTGGATGCGTACTTCCTGGGGCCTAAAGGCTTCATGGCGGCGGTGAAGCGTCACCTGAAAGCCTTGGGTGTACCGGAGAAGCAAAGCCGCTACGAGTTCTTCGGCCCGGCTTCGGCGTTGGAATAAACACAAAACCCGTAGGAGCAAGGCTTGCCTGCGAAGGCGTCCTCAAGATCGCTTTCGCCAGCAAGCCGGCTCCTACAGATTTGGGGACGCATCAGAGTTGTGTGACTGGCGCAGAACCTTGTAGGAGCTGGCTTGCCGGCGATGGCGTCTTCAAGATCGCTATCGCCAGCAAGCTGGCTCCTACAGGTTTTTGGGGGGGCTCAACATCGTGTGGTTTGCGCAGAACCTTGTAGGAGCCGGCTTGCCGGCGATGGTGTCTTCAAAATCGCCATCGCCAGCAAGCTGGCTCCTACAGGTTTTTGGGGGGGGCTCAACATCGTGTGGTTTGCGCAGAACCTTGTAGGAGCTGGCTTGCCGGCGATGGCGATTTTGAAGACACCATCGCAGGCAAGCCGTGCTCCTACAGGGCGTGTGTCGCTGGTAATCCGGGGTGTTTCAGCCTTTCAATTCCTTCAGGTGTTTGTACACCGTCGCCCGTCCCATGTTCAGCACGTTGGCCACATAGTTCGAGGCGCTTTTGCCTTTGAAGGCGCCTTCGGCGTGCAGGGCCAGTACCAGTTCGCGTTTGTGGTCGCGGGTCAGCAGGTTCAGGCTCAGTTGACGTTCGCGCAGCCAGCCGTGAAGGAAGGTATTGATGCGCTCCTGCCAATCATCGCGGAACAGTGAGTCCGGTTGCGGAATCAGCTTGCTCGGCGACAGGAACAGGTCCAGCGCGGCCTTGGCGTTTTCGAACAGCGAAATATTCAGGTTGATGCACAGCACCGCCAGCGGATGACCGTCGCTGTCGCGCAGCACGCTGCTCAAGCTGCGAATTTTCTGACCATCCCAGTTCAACTTTTCGTACGGCCCGATGTTTCGTTCGCTGATGTCATCGCTGAGCATGTCTTCCAGCGCCGAGTCGTCACCCACTTCCCGTTTCGACAGGTTGTTGGCGATGTAGTCGACTTTCTGTGTGCGCAGATCGTGCAGCACCACCTCGGCGTGGGGGAAGAACAACGTGGCGATGGCATCGGCGATCGCGCGGAAGTTGTCCAGGGCCGGGTCTTTTACAGGTGCGTTCATACAATGGAGCTCCAGGCAGCGTCAGCGCCCTGCAAAAAGGGCGCTGGAAGTTTGCCGTAATCGTGTCGACACGTCACCTGAGGACGCCGGTCAGCCCAGGCGAGCAGGGGACAGCATCCCGGCGTCCAGGCCAAAACGCTTGAGTTGCTCGGGCAGTGCTTCACCGCGTACCAGCGCGGCGCTGGCCTGGCCCATGGCGGGCGAGGTCTGGATGCCGTAACCGCCTTGCGCCGCAACCCAGAACAGC
This sequence comes from Pseudomonas sp. FW300-N2A2, assembly GCF_017351735.1. Taxonomy (NCBI): domain Bacteria; kingdom Pseudomonadati; phylum Pseudomonadota; class Gammaproteobacteria; order Pseudomonadales; family Pseudomonadaceae; genus Pseudomonas; species Pseudomonas sp. FW300-N2A2. Next base: position 62,892 of record NZ_JACNDU010000019.1, on the reverse strand, counting down.
CCCGGCACCTGCAGATCGAAACCGGACAGCAAATCGCCATCGGCGACGAAGCTGCGCAGGCCGGCCCAGGTGCGGGTCGGGCGGCGGATGGTCAGGGTGGTGGCTTCTTCGATCTGGTAGATGCCCATGGCGATGTCCAGTTCTTCGGGCTGCACGTCGTGTGGTTCAACCGGGTCGGCGTTGGCTGGCGAGCCGAGGAACATGCCGGCGTCCGGCTTCATGTAGAACGACTCGTCGAGGCTGACCAGCATCGGCCAATGGTGGATGTCCGCGCCTTCCGGCCCGGCGAAGATGAATGCTGCACGGCGCTTCGGTTGCAGGCCCAGCGGCTTCGCGCCGGCCAGTTCGCCGATCTTGTCGGCCCAGGCGCCGGCAGCGTTGATGATGACCGGGGCGCTGAAGGTCTGGCCGTTGGTTTGAACCTGCCACACACCATCGCCGTCGCGGGTCAGGCTCAGGACTTCAGTGTCGGTATGCACTTCACTTTTATTGCGTCGGATGCCACGCAGGTAACCCTGGTGCAAGGCGTCGGTGTCGATGTCGCTGGCGGTCGGATCGTAGATCGCACCGTGGACTTTTTCCCGGCGCAGGATTGGCAGGCGCGCGCAGGCCTCGTCGGCGCTGAGCAGTTGCATCTCCGGCACCGTGGCTTTGGCGCTCAGGTATTGGTTGTTCAGTTCGGCCGGGTCGCCGGTGAAGTCCACGGTCATTTCGCCGCGCGGGGTCAGCAGCGGATGTTCGCAGAAGCCGGCAGGCGGGGCGTCGAAGAAATCGCGACTGGCCTGGGTCAGCGCCCGGACCTGCGGTGTGCCGTAAGCGGCGGTGAATAGCGCCGCCGAGCGTCCGGTGGAGTGGTAGGCCGGATGGGATTCGCGTTCGAGCACGATCACTCGGGCGTGCTGCGACAGCCAGAAACCGGTGGAAGCGCCGGCGATCCCGCCGCCGATGATGATGAAGTCTGCCTGGCTCATGAATGTCTCCTGTCGAGCGCAAATGCCAATAGTGTCGGTGCCCCCTGTAGGAGCGAGGCTTGCCCGCAAAGGCGGTGTGTCATTCTCAATATATGTTTAATGACACACCGCCTTCGCGGGCAAGCCTCGCTCCTACAGGGGGTGGTGTCAGGGTTTCAGGCGGTAGATGGCATTGGCCAGTGCGATGTCTTCCAGGCCCAGGCCGATGGAGCGGAAGAACACGTGACGGTCATACCCGGGGCGCTGGACTTTTTCGCTGATCAAGCCCGGCAGGTCGCCGACGATGGCGCTTGCGTCCCAGCCGTGCTGTTCGCCGGCAATCAGCATTTCACCCGCCGAGCCCGGCGTGGTCAGACGATAGTCGCAGAACACCTGCATGTCATTGAGGCTCTGCGGCGGCACTTCATGGGCGCGTGGGGCATTGGTGCTGATGGACGTGATCAATGCCGGTTTGGTCAGGCTGGAAGGGTCGATCACCGGGCCGGCGGACGACGTGCACAGCATGATCACGTCGGCGTCCTGAACCGCGACTTCGCGTGTATCGACGAGGTTCAGCCGTGGGTCGAGAGCTCTGAGTTGCGCCAGCGCTTCAGCACCCAGTTCGCTCAAGCCCGGCGAGTAGAGGTTGATGCTCTGCCAGTCGCGCAGGCCTTTGACGTAATGCAGATGCGCCAGCGCAACCTTGCCACTGCCGATGATCGCCAGGCGGTTTGCATTCAGCGGGGCGAGGGCGTCGACCGCCACCGCGGTTGTCGCGGCGGTGCGCGCGGTGGTCAGTTCGCCGGCGTCGCACAACAGCAGCGGCTCGCCGGTCTGCATCGACATCAGCAACGTCCATGCGGTCACCAATGGGCCTTGTTCGCGGACGATGTAAGGCGAGGTCTTGACTCCGTACACCCCGTCTTCGGCCAGCACGCCCAGGTAGTTGATGAAATCGCCGGCGCCCTTGGGAAATTCCACCAGTTGTTGCGCCGGTTGTACCGCTTGCCCGGCGGCCAGATCGCGGAACAGCTTGCGCAGGATCTGCGGAACGTCGACCTGTGCCAGCAGTTCGCGGGCCTGGGGTTGGGTGATCACATAGGGCGTGCTGGGCATGGTCGGCTCCGGGAATGGCAGGTAAACTAATTTGTCCATTATGGACTTTTAGTTCTGATGGGCAAGCTCCTGTTGAAAAAAAACGACGAGCGAAAAAAAAGCGCAGTCCGTTGCCGGCTGCGCTTCTTTTATTGCGACCCGCTATTACGGACGCTTGCGCTCAACCGCCCGCAATAGATGCGTCGGTGGCGTTTCGCAGCTGATTTTGCGACCCAGCAGCGCCTCGATGGACGGTAGCTGGTAGGAGTCGTCTTCACCGGCAAAACTGATGGACACGCCATCAGCGCCGGCACGGCCGGTACGACCGATACGGTGCACGTAGTCGTCCGGGACTTCCGGCAGGGTGAAGTTGATCACGTGGCTGATGCCGTCGATGTGAATGCCGCGCCCGGCCACGTCGGTGGCTACCAACACGCGGATCTTGCCTTCGCGGAAGCCTTCCAGGGTCTTGATGCGCTTGTGCTGCGGCACATCGCCAGACAATTGCGCGGCGTTGACGCCGTCACGCACCAGGCGTTCTTCGATGCGCCGCACTTCATCCTTGCGGTTGGCGAAGACCATCACCCGCTCCCAACCGTTGTCGTTGACCAGGTTGTAGAGCAGTTTGTATTTGTCGGCACCGGCCACCGCGTAGATGTGCTGCTCGACGTTTTCGCTGGCCACGTTCTGCGCTTCGATCTCGACGATCGACGGGTCGGTGGTCCATTGCTTGGCGAGGTTCATCACGTCATCGGTGAAGGTCGCGGAGAACAGCAACGTCTGGCGCTCGTTCTTCGGCGGCGTCTGGCGAATGATCTGACGCACTTGCGGAATGAAACCCATGTCGAGCATGCGGTCGGCTTCGTCCAGGACCATCACTTCGACCATGTCCAGATGCACGTCGCCGCGCTGGTTGAAGTCGAGCAGGCGGCCCGGGGTGGCGACGAGGATGTCGCAATGACGCGCTTCGAGGTGCTTGAGCTGCTTGTCGAAGTCCATGCCGCCGACAAACGTCATGACGTTGAGGCCGGTGTACTTGGTCAGGTCGGCGGCGTCCTTGGCGATCTGCACCACCAGTTCACGGGTCGGCGCGATGATCAGCGCCCGAGGCTCACCCATGTAGCGCTCTTTCGGCGGCGGGGTTTGCAGCAACTGGGTGATGATCGAAATCAGGAACGCGGCGGTTTTGCCGGTGCCGGTCTGGGCGCGACCGATGGCGTCTTTGCCCGCGAGGGTGAAGCCCAGCACCTGAGCCTGGATCGGCGTGCAATACGGGAAGCCGAGGTCCTGGATGGCGTGCATCAGTTCCGGGGCAAGTTTGAAATCGTGGAATCGGGTTTTGCCTTCCTGGGGTTCGACGACGAAGTCTTCGAGTTTCCAGGGGATGACCGGCGCTTTTGGCTTGGGTTCACGACGCGGTTTGGCGGGCTTCGGCGCTTCGCTGCGTGGTTGCTCGGCAGCCGCCGCTTCAACAGGCTGGACGGCCGGTGTCGCCACAGGCTCTTGTTTCGGTGCCGCTACGGGGGCGGTCCGGCCAGGCTGATTACCGTCGGTGCGGTGGCTGGGGCTGTGAGACGGAGCGCTGGAGACTGGCGCGAGCTGCTCAGTCTCGCTTTTACCGAACATTTTCTTGAGTGCTTTGAGCACGGTCATCTCATCAATTGGTTAAGGAATATACGGCGGCCAGTGTAATGCAAGAATCGGGCGCGGCGTAGGGGGATGGATCAATGGGCTGTTTTTCAGCTGAGCCGTTAACGCAAGCGCTCGCCGAGCCAGGTGCCGATGTCGCGAATCTCCTCGGGTAACACTTCGTGACCCATTGGGTATTCCTGCCATGTCACGGTGACACCATGCTGCTTTAAATACTCGTAGGCGGTCCGTCCCATCGAGTTTTGCACCACGTCATCGTACTGACCGTGCAACGACAACACCGGAATCCGCTGTTGGCTGGCCGAAAGCTCCAGTCCTTCGCTGAAGGTCGGTGCATAAGTAGAGAGGGCAAGTACGCCACCCAGCGGCCCCTGCCATTTCAGAAATGCGGTGTGGAACACCACGGCGCCGCCTTGGGAAAAACCTGCCAGGAAAATTCGCGAAGCGTCTATTCCGCCGGCTCGCTGTACTTCGATCAAGTTGATGATCCGGTCCGACGACGCTTCCAGCTGCTCGCGGTTGATCGCGCGTGCAGGGCTCATGGCCAATATGTCGTACCAGCTCGGCATCTCGTAGCCACCATTGATGGTGACGGCGCAGGTCGGTGCCTGAGGGAGAACGAAGCGAGTGCTCAGCAGGGTTTCCTGTAACGCTTCGGCCACCGGCAGGAAGTCGTAACGGTCGGCGCCCAGCCCGTGCAGCCAGATAACGCAGGCGTCTGCGGGCTTGACGGGTTCAAGAATCAAGGGCTCGGTCATGGCTGCTCCAATTGTGTGCGTGCGCTCTCATTGAGTGCGAGAGATGAGTGCGCGTCTGGTTGATCCGTTAAGAAGATGTCGCAAGGCTACAAGTTTTGCTATTGACCTGTCCCTTAAACGCTTTGGCGAGCGGTCTGGTACGGGCTTTGCTATAGGAAGCCTGTACGAAAAATCCCACGCCTGTCGGTAACACTATCAGGCCATTGTTCGTGGTGGGATAGCAAAAAATCCGGTGATGGATGTTCGCCAGTGGCCGCTACGGGCTTCGCGAACGTGAAAGGGCTACAGCCCGTTCGGCCGATTGGTGAGAAGTGAGTGGTCCATGATTTGGATTTTCTCCTACTAGACTCATAGCGCAGGTCCTACGTCGGTTGACCCCAAAAAAAACCAACACGGGTCGACTACGCCTCATAAGGGTGCGACTGGACTCAAGCTCCGACACAACAAGAGCAAAACTGGAGGTTTGAATGAAGATGTTGAAATCCACCCTGGCTATCGTGTCTGCAGCCGCAGTACTCGGTGTCAGCGGGTTCGCTCAGGCGGGTGCAACCCTGGATGCAGTGCAGAAGAAAGGTTTCGTACAGTGCGGCGTCAGCGATGGCCTGCCTGGTTTCTCGGTTCCGGACGCGAATGGCAAGATCGTCGGTATCGATGCTGACTACTGCCGCGCTGTGGCCGCTGCCGTCTTCGGCGACGCGACCAAGGTCAAGTTCAGTCAGTTGAACGCCAAAGAGCGCTTCACCGCGCTGCAGTCTGGCGAAATCGACATCCTGTCGCGCAACACCACCATGACCAGCTCCCGTGATTCGGGCATGGGTCTGAAATTCCCTGGTTTCATCACTTACTACGACGGCATCGGTTTCCTGGTAAACAGCAAGACTCTGGGCGTGAAAAGCGCCAAAGAGCTCGACGGCGCCACCATCTGCATTCAAGCCGGTACCACCACCGAGCTGAACGTTTCCGACTACTTCCGCGGCAACGGTCTGAAATACACCCCAATCACTTTCGACACCTCCGATGAAAGCGCCAAGTCGCTGGAATCCGGTCGTTGCGACGTGCTGACCTCCGACAAATCCCAGCTCTACGCACAACGCAGCAAGCTGGCGACCCCGAACGACTACACCGTTCTGCCGGAAACCATCTCCAAGGAGCCTCTGGGCCCGGTCGTACGTAATGGCGACGACGAGTGGCTGGCCATCGTGCGCTGGACTGGCTACGCCATGCTCAACGCTGAAGAAGCCGGCATCACTTCGAAAAACGTCGAAGCTGAAGCCAAAGGCACCAAGAACCCGGACGTCGCTCGTCTGCTGGGTACCGACGGTGAATACGGCAAAGACCTGAAAGTGAAGAAAGACTGGGTCGTGCAGATCGTCAAGCAAGTCGGTAACTACGGTGAAGTGTTCGAGAAAAACCTCGGCAAGGACACTCCGCTGGCCATCGACCGCGGGCTGAACGCTCTGTGGAACAACGGCGGCATTCAATACGCACCACCAGTGCGCTGATGGTTCTATCACCCGGTGGGCCAACCACCGGGTGATGTTCTGTTCCATTACATCCGGGGCACTTCATGCAAAATTCAATCGGCGCACCAAAGCAGAGGCTCAGCCTCAGCGATCCCAAAGTGCGTGCGTGGCTATTTCAGATCATCACCATTGTGGCGGTGGTCTCGATGGGCTGGTACCTGTTCGACAACACGCAGACCAACCTTCAACACCGGGGCATTACCTCCGGTTTCGACTTTCTGGAGCGCAGTGCCGGTTTCGGCATCGCTCAACACTTGATCGACTACACCGAATCGGACAGTTATGCCCGGGTGTTTGTCATCGGCCTGCTCAACACGCTGCTGGTGACCTTCATCGGCGTGATCCTGGCGACGATCCTCGGGTTCATCGTCGGCGTGTCACGGCTGTCGAAGAACTGGATCATCAGCAAGCTGGCGACTGTTTATGTGGAAGTCTTCCGCAACATTCCGCCGCTGCTGCAAATCCTGTTCTGGTACTTCGCGGTGTTCCTGACCATGCCGGGGCCACGCAACAGTCATAACTTCGGCGACACCTTCTTCGTCAGCAGCCGCGGCCTGAACATGCCGGCCGCGTTGATGGCGGACGGTTTCTGGCCGTTTGTGATCAGCATCGTCGTGGCCATTGTCGCGATCGTGCTGATGAGCCGCTGGGCCACCAAACGCTTCGAAGCGACCGGTGTGCCGTTCCACAAGTTCTGGGTTGGCCTGGCGCTGTTCTTTGCGATCCCGGCGCTGTGCGCGTTGATCTTCGGTGCACCCGTGCACTGGGAAATGCCCAAGCTGCAAGGCTTCAACTTTGTCGGTGGCTGGGTGCTGATCCCGGAACTGCTGGCACTGACCCTGGCCCTGACCGTGTACACCGCGGCGTTCATCGCCGAGATCGTGCGTTCGGGTATCAAGTCGGTCAGCCACGGCCAGACCGAAGCGGCGCACTCGCTGGGTCTGCGTAACGGTCCGACCCTGCGCAAAGTGATCATCCCGCAAGCACTGCGCGTGATCATTCCGCCGCTGACAAGCCAATACCTGAACCTGGCGAAAAACTCTTCGCTGGCGGCCGGTATCGGTTATCCGGAGATGGTCTCGTTGTTTGCCGGTACGGTGCTGAACCAGACCGGGCAGGCGATCGAGGTAATTGCCATCACCATGAGCGTGTACCTGGCGATCAGTATCAGCATTTCCCTGCTGATGAACTGGTACAACAAGCGCATTGCGCTGATCGAGCGGTAAGGAAAAGCGCATGAGTACTCATACTTTCAAGCCTGACATGCCTCCACCGAGCAGTAGCATCGGTGTGGTCGCATGGATGCGCGCAAACATGTTCTCCAGCTGGCTCAACACCCTGCTGACCCTGTTTGCGTTCTATCTGATTTACCTGATTGTCCCGCCGATCCTGGAATGGGCAATCATCGACGCCAACTGGGTCGGCACCACCCGTGCCGACTGCACCAAGGAAGGCGCCTGCTGGGTGTTCATTCAGCAGCGTTTTGGCCAGTTCATGTACGGCTACTACCCGATGGACCTGCGCTGGCGCGTGGACCTGACCGTGTGGCTGGCGGTGATCGGCGTGGCGCCACTGTTCATCTCGCGCTTTCACCGTAAAGCCGTGTATGGCCTGAGCTTCCTGGTGCTGTACCCGATCATTGCCTGGTGCCTGTTGCATGGTGGCGTTTTCGGTCTGACCCAAGTGGCGACCAGCCAATGGGGCGGCCTGATGCTGACCCTGGTGATCGCCACTGTCGGTATTGCCGGTGCGTTGCCGCTGGGCATTGTGCTGGCGCTGGGCCGTCGTTCGAACATGCCGGCGATTCGCGTGGTCTGCGTGACCTTCATCGAATTCTGGCGCGGCGTGCCGTTGATCACGGTGCTGTTCATGTCCTCGGTGATGCTGCCGTTGTTCCTGCCTGAAGGCATGAACTTCGACAAACTGCTGCGGGCGCTGATCGGCGTGATCCTGTTCCAGTCGGCCTATGTGGCTGAAGTGGTGCGCGGCGGTCTGCAAGCGATTCCAAAAGGTCAGTACGAAGCGGCTGCGGCGATGGGCCTCGGTTACTGGCGCAGCATGGGCCTGGTGATTTTGCCGCAAGCCCTGAAGCTGGTAATCCCTGGCATCGTCAACACCTTCATTGCGCTGTTCAAGGACACGAGCCTGGTGATCATCATCGGCCTGTTCGACTTGCTCAACAGCGTCAAACAAGCCGCCGCCGACCCGAAATGGTTGGGCATGGCCACTGAAGGCTATGTGTTCGCGGCCCTGGTGTTCTGGATTTTCTGTTTTGGTATGTCGCGCTATTCCATGCATCTGGAACGCAAGCTCGACACTGGCCACAAGCGTTAGGAGTTCTGTAATGAGCGAAGCAATCAAAAAGCCTGTGAGCCCTGAAGGCATTATTCAGATGCAGGGCGTGAACAAGTGGTACGGCCAGTTCCACGTATTGAAAGACATCAACCTGAACGTTAAACAGGGCGAGCGTATCGTCCTGTGCGGCCCGTCGGGTTCCGGTAAGTCGACGACCATTCGCTGCCTCAACCGCCTGGAAGAACACCAGCAGGGCCGCATCGTGGTCGATGGCGTGGAGTTGACCAACGACCTCAAGCAGATCGAAACGGTCCGCCGTGAAGTCGGCATGGTGTTCCAGCACTTCAACCTGTTCCCGCACCTGACCATCCTGCAGAACTGCACCCTGGCGCCGATGTGGGTGCGCAAGATGCCCAAGCGCCAGGCCGAAGAAATCGCCATGCATTACCTGGAACGCGTACGCATTCCGGAGCAGGCGCATAAATTCCCGGGGCAACTGTCCGGCGGTCAGCAGCAGCGTGTGGCGATTGCCCGCGCGCTGTGCATGAAACCGAAAATCATGCTGTTCGACGAACCGACTTCGGCCCTTGACCCGGAAATGGTGAAAGAGGTGCTGGACACCATGATCGGTCTGGCCGAAGACGGCATGACCATGCTCTGCGTGACCCACGAAATGGGCTTCGCCCGCACCGTGGCCAACCGCGTGATCTTCATGGACAAGGGCGAAATCGTTGAACAGGCCGCGCCAAACGACTTCTTCGACAATCCGCAGAACGAACGCACCAAACTGTTCCTGAGCCAGATCCTGCATTGATCGAAGCCAGGCAGTGAAAAAAACCCGGACGCTGTTCCGGGTTTTTTTTGCCCGAAAAAACACACCTCGATCCCTGTAGGAGCCGGCTTGCCGGCGATGGCGGAGGGTCAGGCGACGTCCATGTTGGATGTCAGACCGAATCGCCAGCAAGCCGGCTCCTACAGGGTTTGCGCAATGCACGAGATGGCGAGCCGGGCGCGGAATTGTAGGAGCCGGCTTGCTGGCGATGGCGGTGGTTCGGGCAACATCCATGTGGGATGCCAGACCAAATCGCCAGCAAGCCGGCTCCTACAGGGTTTGTGTCGCGTGCGAAATAACGAGCCGGACGCGGAATTGTAGGAGCCGGCTTGCCGGCGATAGCGGTGGGTCAGGCGACATCCATGTGGGATGTCAGACCGAATCGCCGGCAAGCCGGCTCCTACAGGGGGTGTGTCGTGTGCGAGATGGCGAGCCGAACGCGGAATTGTAGGAGCCGGCTTGCCGGCGATAGCGGTGGTTCGGGCGACATCCATGTGGGATGCCAGACCGAATCGCCAGCAAGCCGGCTCCTACAGGGTTTGTGTCGCGTGCGAAATAACGAGCCGGACGCGGAATTGTAGGAGCCGGCTTGCCGGCGATAGCGGTGGGTCAGGCGACGTCCATGTTGGATGTCAGACCGAATCGCCAGCAAGCCGGCTCCTACAGGGGGTGTGTCGTGTGCGAAATGGCGAGCCGGGCGCGGAATTGTAGGAGCCGGCTTGCCGGCGATGGCGGTGGGTCAGGCGACATCCATGTGGGATGCCAGACCGAATCGCCGGCAAGCCGGCTCCTACAGGGTTTGCGCGATGCACGAGATGGCGAGCCGGGCGCGCAATTGTAGGAGCCGGCTTGCCGGCGATAGCGGTGGGTCAGGTGACATCCAGGTGGGATGTCGGACCGTATCGCCGGCAAGCCGGCTCCTACAGGGTTTGTGTAAACCGTTTGCCCTGTGGGGCGATGCTGACTAACATGTCAGAAAATTCATCCTATGATTGGATGAAAGGGCGAATCTTATGTCAGACATGTCTCCACTCATTAAACGTTCCCTGGTTGATCAGGCTCTGGACCAGTTGCGCCTGCGTATCACCGAAGGCGTCTGGTCTGTCGGTCAGCGCCTGCCCACCGAGCCTGAGCTGTCTGCCGAATTGGGCATCAGCCGCAACACTGTCCGCGAAGCCATGCGCGTGTTGGCGTTTTCCGGTTTGATTGAAATCCGCCAGGGCGACGGCAGCTATCTGCGGGCGGTGATCGATCCGCTGGACACCCTGAAAGCGTTGTCGCGCTGCTCGCTTGAGCAGGCCAGGGAAACCCGGCACATCCTTGAAGTCGAGGCCATCGGCCTTGCCGCGCTGCGCAGGACCGACGAAGACCTCGTGGCCTTGCGCGAAGCGCTCAACGTCAGCGGCGATCACTACCACGGCGATCTCGACAGCTACATCGCCTGCGACCTGGTGTTTCACCGTCGTCTGGTTGACGCCGCGCACAACCCCACCCTCAGCGAGTTGTATCGCTATTTCTCCAGCGTCGTCGGTGCACAACTGCGCCAGACCTTGAGCATCACGCCACGCCGCCAGGAAGTGTTCGACCTGCATATCGAACTGCTCGATGCCGTCGAGCAACGCGACCCGGAACGCGCGAAAGCCTTGTCGAGGCAGTTGATCAATGAACCTTGAAACCGAGAACGCCATGTCCAGCAGCCACAGCACGATCACCGAAGCCAAACGCACGGCGGAGCTCGAAGAGCTGCTGATCGACGCCGAGGCCGATGACGAACAGGTCCAGCAAAGTCAGCCAATCCTGCGTCGCCCGTGGCTGTTGTTGCTGGGGCTGATTCTGGTCGCGCTGAACTTGCGTCCGGCGCTGTCGAGCATGGCGCCGATGCTCAGCGAGGTCTCGAAAAGCTTGGGCCTGTCGGCGGCGCAGGCCGGTTTGCTGACGACGTTGCCAGTGCTGTGCCTCGGTCTTTTTGCGCCGTTGGCGCCGATTCTGGCGCGACGTTTCGGCGCTGAGCGCGTGGTGTTGGGCATCCTTCTGACATTGGCCGGCGGGATCATTCTGCGCAGTTCGTTCGGTGAAATCGGCCTGTTTGGCGGCAGCGTGCTGGCCGGCGCGAGCATCGGCGTGATCGGCGTTTTGCTGCCAGGCATCGTCAAACGCGACTTCGCCAAACACGCCGGGACCATGACCGGCGTCTACACCATGGCCCTGTGCCTGGGGGCGGCGATGGCGGCGGGCGCGACCGTGCCGTTGAGCGAACACTTCGACAAAAGCTGGGCGTTGGGACTTGGCTTCTGGGTGATTCCTGCGCTGGTGGCGGCGATGTTCTGGTTGCCGCAAGTCGGTCAGAAACATGGCGCGCACAACGTGGCTTACCGGGTACGCGGTCTGTTGCGTGACCCGTTGGCCTGGCAAGTGACCTTGTACATGGGCCTGCAATCGTCCTTGGCGTACATCGTGTTCGGCTGGTTGCCATCGATCCTGATCGGTCGCGGCCTGACGCCAACCCAGGCCGGCCTGGTGCTGTCGGGTTCGGTGATCGTTCAACTCGCCAGTTCGCTGGCCGCACCGTGGCTGGCGACGCGCGGCAAGGATCAGCGCCTGGCGATCGTCATCGTCATGGCGCTGACCCTCGGCGGTCTGTTCGGTTGCCTTTATGCACCCATCGAAGGCCTGTGGGGCTGGGCGATCCTGCTCGGCCTGGGGCAGGGCGGAACGTTCAGCCTGGCGTTGACGCTGATCGTCTTGCGCTCGCGGGATTCGCACGTGGCGGCCAACCTGTCGAGCATGGCCCAGGGCTTCGGTTACACCCTGGCGTCCATGGGGCCGTTCGCGGTCGGCATCGTGCATGACTGGACCGGCGGCTGGAATGCCGTGGGCTGGATCTTCGCTGTGATCGGCCTCGGCGCCATCCTTGCCGGCCTCGGTGCCGGGCGTTCGCTGTACGTGCAGGTGGTCAGCGAAAAGGTCTGACTACAGGTAAACAACGTCCAGCGTTGCCGAACCGTCGAGCTGCACCTCAGCGCTGAGGTCCAGCTCGGAGGTGGGCGCGATGACCGTTTCTACCGTCACCCGGCTTGTCAGTGTGCGGATGGCAATCGGGCCGGCGCTGCTCCCGGCAATGTCAGTGAATCCGAGATAACTTCGGGCGCCAATCGGAATGGCCTGGCTGTTCGACGAACTCCAGGCCTTGCCGCCCGTGGTGGAATCGGTTCGATAGACCTGCATCAGGTCGTCCACCACGGTGCTGGCCGGATCGAAGTTCAGTGAATACAAGCTGATTTTATTGTGGCTGTGGTCGTGGTTCAGGCCGTAGTAAATCTCACTGTTGACGATTGCCGAGCCGTCGCGGTTGTCGCGCATCAGCAGGGCAAAACGCGCGGGTGCATTGCACTGAATGTTGAGGTCGAGGGTCTGGTCGCGCAGTCGCGTGCGTTTGTCGACGCTGAGGTCCTGCCGGGAGATTTTTCCGTAGTCGACGAGGCCGTTGTTGGACAGCATCGGTGTGCAGGCGAGCGGGGTGAGGGTGCCTTTGACGGTCAGGTCAACGGTGGACGCCGCGAAGCTGTGTTGGGTGGTGCTGATGAGCAAGGTTGTCGCAAGGACAGCGAAGTAATGATTCATTTGTGAAAGTTCTTTTCATTGATTTTATTCTGCCTGTGCCGGGAGTCTGCGGAGCTGCACTGTCGGCAAAAGAGCACGAGGTGGTGGGAATGCTCGCCAGCGGAATGACCGTCAGTGAAATCGCCGGCTACTTCAAACGCAGCGTTTCGACCATCAGCAAACAGAAAAACATGGCCATGCAGCGACTGGGCATTTCCACGGATGTGGACCTGTTTGCGTATGCCCGTGAGAGTGGCATGGTGGATTAGGCTTCGGCACACCTGGGGGTATTCCCGCCACGAATGCCGGTAGTGTTTCGAACATTAGTTGACTATCGTGCAGGCAATTCTGCGAAACCCATTTTCAAACCAGGGAGCTTGCCCATGAGTGATGCCCACAACGCCTTGATCACCCGATTCTATGAGGCCTTCCAGCGCCTGGATGCCGAGGCCATGAGCGCCTGCTACACCGACGACGTGGTGTTCAGTGATCCGGCATTTGGCGAATTGCGCGGGCGCGATGCGGGCGACATGTGGCGCATGCTCACCACCCGGGCCAAGGATTTTTCCCTGACTTTCGATAACGTGCGCAGTGATGATCGCAGCGGCGGCGCGCATTGGGTGGCGACGTACCTGTTCAGCCAGACCGGCAATACCGTGGTCAACGACATTCAGGCGCGTTTTGTGTTTCGCGACGGCAAGATCTGCGAGCATCACGACCGTTTTGATCTGTGGACCTGGTCGCGTCAGGCGCTGGGGTTCAAGGGCCTGCTGCTGGGCTGGACGCCACTGGTGAGAAACGCCGTTCGTGCTCAGGCCTTGAAGGGGCTGAAGGCATTTCAGGCCAGTCGCTGATAAGATCGCGGCTTGTTTTCTTTCAAGCCCTGATCGTCACGTGAACACGCCGAGCGAACCCGCCGCCATTGCCGCCGAACCGACGCTGCCCGTCAGCAAACCCTGGTTCGTCTACCTCGTTCGCGCGGCCAACGGTTCGCTCTACTGCGGGATCAGCGACGATCCCGCCCGCCGCTTCGCCACTCACCAGAGCGGCAAAGGCGCGCGGTTCTTCCTTTCCAGCCCGGCGGTGGCCTTGGTCTACACCGAAGTCTGCCGCGACAAAAGCGAAGCGCTGCGCCAGGAACGGCTGATCAAAAAACTCAAGAAAAGCGCCAAGGAATGTCTGGTGGCGACCTTTGCTGCGGGCTTATCAATCTGATTGATCAGTTCCCATCAGGCAGATCTGTAGGCTGCTCGCGGATTGCGCGCTAAGCTGCAGATTCCTGATCCGTGCGGCGGAGCCGAGCATGTCCGAGTTGATTCTTCATCATTACCCGACGTCCCCTTTTGCCGAAAAAGCCCGCCTGCTGCTGGGCTTCAAGGGCCTGTCCTGGCGCTCGGTGAAGATCTCGCCGGTGATGCCAAAACCCGATCTGACGGCTTTGACCGGTGGCTATCGCAAGACGCCGGTGTTGCAGATTGGTGCGGATATTTATTGCGACACGTCGCTGATCGCCCGTCGACTGGAGCAGGAAAAAGCCTTGCCGGCGTTCTTCCCGGAAGGTCAGGAAATGATCGCCGCGACGTTCGCTGCATGGGCGGATTCGGTGGTGTTCCAGCATGCCGTAAGCCTGGTGTTTCAGCCTGCGTCGGTCGCGGTGCGTTTCGGCCATTTGCCGCCGGAAGCAATCAAGGCGTTCCTCGCCGATCGCGCCAGTTTTTTCAGCGGTGGCAGTGCGACAAAGTTGTCGGCCGAACAGGCGCGGCATCAATGGCCGACGATCATGGCACGCCTGGAGCAACAGCTGCAGCGCGAGCAGGGCGACTTCCTGTTCGGTGAACCGTCGATTGCCGACTTCGCCCTGGCTCATTCGCTGTGGTTCCTGAAAGCGACACCGGTGACTGCACCGCTGGTCGATGCGTACCCGGCGGTTGCCGCGTGGCATGCACGGGTCTTGGGCTTTGGGCATGGTGCGTTCAGCGAGATGACATCCGAGGAGGCGCTGGCGGTGGCGCGTAATGCCACGCCTGCCGCGTTGCCGGATGAGCAGTTCGAAGAGCCGAACGGGTTTGAGGCGGGTCAGCAGGTGGTTATCACGGCGACCGATTACGGTGTTGATCCGGTGGCCGGGGAGTTGCTGTTTGCCGGGCGTGAGGAATTGATTCTGCGCCGTGAAGACGAGCGTGGCGGGGTGGTGCATGTGCACTTTCCGCGGTTCGGGTTTCGTATTGAAAAACGCTGACCGGTCCTGCTTGGTTTCCGGACAACTACGCAATCCCCTGTAGGAGCCGGCTTGCCGGCGATGGCGGTGGTTCTGTCAACCTATTCATCGACTGAACGGACGCTATCGCCGGCAAGCCGGCTCCTACAAGGGGGTGTGGGGCCGGAGAGTTACTTCAAGGCCGCGAGGATGGTATCCGGGTCATACCCGCGAATCAGCGTTCCGTTGACGTCGATGATCGGAATCCCGCCGCCACCCAACGCTTCATAAGCCTTGCGCGCCTCGGCGTCCTTCTCGATATCGAATTCCTTGTACGGAATGCCTTTCTGATCAAGAAAGCGCCGGGTCAGTTTGCAGTAACCACACCACTCGGTGGCGTAGAGCACGACGTTAGCCTTGGCCTGAGTCTGTTCCGACACCACCTGCGAGGGGTTGAACACCCGCTCGATCTTGCCCCAGTTCTGATAAACCACGACCACCAGCAGGATCAGCAGGAATTTCTTCAGCACGCTGCCCAGCATCAGTTGCGTCGCTTGAGCTGGTCAGTCAGCTGAGTCGGCAGGCCTTTGATGATCAGCGTGCCGGCTTCTTCGTCGTACTCGATCTTCGAGCCCAGCAGGTGCGCTTCGAAGCTGATCGACAGACCTTCGGCGCGACCGGTGAAGCGGCGGAACTGGTTCAGGGTGCGTTTGTCCGCCGGGATCTCTGGCGAAAGCCCGTAGTCCTTGTTGCGAATGTGATCGTAAAAGGCTTTCGGACGCTCTTCGTCGATCAGTTCGGAGAGTTCTTCCAGGCCCATGGGCTCGCCCATTTTTGCCTGGCTGCTGGCGTAATCCACCAGGGTCTTGGTTTTTTCGCGGGCGGACTCTTCCGGCAAATCTTCGCTTTCCACGAAGTCGCTGAACGCCTTGAGCAGCGTGCGTGTTTCGCCCGGGCCGTCGACGCCTTCCTGGCAGCCGATGAAGTCGCGGAAATACTCCGAAACCTTTTTGCCGTTCTTGCCTTTGATGAACGAAATGTACTGCTTGGACTGTTTGTTGTTCTGCCACTCGGAGACGTTGATTCGCGCCGCCAGGTGCAACTGGCCCAGATCGAGGTGGCGGGACGGGGTCACGTCCAGCTGATCGGTCACGGCAACGCCTTCACTGTGGTGCAGCAGCGCGATCGCCAGGTAATCGGTCATGCCCTGCTGGTAATGCGCAAACAGCACGTGGCCGCCCACGGAGAGGTTCGACTCTTCCATCAGCTTCTGCAGGTGTTCCACCGCCACGCGGCTGAACGCCGTGAAGTCCTTACCGCCGTCGAGGTATTCCTTCAGCCAGCCGCTGAACGGGTGCGCCCCGGATTCGGCATGGAAGAAACCCCAGGCCTTGCCTTGTTTGGCGTTGTAGCTCTCGTTGAGGTCGGCAAGCATGTTCTCGATGGCGCTCGACTCGGCCAGTTCAGAGTCGCGAGCGTGGAGAACTGCGGGCGTGCCGTCGGGTTTTTTGTCGATCAGGTGGACGATGCAATGACGGATCGGCATGGGCTTCTCGGCTGTTTGATACGGCTGGTTGGAGAGAGCAGGGCAGGCTCCCAAAAAAGTGCCAAGTGTACCGCAACCGCTGGTTTTGGCGTGGTGCGAAGGGCAATTCGTAGCCGACCGACGGCCCTTATGCAGTTTTTTCCTGTTTTAGAGCAATAAAGCTGACCAAATGGGTAGCTAGAGGCGGATATTTCCCCGTCTCTGTGCTAGTTTTGCCCGGTCTTACGCGAAGTCACTGCGTTAAGCGTGCATTCAGCATTTGTCAGGTCGAACCAAACCCTGATTTCGGTATCTATAACCCCGATCCCGTGGTTATTGGCCGAGGGTGCCAGATCCAGAAGATCGGGCTCGATGGCTGACACTGCACTCTGCAATCCATATGAATTTGATAGGGAAGGAACACTACATGGCTCTTACTAAAGACCAACTGATCGCCGACATCGCTGAAGCTATCGACGCGCCAAAAACCACCGCGCGTAACGCTCTGGACCAACTGGGCCAAATCGTTGCCGATCAGCTGGAAAACGGCGGCGAAATCACTCTGCCAGGTATCGGCAAGCTGAAAGTGACTGAGCGTCCTGCCCGTACCGGCCGTAACCCTTCGACTGGCGCTGCCATCGAAATCGCTGCCAAGAAAGTTATCAAGCTGGTTGTGGCCAAAGGCCTGACCGACGCTGTTAACAAGTAAGACGCAGTAAAAAAAACCGTGCTCCGGAGTGATCCGGGCACGGTTTTTTTGTGCCTGTGATTTGGCGTTGGGCTCGCAAACACCGCAAAACCAATGTGGGAGTGAGCCTGCTCGCGATTGCGGTGCGTCAGGCAATATTATTGTCACTGACATACCGCCATCGCGAGCAGGCTCGCTCCTATAGTTGATCTCCGTTGGTCAGTTACTCAGCTTTTTTTAACCCAACGCTCGCGCCGCCAGACCTGCTGCTCGGATTTGGTCTGGAAAGTCCACGCAACGAAGCGGCTTTGCTTCTGGCCCTGGGACATTTCCACGACCTGGCTTTCCAGAACCCCGGCCTTTTTCAGCGCCGTCTCAATCGCCGGCAGGTTCGAGGCTTTCGAGACCAGGGTGCTGAACCACAGCACTTTGTGCTGAAAGTGCGCGCTTTCGGCAATCAGCTGCGTCACAAAACGGGCTTCGCCACCTTCGCACCACAATTCGGCCGACTGACCGCCGAAGTTCAGCACCGGCAGTTTGCGTTTCGGGTCGGCGCGGCCCAGGGCGCGCCATTTGCGCTCGCTGCCTTTGGTCGCTTCGTCCATCGAAGCGTGGAACGGCGGGTTGCACATGGTCAGGTCGAAGCGTTCGCCGGGTTCGAGCAAGCCCAGCAGAATGTGCTTGGGATTGGTCTGCTGGCGCAGCTGGATGGCCTTGTTCAGGCCGTTGGACTGGACGATGGCTTTGGCGGCGGCCACGGCCGTCGGGTCGATTTCCGAACCGAGGAAGTGCCAGCGGTAGTCGCTGTAGCCGATCAGCGGGTAGACGCAGTTGGCGCCCATGCCGATGTCGAGCACCTTGACCGGCGCGCCACGCGGGATTTCGCCGTCATTGACGCTGGCCAGCAGGTCGGCCAGGAAGTGCACGTAGTCAGCACGGCCCGGCACCGGCGGGCAGAGGTAATCGGCCGGAATGTCCCAATGGGCGATGCCATAGAACGATTTCAGCAGCGCCCGGTTGAACACCCGCACCGCGTCCGGGCTGGCGAAGTCGATGCTTTCCTTGCCGTACGGGTTGATGATCACGAACTTCGCCAGTTCCGGCGTGGTTTTGATCAGCGCCGGGAAGTCGTAACGACCCTGATGGCGGTTGCGCGGGTGCAAGCTGGCCTTTTCACGCGGTTCCACGGCTTTGGCCGGGGTGGCGGGGTCAGGCTTCTTGCGCGCAGGGCGGGGTGTGCGGGGGGCGGTCATGGGCGTTGTCGATTCGGGTATGGCTGAAATTGGCGGGTATTGTCCCACATCCAGCCGTTTTGAACCCAATTGCAAAACCAACACAAATCTCCTGTGGGAGCGAGCCTGCTCGCGATGAGGCCATTTAATCCAATAAATTTGCCGGCTGGTAGTCCGCCATCGCGAGCAGGCTCGCTCCCACAGGGGGGATGTATGAGTAGAAAGTGGCGGGCATAAAAAAGGGAGGCCGTTGCGGGCCTCCCTTTTTCATTGCGATCTGCCGTTACAGGCTGGCAATCCGCGCATGCTGCTCGGCCAGTTTGCCCAAAGCCTGTTCGGCTTCAGCCAGCTTGGCGCGTTCCTTCTCGATGACTTCGGCCGGAGCCTTGTCGACGAAACCTGCGTTGGACAGCTTGCCGCCCACGCGCTGGACTTCGCCCTGCAGACGCAGGATTTCCTTGTCCAGACGGGCCAGTTCGGCGTCCTTGTCGATCAGGCCGGCCATCGGCACCAGCACTTCCATCTCACCCACCAGCGCGGTGGCGGACAGCGGTGCTTCTTCGCCGGCAGCCAACACGGTGATCGATTCGAGACGCGCCAGTTTCTTCAACAGGGCTTCGTTCTCGGTGAGACGACGCTGATCTTCGGCGCTGACGTTTTTCAGGAAAATGTTCAGCGGCTTGCCCGGGCCGATGTTCATCTCGCCACGGATATTGCGCGTGCCGAGCATCAGTTCCTTGAGCCACTCGATGTCGTTCTCGGCCGCCGGATCGATGCGCTCTTCATTGGCCACTGGCCAAGGTTGCAGCATGATCGTCTTGCCTTCGATACCGGCCAGCGGCGCGATGCGCTGCCAGATTTCTTCGGTGATGAACGGCATGAACGGGTGCGCCAGGCGCAACGCGACTTCCAGTACGCGCACCAGCGTGCGACGGGTGCCGCGCTGGCGCTCGACCGGTGCGTTTTCGTCCCACAGCACAGGCTTGGACAGTTCCAGGTACCAGTCGCAATACTGGTTCCAGATGAACTCGTACAAGGCTTGTGCCGCGAGGTCGAAGCGGAACTGGTCGAGTTGACGGGTCACTTCGGCTTCGGTGCGTTGCAGCTGCGAGATGATCCAGCGATCCGCCAGCGACAGTTCGTAGGCTTCGCCGTTCTGGCCGCAGTCTTCGCCCTTGTCCAGCACGTAGCGCGCGGCGTTCCAGATCTTGTTGCAGAAGTTGCGATAGCCTTCGACGCGGCCCATGTCGAACTTGATGTCGCGACCGGTGGACGCCAGCGAGCAGAAGGTGAAGCGCAGGGCGTCGGTGCCGTAGCTGGCGATGCCGTCGGCGAACTCATCGCGGGTCTGCTTCTCGATCTTCTTCGCCAGTTTCGGCTGCATCATGCCGGAGGTGCGTTTCTGCACCAGGTCTTCCAGCTCGATACCGTCGATGATGTCCAGCGGGTCCAGGACGTTGCCCTTGGACTTGGACATTTTCTGGCCCTGGCCGTCTCGCACCAGACCGTGAACGTAAACGGTCTTGAACGGAACCTGCGGCGTGCCGTCTTCGTTTTTCACCAGGTGCATGGTGAGCATGATCATCCGGGCAACCCAGAAGAAAATGATGTCGAAGCCAGTCACCAACACGTCGGTGGAGTGGAATTTCTTCAGGAATTCGGTCTGCTCAGGCCAGCCGAGCGTCGAGAATGTCCACAGGCCCGAACTGAACCAGGTGTCGAGAACGTCGTTGTCCTGTTGCAGTGCAACGTCCGGACCGAGGTTGTGCTTGGCACGCACTTCGGCTTCGTCGCGACCGACGTAGACTTTGCCCGACTCGTCGTACCAGGCCGGAATCCGGTGGCCCCACCACAGTTGACGGCTGATGCACCAATCCTGGATGTCGCGCATCCACGAGAAGTACATGTTTTCGTACTGTTTAGGCACGAACTGGATACGGCCGTCTTCAACAGCGGCAATCGCCGGTTCAGCCAAAGGTTTGGTGGACACGTACCACTGGTCGGTCAGCCACGGCTCGATGATGGTGCCGGAACGGTCGCCTTTCGGCACTTTCAGTGCGTGATCGTTGACGCTGACCAACAGGTCGGCGGCGTCGAACGCAGCAACGATTTGTTTGCGCGCTTCAAAGCGGTCGAGGCCGACGTATTCAGCCGGGATCTTGCCGTCGATGCTTTCGTTCAGCGTGCCGTCGAGGTTGAACACCTGGCAGGCCGGCAGTACGGCGGCGTTCTTGTCGAAGATGTTCAGCAGCGGCAGGTTGTGGCGCTTGCCGACTTCGTAGTCGTTGAAATCGTGGGCCGGGGTGATTTTCACGCAACCGGTGCCGAATTCAGGGTCGCAGTAATCGTCGGCGATGATCGGGATGCGGCGGCCAACCAGCGGCAGCTCGACAAATTTGCCGATCAGGGCTTTGTAGCGTTCATCGTTCGGGTTAACCGCGACGGCGGCGTCGCCGAGCATGGTTTCCGGGCGAGTGGTCGCGACGATCAGGTAATCATTGCCTTCAGCGGTCTTGGCGCCGTCGGCCAGCGGGTATTTCAGGTTCCACAGGAAACCTTTCTCGTCGTGGTTTTCCACTTCGAGGTCGGAAATCGCCGTGTGCAACTTGGTGTCCCAGTTGACCAGACGCTTGCCGCGATAGATCAGGCCGTCTTCGTGCAGGCGCACGAACGCTTCTTTCACCGCTTCCGAGAGACCGTCGTCCATGGTGAAGCGCTCGCGGCCCCAGTCCACGGACGAGCCGAGACGGCGGATCTGACGGCTGATGTTGCCGCCGGACTGATCCTTCCATTCCCAGACTTTCTCGAGGAATTTTTCACGGCCCAGGTCGTGGCGATTCTGGCCCTGGGCTTCGAGTTGGCGTTCCACCAGCATTTGCGTGGCGATACCGGCGTGGTCGGTGCCCGGCTGCCACAGGGTGTTGCGACCCTGCATGCGGCGGAAACGGATCAGGGCGTCCATGATCGCGTTGTTGAAGCCGTGACCCATGTGCAGGCTGCCGGTGACGTTCGGCGGCGGGATCATGATGGTGTAGGACTCGCCCGCGCCTTGCGGGGCGAAGTAATTCTCAGACTCCCAGGTGTTGTACCAGGAAGTTTCAATGGCGTGCGGCTGGTAGGTCTTATCCATGCGCGGCGGGACCCTATTGGCATTAATTCAGGAAAAGCCGACGAGTATAGCGGGGCATGGGGCGCAGGGCGAGCGGGGGCGGACAGGGCGCAGTATCAAAAACGGCACGAAACCAATGTGGGAGCGGGCTTGCTCGCGAAAGCGGTCTGACATTCAACATTTGTGCTGACTGATACGACGCCTTCGCGAGCAAGCCCGCTCCCACAGGGGATTTGTGTTGGGTTCAGTCGTTGTACTGGCTTAGCAACCGCTCAAGGCGCGCGCTGAGGCGGCGTTTGATTTCGGTTTCGATGTGCGGGGCGAAGTCGTCGATCACGTCTTGCATGATCAGTTGCGCGGCGGCGCGCAGTTCGCTGTCCAGGTGCAGCAGGTCGTCTGGACCTTTGGCAGCGGGTGCCGGTTGCGCGGCAGCGGCGACTGGCGTCGGTGCGACGGTGGGCTGACTGGCGCTGACCGTGTCGAACAACATCGGAATCTGTTCCTGCTCTCCATCGTCGACAGTGTCGGTCAGCAGCGGTGGTTGCAGGTTGTCATCGCCGAGCAATTGGCGGATCGACTCAAGGTCGTCCAGCAGGTGCGCGGACTTTTGCAGCGGTTTTGGAGTGTCCATCGGAATGCTCAGAGTCGCTGTAAACGGTGATCTTGCAGAGGATAGCCCTGTTCGCGGTAGAAACGGAAACTCTCCCGCGCAGCCGTGCGTATCGCCGGATCCTCCACCACCACTTCCGCCACCCGGGCGAATTTGTTGGCAAAGGCCGGGACTTTCAGGTCGAGGTTGACCAGCAAATCCTGATGTTGACCGCAGTCATCGCCAAGACCCAGCACAATCAAACCGTCCGGCTCGCTTTCGGCGGGGCCGTGGGGCACGAAGCTTTCGCCCTTGAAGGCCCACAGGCGCGCATCGAGATCGTCACGCTGGGCGGCATCGCTGCAATGCAGGTAGATGCGATGGCCCATGCGCCAGGCTTTATCGGTGAGCTTGCAGGCGAAATCCAGCCGTGCCGAAGGGTCGGCGCTGGGCAGGATATAAAAGTCGACTTTGGTCATTGCGGTTCCTGAGCCCCAGGCGACGTCGCCCGAAAGCAACGCCGCCCGAGGTCATCGGTTTCAGGCTTTGGCGCGGTCCAGCAGGTACTGGGTCAGCAATGGAACCGGACGGCCAGTGGCGCCCTTGTCCTTGCCGCCGCTGGTCCAGGCGGTGCCGGCGATGTCCAGGTGCGCCCAGTTCAGGTTCTTGGTGAAGCGCGACAGGAAGCAGGCAGCGGTGATGGTGCCGGCTTTCGGGCCGCCAATGTTGGCGATGTCGGCGAACGGGCTGTCCAGCTGCTCTTGATACTCGTCGAACAACGGCAGTTGCCAGGCGCGGTCGTCAGCCGATTGGCCGGCGCTCAGCAGTTGGCCGATCAGTTCGTCGTTGTTGCCCAGCAGGCCGGAGGTGTGCGCACCCAATGCAACGACGCAAGCGCCGGTCAGGGTTGCGATGTCGATCACGGCTTGTGGCTTGAAGCGCTCGGAGTAGGTCAGGGCATCGCACAGCACCAGACGGCCTTCGGCGTCGGTGTTGAGGATTTCCACGGTCTGGCCGCTCATGGTGGTGACGATGTCGCCCGGACGCGAAGCGTTGCCGCTCGGCATGTTCTCGGCGCAGGCGAGGATGCACACCAGATTGATCGGCAGCTTCAGTTCGAGCACGGCGCGCAGGGTGCCGAAGACGCTGGCGGCGCCGCCCATGTCGTACTTCATTTCATCCATGCCGGCGCCCGGCTTCAGGCTGATGCCGCCGGTGTCGAAGGTGATGCCTTTGCCGACCAGGGCGTACGGCTTCTCGGATTTCTTGCCGCCGTTGTATTGCATGACGATCAGGCGCGGTGGCTGGGCGCTGCCCTGGCCGACGGCGTAGAACGAGCCCATACCCAGTTCCTTGATTTTCTTCTCATCAAGGACTTCGACTTTCAGGCTTTTGAATTCTTTACCGAGGTTTTTCGCTTGCTCGCCGAGGAACGTCGGGTGGCAGATGTTCGGCGGCAGGTTGCCCAGGTTGCGGGTGAACGCCATGCCGTTGGCGATCGCGGTGGCGTGGGCCACGGCGCGCTCGACTTCAGCCTGGGCCGCCTTGATGGTCACCAGGGTGACTTTCTTCAGGGCGCGAGGTTCGGCTTTCTGGCTCTTGAACTGATCGAAGGTGTATTCGCCGTCCACCAGGGTTTCGGCCAGCAGGCGGGTTTTGCCATAGCTGTCGCGACCCTTGACGATCACTTCGTCCAGCGCCAGCACAGCATCGCTGCCGCCCAGGCCTTTCAGGGTGTTGAGGATGCCGGCGATGATTTTACGGAACGGGCGGTCACCCAGTTCTTCGTCCTTGCCCACGCCGACCAGCAACACGCGCTCGGCTTTCAGGTTCGGCAGGCTGTGCAGCAACAGGCTCTGGCCAACCTTGCCGGCCAGGTCGCCGCGCTTGAGCACTGCGCTGATGGCGCCACCGCTCAGTTCGTCGAGTTGTTTGGCAACGGCGCCGAGCTTGCGGCCTTCGCCGACGGCGACTACCAGGGTGGCGGTTTTCAACGTTTCTGGGTTAACGCTTTTTACAACCAGTTCCATGTCCGGGTCCCTGAATGATGGGTCAACACGCAAGTGCTCGACGACAGACGTTCGAGCCTGCTTATTTATAGAGTGAAAGACGCAAGTCACGGCTTGCGACAAAGGCCGCAGTTTGAACCTCGCTACCGGCGCCTGACAACCCTCGGTTGTACGATCTTCTGCGCTTTGGCCGCCTGCGTAACCATGCGCAGTGACAGGCGCGTCCAATCACAGGATAATGCGCCAACTTTTTTCGGCAGCTCTGTCTTGCGGGCTGCCTGATACGTTTGCTTGTTTGGCCGCCTTAGCCTGACAACCCTGGAGTGTCTGGTTTGATCGTCTTCCGTTACCTATCCCGCGAAGTCCTGTTGACCTTGAGCGCCGTCAGTGCCGTGCTGCTGGTCATCATCATGAGCGGACGCTTCATCAAATACCTCGCCCAGGCGGCGGCTGGCCTTCTGGATCCGGGCTCGCTGTTCCTGATCATGGGCTTTCGCCTGCCAGGCTTTCTGCAACTGATCCTGCCGCTGGGCCTGTTCCTCGGGATCCTGCTGGCCTACGGTCGCCTGTACCTTGAAAGTGAAATGACCGTGCTCTCCGCCACGGGCATGAGCCAGCAGCGCCTGTTCACCATGACCCTGTTTCCGGCCACCCTGGTGGCACTGGTGGTGGCATGGTTGAGCCTGAGCCTGGCGCCACAAGGGGCCAATCAGTTTCAGTTGCTGCTGAACAAACAAGATGCGCTGACCGAGTTCGATACCCTCGAGCCGGGCCGCTTCCAGGCCCTGCGTGACGGCACCCGGGTGACCTACACCGAAACCCTGTCGGATGACCGCATCCACCTCGGCGGCGTGTTCATTTCGCAAAAGAACGTCTCGTCGGACAAGAAGGATCGCGGGATTTCCGTGCTGGTGGCCGAGAAGGGCCGTCAGGAAATCCGCCCCGACGGCAACCGCTACCTGATTCTCGACAACGGTTATCGCTACGACGGTAACCCGGGGCAGGCCGACTATCGTGCGATCAAGTACGAAGAGTACGGCGTGTTGCTGCCTAAACCGGACGTCAGCGACGAAGTCACCGACCGTGATGCAATGCCCACCAGTTCGTTGCTCGGCAGTGATGACCTGCGTTCGCGCACCGAGTTGCAATGGCGCCTGTCCTTGCCCTTGCTGGTCTTCATCGTGACCCTGATGGCGGTGCCGCTGTCGCGGGTCAATCCGCGCCAGGGCCGTTTCCTCAAGCTGCTGCCGGCGATTCTTCTTTATATGGCTTACCTGAGCATCCTGATTGCCGCTCGCGGCGCCCTCGAAAAGGGCAAGATCCCGCCCGCGCTGGGCTTGTGGTGGGTTCACGCAATCTTCCTGGCCATCGGCCTTGGCTTGCTCTATTGGGAACCCTGGCAGTTGAAGCGGGCGAGTCGCCGCAGCGCGCTGGAGGTGGCCCGTGGTTAAGCTCGATCGCTACATCGGTAGCAGCGTCTTTATCGCGATCCTGGCGGTACTGGGGATTATTCTCGGCCTGGCCACGCTGTTCGCTTTCATCGACGAGATGGGTGAAGTCAGCGATACCTACACCCTGGTCGATGTCTTGAGTTACGTCCTGCTGACCGCGCCGCGCCGTCTTTACGACATGTTGCCGATGGCAGCACTGATCGGCTGCCTGATCGGCCTCGGCAGTCTGGCCAGCCACAGCGAGCTGACCATCATGCGCGCTGCGGGCGTGTCGATCGGCCGGATCGTCTGGGCCGTCATGAAGCCGATGCTGATCCTGATGGTGGTGGGCGTGTTGATTGGCGAGTACATCGCGCCGGCGACCGAAAGCACCGCGCAGGCCAACCGCTCGCTGGCTCAAGGCAGTGGTGATGCGCAAAGCGCCAAGCATGGCCTGTGGCACCGTCAGGGCGAGGAGTTCATCCACGTCAACTCGGTACAACCCAACGGCGTGCTGTACGGCGTGACCCGCTATCGCTTCGACGATCAGCGGCACATGCTGTCCTCGAGCTTCGCCAAACGCGCGAAATTCGACCAGGATCACTGGCAGTTGAGCGATGTCACGACCACGCTGTTCCATGACAAGAGCACCGAAGTGGTCACGGCCCCGGTCGAGCGCTGGAACGTGGCGCTGAGCCCGCAACTGCTGAGCACCGTGGTGATGTCGCCGGATTCGCTGTCGATCACCGGCCTGTGGAGTTACATCCACTACCTGGCGGATCAGGGGTTGAACAATGGCCGTTACTGGCTGGCATTTTGGGTCAAGGTGTTGCAGCCTCTGGTCACTGCCGCCCTGGTACTGATGGCGATCTCCTTCATCTTCGGTCCGCTGCGCTCGGTTACCCTCGGTCAGCGGGTATTCACCGGCGTGCTGGTGGGCTTCACCTTCCGCATCGTCCAGGACCTGCTGGGGCCTTCGAGCCTGGTGTTCGGGTTCTCGCCGCTGTTTGCGGTGCTGGTGCCGGCGGGTGTGTGTGCCCTGGCAGGTGTCTACCTCCTGCGCCGAGCCGGTTGAAACACACGAACCTGTAGGAGCCGGCTTGCTGGCGATAGCGCATCACCGCGGTCATCCAGACCTACCGCGACGCCCGTATCGCCAGCAAGCCGGTTCCTACAAAAGCCTTCAAAAACGCCCCTGTCGCAAGACCGGGGCGTTTTTTGTAGGTGCCGTCTGACCTGCGAACGTGACGCTTGCGCCGTGGATCAGGTACAATTCCCGGCTATTTTTCGGCGGGCCATGCCTGCAGCCTTTTTGAGTGTTGATCCGTGAGTGATTTGAGTCATATCCGCAATTTCTCCATCATCGCCCACATTGACCATGGCAAGTCGACGCTGGCCGATCGCTTCATCCAGATGTGCGGCGGCCTTGCCGAGCGCGAAATGGAAGCCCAGGTGCTGGACTCCATGGACCTGGAACGTGAACGCGGGATCACCATCAAGGCCCATAGCGTCACCCTCTATTACACCGCTCGCGATGGCATCAAGTACCAGCTGAACTTCATTGACACCCCGGGCCACGTTGACTTCACCTACGAAGTCAGCCGGTCGCTGGCGGCCTGTGAAGGTGCCTTGCTGGTGGTCGATGCCGGTCAGGGCGTGGAAGCGCAGTCGGTTGCCAACTGCTACACGGCGATCGAGCAGGGCCTGGAAGTCATGCCGGTCCTGAACAAGATCGACCTGCCACAGGCCGATCCGGACCGCGTCAAGGAAGAAATCGAAAAAATCATCGGCATCGATGCCACCGACGCGGTCACTTGCAGTGCCAAGACCGGTCTGGGCGTCGATGAAGTGCTGGAGCGCCTGGTCACCACCATTCCGGCGCCGACCGGCAACTACGATGATCCGCTGCAAGCGTTGATCATCGACTCCTGGTTCGACAACTACCTGGGCGTTGTGTCCCTGGTGCGCGTGCGCCACGGTCGTGTGAAGAAGGGCGACAAGATCCTGGTCAAGTCCACCGGCAAGATCCACCTGGTGGACAGCGTCGGTGTATTCAACCCGAAACACACCCCTACTGCCGACCTGAAGGCCGGTGAAGTGGGCTTCATTATCGCGAGCATCAAGGACATTCACGGTGCGCCAGTGGGCGACACCCTGACCTTGAGCTCCACCCCCGACGTTGACGTGCTGCCAGGTTTCAAACGCATTCAACCGCAGGTGTACGCCGGTCTGTTCCCGGTCAGCTCCGACGACTTCGAAGATTTCCGTGAAGCCCTGCAAAAGCTCACGCTCAACGACTCGTCGCTGCAGTACACCCCGGAAAGCTCCGACGCCCTGGGCTTCGGCTTCCGTTGCGGGTTCCTCGGCATGCTGCACATGGAAATCATCCAGGAGCGCCTGGAGCGCGAGTACGACCTGGACCTGATCACCACGGCGCCGACGGTAATTTTCGAGCTGTTGCTGAAAACCGGTGAAACGATCTACGTCGATAACCCGTCGAAGCTTCCGGACCTGTCCACGATCGAAGACATGCGCGAGCCGATCGTGCGGGCCAACATTCTTGTGCCGCAAGAACACCTGGGCAACGTTATTACCCTGTGCATCGAGAAGCGTGGCGTGCAGCACGACATGCTGTTCCTCGGTACTCAGGTTCAGGTGACCTACGATTTGCCGATGAACGAAGTGGTCCTGGACTTCTTCGACCGTCTGAAATCCACCAGCCGTGGCTATGCTTCGCTGGATTACCATTTCGATCGTTATCAATCGGCTAATCTGGTGAAACTGGATGTGTTGATCAACGGTGACAAAGTCGACGCCCTGGCGCTGATCGTGCACCGTGACAATGCGAACTACAAAGGTCGCCAGTTGACCGAGAAGATGAAAGAACTGATTCCACGGCAGATGTTCGACGTGGCAATCCAGGCCGCCATTGGCGGTCAGATTGTGGCGCGGACAACCGTCAAGGCACTCAGAAAGAACGTATTGGCCAAATGCTACGGTGGTGACGTCAGCCGTAAGAAAAAGCTGCTGGAAAAGCAAAAGGCCGGTAAGAAACGCATGAAGCAAGTCGGCAACGTGGAAATTCCACAAGAAGCCTTCCTTGCAGTGCTCAGGTTGGATAGTTAGGTCCTATGTCACTAAATTTCCCGCTGTTGCTGGTCATCGCCGTGTTCGTCTGCGGCCTGTTGGCGTTGCTTGATCTGGTTTTCCTGGCGCCGCGTCGGCGTGCCGCCATCGCCTCCTATCAGGGCAGCGTCAGCCAGCCGGATGTGGTGGTGGTCGAGAAGCTGAACAAAGAGCCGCTGCTGGTCGAATACGGCAAGTCGTTCTTCCCGGTGTTGTTCATCGTGCTGGTCCTGCGTTCGTTCCTGGTGGAGCCGTTCCAGATTCCTTCCGGCTCGATGAAACCGACGCTGGATGTCGGCGACTTCATTCTGGTGAGCAAGTTTTCCTACGGGATCCGCCTGCCGGTGATCGACAAGAAAGTCATCGATGTCGGTGATCCGCAGCGCGGCGATGTGATGGTGTTCCGTTACCCGAGTGATCCGAACGTCAACTACATCAAGCGTGTGGTCGGCCTGCCGGGTGACCAGGTTCGCTACACCGCCGACAAGCGCCTGTTCGTCAACGGCGAGTCGATTGCCGAGCAACTGGTCGGCTCCGAGCCGGGCACGCTGGGCAGCGCCGAGCTCTACAAGGAAAAACTCGGCGCCGCCGAGCACCTTATCCGCAAGGAAATGAGCCGTTATCGCGCATCGCCTGACCATACGTGGACCGTGCCTGCCGGGCACTACTTCATGATGGGCGACAACCGCGACAACTCGAACGACAGTCGTTACTGGGATGATCCGACTATTCCCAAGGATCTGCTGGGCATGGTTCCCGACAAGAATATCGTCGGCAAGGCCTTCGCAGTCTGGATGAGCTGGCCGGAACCCAAACTCAGTCACCTGCCGAATTTCTCGCGGGTTGGCCTGATCAAGTAATCACACACGGCGCTGTTGAACACAGCGCCGAATGCATTTCTGGAACTGCCACAATCGGCGCCAGACGCATGAAAACAATGATATTCAGGACGTAATTTTTGAACACAGCGTTAATTGTCCCAAGCCTGCGCCGCACCACGGCGATGGCGGTGGAATCCAGCCACGAACTCAGCGTGGGTAAACCGTGAGCGTCTCCTTAAGCCGTCTAGAGCGTCAGCTCGGCTACACCTTCAAGGATCAGGAACTGATGGTCCTGGCCCTGACTCACCGCAGCTTTGCCGGGCGCAACAACGAACGCCTGGAATTCCTCGGTGATGCCATCCTCAACTTCGTCGCTGGCGAGGCGCTGTTCGATCGCTTCCCGCTGGCCCGCGAAGGCCAGTTGTCGCGTTTGCGCGCACGTCTGGTGAAAGGTGAGACTCTGGCTGTACTGGCCCGCGGTTTCGATCTGGGCGATTACTTGCGTCTGGGTTCCGGCGAGTTGAAAAGCGGCGGTTTCCGTCGCGAGTCGATTCTGGCCGATGCCCTGGAAGCGCTGATCGGTGCGATCTACTTGGACGCCGGCATGGACGTGGCGCGCGAGCGCGTGCTGGCCTGGCTGGCCGGCGAGTTCGAAGGCCTGACACTGGTCGACACCAACAAAGATCCAAAAACCCGCCTGCAGGAATTCCTGCAGTCCCGTGGTTGTGAGCTGCCGCGTTACGAAGTGGTGGATATCCAGGGTGAGCCGCATTGCCGGACGTTCTTCGTCGAATGCGAAATCACCTTACTGAATGAAAAAAGCCGAGGTCAGGGTGTGAGTCGTCGTATTGCCGAACAGGTAGCGGCCGCCGCAGCACTGATAGCCCTGGGTGTGGAGAATGGCAATGACTGATTCAACCGCAACACGCTGTGGCTATGTTGCCATCGTCGGCCGTCCCAACGTGGGCAAGTCCACGCTGCTGAACCACATCCTCGGCCAGAAGCTGGCGATCACTTCGCGCAAGCCTCAGACCACCCGCCACAACATGCTGGGCATCAAGACCGAAGGCGCCGTCCAGGCGATCTACGTCGACACCCCGGGCATGCACAAGGGCGGCGAAAAGGCCTTGAACCGCTACATGAACAAGACCGCTTCGGCGGCGTTGAAAGACGTCGACGTGGTGATCTTCGTGGTGGATCGCACCAAGTGGACCGACGAAGACCAGATGGTGCTCGAGCGCGTCCAGTACGTGACCGGCCCGCTGATCGTGGCGTTGAACAAGACCGACCGCATCGAAGACAAAGCCGAGCTGATGCCGCACCTGACCTGGTTGCAGGAACAGCTGCCGAACGCGCAGATCATGCCGATCTCGGCCCAGCACGGGCATAACCTCGACACGCTGGAGCGAGTGATCGCCGAGCACCTGCCGGAAAACGATCACTTCTTCCCGGAAGACCAGATCACCGACCGCAGCAGCCGCTTCCTCGCCGCTGAACTGGTGCGTGAGAAAATCATGCGTCAGCTGGGCGCCGAGCTGCCATACCAGATCACCGTGGAAATCGAAGAGTTCAAGCAGCAGGGGAAAACCCTGCACATTCATGCGTTGATCCTCGTCGAACGTGACGGCCAGAAGAAAATCATCATTGGCGACAAGGGCGAGCGCATCAAGCGCATCGGCACCGAGGCGCGCAAGGACATGGAGCTGCTGTTCGACTCCAAGATCATGCTCAACCTTTGGGTCAAAGTGAAAGGCGGCTGGTCCGACGATGAGCGCGCATTGCGTTCGCTGGGTTACGGCGACCTGTAAACCTGAGCCCAGGTGATAAAACTGTGGGAGCGAGCCTGCTCGCGATAGCGGTCTGTCAGTCAACAATTTTGTTGTATGTCAGTCCCTCATCGCGAGCAGGCTCGCTCCCACAGTGGTTTTGGGGTGTTAGTAAAATCGCGATCCGTCATTGAGAGCACCATGTCCCAGCCCATCGGCCAACCCGCCTACGTCCTCCACTCCCGCGCCTACCGCGAAAACAGCGCACTGGTGGATTTCCTCACGCCGCAAGGTCGGCTGCGGGCGGTGTTGCGCAGTGCGCGGGGCAAGGCCGGGACGTTGGCGCGGCCGTTCGTGCCGCTGGAAGTCGAGTTCCGGGGGCGTGGCGAGTTGAAGAATGTCGGGCGCATGGAAAGTGCCGGTACGTCGACATGGCTCATCGGTGAGGCGCTGTTCAGCGGGCTTTACCTCAATGAGCTACTGATTCGCCTGTTGCCATCAGAAGATCCCCATCCCGCTGTCTTCGATCACTACGCCGCGACTTTGCTTGCGCTGGCCGAAGGCCGCCCGCTGGAGCCGCTGCTGCGTTCCTTCGAATGGCGCTTGCTCGACGATCTCGGTTACGGCTTCGCGCTGAACACCGACATCCACGGCGAACCCGTCGCGCCGGATGGTCTGTATCGTCTACAGGTGGATGCCGGCCTGGAGCGGGTCTACCTGCTGCAACCCGGTCTGTTCAACGGCACCGAACTGCTGGCCATGGCCGACGCCGACTGGTCGGCCCCCGGCGCGTTGTCCGCCGCCAAGCGTTTGATGCGCCAGGCATTGGCCGTTCACCTGGGCGGTCGTCCCCTGGTTTCCCGAGAGTTGTTTCGAAAGCCGTAGGGTCTTGATCTTCGCTCCCACCAAGGATCAACAGACCTTGTTGCCCCGTGTATGCTGTGCGCCGAATCTTTAAATTCAGGAGCGCTTCCGTGACCACCAGCAATCGCATTCTTCTTGGCGTGAACATCGACCACGTTGCCACCCTGCGCCAGGCCCGGGGCACTCGCTATCCCGATCCGGTCAAGGCCGCACTGGACGCCGAAGAGGCGGGCGCTGACGGCATCACCGTGCACCTTCGCGAAGACCGTCGGCACATTCAGGAACGTGACGTGCTGGTGCTCAAGGATGTGCTGCAAACCCGCATGAACTTCGAAATGGGCGTCACCGAAGAAATGATGGTGTTCGCCGAGCGCATCCGCCCGGCGCACATTTGCCTGGTGCCGGAAACCCGCCAGGAACTGACCACCGAAGGCGGTCTGGACGTAGCGGGGCAGGAAGCGCGGATCAAGGCAGCAGTGGATCGCCTGGCGAAGATCGGTTGCGAAGTGTCGCTGTTCATCGATGCGGACGAGCGGCAGATCGAAGCGTCCCGTCGTGTCGGTGCTCCGGCGATTGAATTGCACACCGGTCGTTATGCCGATGCCGAGACACCAACCGACGTGGCTGAAGAGCTCAAGCGCGTGGCCGATGGCGTGGCATTTGGTCTGGCGCAGGGTTTGATCGTCAACGCCGGTCACGGTTTGCACTATCACAACGTCGAAGCGGTCGCGGCGATCAAGGGCATCAACGAACTGAACATCGGCCATGCGCTGGTGGCGCATGCGTTGTTTGTCGGGTTCAAGTCGGCGGTGTCTGAAATGAAGGCGTTGATCCTGGCCGCAGCGTTGAAGGGCTAAGACGGAGGTGCTGCCTTCGCGGGCAAGCCTCGCTCCTACAGGGGCGGTGCCATACGCAAAATTGCGGCACAACACGGACCTGTAGGAGCGAGGCTTGCCCGCGAAGGCGTCCTCAAAAGCAACACAAATCTAAAGCTGCGGGGTTTCCTGGCTCGGCTTGGACTTGTCGACCCCCGGCACATGCAGATTGCCTTCGGCCACCTGATTGCCTTCCAGCTGAGGCTGCGTCACCCAGGTCAGGATGTCGTAGTAGCGACGGATGTTCGCCACGAAATGCACCGGCTCGCCGCCGCGGGCGTAGCCGTAACGGGTTTTGCTGTACCACTTTTTCTCGGACAGGCGCGGCAGGATTTTCTTCACGTCCAGCCACTTGTCCGGGTTCAGCCCTTCCTTGGCCGCCAGTTTGCGCGCGTCATCCAGGTGACCGCTGCCGACGTTGTAGGCCGCCAGCGCAAACCAGGTACGGTCCGGTTCCTGGATCGACTCATCCAGCTGTTCCTTCATGTAGGCCAGGTACTTGGCGCCGCCCATGATGCTTTGCTTCGGATCGAGGCGATTGGACACGCCCATGGCTTGCGCGGTGTTCTGGGTCAGCATCATCAGGCCGCGCACGCCGGTCTTCGACGTGACGGCCGCTTGCCACAGGGATTCCTGGTAACCGACCGCCGCCAGCAGGCGCCAGTCGACCTTCTCTTTCTTGGCGTAGGTCTTGAAGTGTTGCTCGTACTTGGGCAGTCGTTGCTGCAAATGCTGGGCGAAGGTGGTGGCTCCCATGTAGCCGAGTACGTCGACGTGCCCGTAATAGCGGTCCTTCAGGCGTTGCAGCGTGCCGTTCTTCTTCACCTTGTCGAGGTAGGCGTTGATCTCGTTGAGCAGGCTGTTGTCGTCGCCGGCGGCCACGGCCCAGCTCTGGTCGCTGGCGTCACCAAGGTCGAAGGCGACCCGGATATTGGTGAAGTAGACCTGGTTCATCGCCACTTCGTTGGAGTCGACCAGGGTCAGGTCAATCTGGCCTTCGTCGACCATGCGCAGCAGGTCGACGACTTCAACCGCGTCGGACTCTTCGTATTCAATGCCGGGAAACTTCTGTTTCAACTCCGCCAGTTGCCCGGCGTGGGTGCTGCCCTTGAGCACCATGATCTTCTTGCCCACCAGATCCTTTGCATCGGTCGGCCGCGACTGGCCGTTGCGATAGATGATCTGCGGGGTGACTTCCAGATAAGAGTGGGAAAACCGCACCTGCTGTTTGCGCGCTTCGCTGCTGACCAGGCCGGCCGCAGCGATCACCGGACCGTTGGGCTTGCCCACCTGGCTGTACAGGTCGTCAAGGTTGTCGGCGGTTTCGATTTTGAGTTCGACCCCCAGATCGTCGGCGAAGCGCTTCACCAGCTCGTATTCGAAGCCGGTTTCACCGTTGCGATCCTGGAAGTAGGTAGCGGGGCTGTTTCGGGTAACCACCCGCAGCACGCCATCCTCCTTTACGCGCTCCAGCGTGTTGGGTTTATCAACACAGCCACTGAGCATCAGGAAGAGTCCGGTTGCGATCAGCCATTTGGCGTACCGCGGACGCAAAGCCGTTGGGGAAAACATCTGCGCAGTATACGCAAAGGACCACGAGCGCCATATCTCGACAGCGAAGGCCTTGTCTGCTAGAGAGCGAAAAACCGCTCTGGAGCCCGCAGGAATGGGCTCGAATGGCTTTTTGTGACACAAAAAATAACACCTGGCCGGCCGTTGTTTCAGCCCCGGATACCCGGCCCGACGTCCGGGTGACGCCGCCCGTACCGTTTCGGGTGATGTCGCGGGCGGTTTAGGCTAGAATGCACGGCCTCAAAGCACACCCCTTCCCGAGGCTGTCCCGAAGATGTTGATCCTGCGCGGCGCTCCTGCCCTTTCTGCCTTTCGCCACAGCAAACTCCTTGAGCAACTGAGCCACAAGGTTTCGGCTGTCAGCGGCTTGTATGCTGAATTCGCTCACTTCGCCGAAGTTACCGGCGTCCTGACCGGCGACGAACAGCAGGTGCTCGCGCGCCTTCTGAAGTACGGTCCAAGCGTACCGGTTCAAGAACCGACCGGTCGCCTGTTCCTGGTGTTGCCGCGTTTCGGCACCATCTCGCCGTGGTCCAGCAAGGCCAGCGACATCGCTCGCAATTGCGGCCTGAGCAAGATCCAGCGCCTGGAGCGCGGTATCGCGTTCTACGTCGCCGGCCAGTTCAGCGACGCCGAAGCGCAGCTGATCTCCGATGTGCTGCATGACCGCATGACCCAGATCGTCCTCGCCAACCTTGAACAGGCCGCCGGCCTGTTCAGCCACGCCGAACCGAAGCCGCTGACCGCGATCGACGTGTTGGGTGGCGGCCGCGCCGCGCTGGAAAAAGCCAACACCGAGCTGGGCCTGGCCCTGGCCGAAGACGAGATCGACTACCTGGTCAACGCCTTCCTCGGCTTGAAGCGCAACCCGCACGACATCGAACTGATGATGTTCGCCCAGGCGAACTCCGAGCACTGCCGTCACAAGATCTTCAACGCCAGTTGGGACATCGACGGTCAGAGCCAGGAAAAAAGCCTGTTCGGCATGATCAAGAACACTTACCAGATGCACAGCGAAGGCGTTCTGTCCGCTTATAAGGACAACGCTTCGGTGATCGTCGGTAATGTCGCCGGCCGTTTCTTCCCGGACCCTGAAACCCGCCAGTACGGCGCGGTGCAGGAACCGGTGCACATTTTGATGAAAGTCGAAACGCACAACCACCCGACCGCGATTGCCCCGTTCCCGGGTGCGTCCACCGGTTCCGGTGGCGAGATCCGCGACGAAGGCGCTACCGGTCGTGGCGCCAAGCCAAAGGCCGGCCTGACCGGTTTCACCGTGTCGAACCTGCAGATCCCTGGCTTCGAACAGCCGTGGGAAGTGCCGTACGGCAAGCCTGAGCGCATCGTCACCGCGCTGGACATCATGATCGAAGGCCCACTGGGTGGCGCCGCGTTCAACAACGAATTTGGTCGTCCGGCCCTGACCGGTTACTTCCGTACCTTCGAACAATCGATCACCACCCCGCGTGGCGACGAAGTTCGCGGTTACCACAAGCCGATCATGCTGGCCGGCGGCATGGGTAACATCCGTGCCGAACACGTACAGAAAGGCGAGATCACCGTCGGCTCCAAGCTGATCGTGCTCGGCGGCCCGGCGATGTTGATCGGTCTGGGCGGCGGCGCTGCTTCCTCCATGGCCACCGGCACCAGCTCGGCTGACCTGGACTTCGCTTCGGTTCAGCGCGAAAACCCTGAGATGGAACGCCGCTGCCAGGAAGTCATCGACCGTTGCTGGCAACTGGGTGACAAGAACCCGATCAGCTTCATCCACGACGTGGGTGCGGGCGGTCTGTCCAACGCCTTCCCGGAACTGGTCAACGACGGCAACCGTGGTGGCCGCTTCGAACTGCGCAACATTCCAAACGACGAGCCGGGCATGGCCCCGCACGAAATCTGGAGTAACGAATCCCAGGAACGCTACGTTCTGGCCGTCGGCCCGGCTGACTTCGAACGCTTCCAGGCGATCTGCGAGCGCGAGCGTTGCCCGTTCGCCGTGGTCGGCGAAGCCACTGCCGAGCCGCAACTGACCGTCACCGACAGCCACTTCGGCAACAGCCCGGTGGACATGCCACTGGAAGTGCTGCTGGGCAAAGCCCCGCGCATGCACCGTTCGGCCGTTCGTGAAAACGAGCTGGGCGACGATTTCGATCCGTCGACGCTGGAGATTGCAGACTGCGTCGAGCGCGTTCTGCACCACCCGGCCGTGGCGAGCAAAAGCTTCCTGATCACCATCGGCGACCGCACCATCACCGGCCTCGTGGCCCGTGACCAAATGGTCGGCCCGTGGCAGGTTCCGGTGGCCGACGTTGCCGTCACCGCCACCAGCTTCGACGTCTACACCGGTGAAGCCATGGCCATGGGCGAGCGCACTCCGCTGGCTCTGCTGGACGCTCCGGCGTCGGGCCGCATGGCCATCGGCGAAACCCTGACCAACATCGCCGCTTCGCGCATCAACAAGATCTCCGACATCAAGCTGTCGGCGAACTGGATGTCCGCTGCCGGTCACCCGGGTGAAGACGCGCGTCTGTACGACACCGTGAAAGCGGTCGGCATGGAACTGTGCCCTGAGCTGGGCATCACCATTCCGGTGGGCAAGGACTCCATGTCCATGGCCACGCGCTGGAGCGACAACGGCGAAGACAAGACCGTCACCTCGCCAATGTCCCTGATCGTGACCGGTTTCGCGCCAGTGGCTGACATCCGTCAGACCCTGACCCCGGAACTGCGCATGGACAAGGGCACCACCGACCTGATCCTGATCGATCTGGGCCGTGGCCAGAACCGCATGGGCGCCTCGATCCTGGCCCAGGTTCACGGCAAGCTCGGCTCGCAAGCGCCGGACGTCGATGATGCCGAAGACCTGAAAGCCTTCTTCGCGGTGATCCAGGGCCTGAACGCCGACGGTCACCTGCTGGCCTACCACGACCGTTCCGACGGTGGTCTGCTGACCAGCGCCGTGGAAATGGCCTTCGCCGGTCACTGCGGCCTGAGCCTGAACCTCGACGGTCTGGCGGAAACCTCCGCCGACATCGCCGCGATCCTGTTCAACGAAGAACTGGGCGCCGTGATCCAGGTTCGCCAGGACGCGACTCCGGACATCCTCGCGCAGTTCAGCGCTGCCGGTCTGGGCGAGTGCGTGTCGGTGATCGGTCAGCCGATGAACAACGGCGAGATCAGCATCACCTTCAACGGCGAAACCGTGTTCGAAGGTCAGCGTCGTCTGCTGCAGCGTACATGGGCTGAAACCAGCTACCAGATCCAGCGTCTGCGTGATAACGCCGACTGCGCCGAGCAAGAGTTCGACGTGCTGCTGGAAGAAGACAACCCGGGCCTGAGCGTCAAGCTGAGCTACGACGTCAACCAGGACGTCGCCGCGCCTTACATCAAGAAAAACATCCGCCCACAGGTTGCCGTGCTGCGTGAGCAGGGCGTCAACGGTCAGGTGGAAATGGCGGCCGCGTTTGACCGCGCCGGTTTCAACGCGATCGACGTGCACATGAGCGACATTCTGGCCGGCCGTGTCGACCTGAACGACTTCAAGGGCATGGTCGCTTGCGGCGGCTTCTCCTACGGCGACGTACTGGGCGCCGGTGAAGGCTGGGCCAAGTCTGCGCTGTTCAACAGCCGCGCCCGTGATGCGTTCCAGGGTTTCTTCGAACGTAGCGACAGCTTCACCCTTGGCGTGTGCAACGGTTGCCAGATGATGTCCAACCTGCACGAGCTGATTCCGGGCAGCGAGTTCTGGCCGCACTTCGTGCGTAACCGTTCCGAGCAGTTCGAAGCCCGTGTGGCGATGGTTCAGGTCCAGGAGTCGAACTCGATCTTCCTGCAAGGCATGGCCGGTTCGCGCATGCCGATCGCCATCGCACACGGTGAAGGTCATGCCGAGTTCTCCAGTGAAGAAGCGTTGCTGGAAGCCGATCTGTCGGGTTGCGTGGCGATGCGTTTCGTCGACAACCATGGCAAGGTCACCGAGAAGTACCCGGCCAACCCGAACGGCTCGCCGCGCGGGATCACCGGTTTGACCAGCCGCGACGGTCGCGTGACGATCATGATGCCGCACCCGGAACGTGTGTTCCGCGCCGTGCAGAACTCGTGGCGTTCGGAAGACTGGAACGAAGACGCGCCATGGATGCGCATGTTCCGTAACGCTCGCGTGTGGGTGAACTAAGCGCCGTGTACAAGCTCAGCTTCTTTGTTCCGACCAGTCATGTCGAAGTGGTCAAAAGCGCTGTGTTCGCTGCCGGTGGCGGGCGAATCGGTGCTTACGAGCACTGCGCATGGCAGGTGTTGGGCCTGGGTCAGTTTCGTCCAATGGAGGGCAGTCAGCCGTTCATTGGCGAAGCAGGGCAGGTCGAACAGGTTGAGGAATGGAAAGTTGAGCTGGTGGTGGCGGATGAGTTGATCCGTTCGGTGGTGGCGGCTTTGAAACAGAGCCATCCCTACGAGACACCGGCTTATGAAGTGTGGCGGCTGGAGGATTTCTGATCCGCTGACCGCTGTAATGAAAAACCCGCTACGGCGGGTTTTTTGTTGCCCACAAATTTATAGATCAACATGCAAACCCTGTAGGAGCTGGCTTGCCAGCGATAGCGTCCTGTCAGCCGACATCAACGTTGAATGTTGAACCGCCATCGCCGGCAAGCCGGCTCCTACAAGGGATCACAAAAAAAGGCGACCCCCTCACGGGAGTCGCCTTTGCTTTAACTGCCGCTAAAACTTATTCGGACAGTTTGTACGCAATCACATAGTCACCTTGCTTGGTGCCCAGCGATCCATGACCGCCCGCCACGACGAGCACGTATTGCTTGCCGTCCTTGCCGGTGTAGGTCATCGGGGTGGTTTGCGCGCCCGCAGGCAGGCGACCTTCCCACAGTTGCTTGCCGTTTTTCACGTCGTAGGCACGCAGGTACTGGTCGAGGGTGCCGCTCAGGAAGCCAACGCCACCGGCGGTGGTGAAGGTGCCGCCCAGGCTAGGCACGCCCATGCTCAGCGGGATCGGAACCGGCGAGCTGTCGCGCACGGTGCCGTTCTTGTGTTTCCACAGGACTTTGGCGGTGGTCAGGTCGATCGCCGCTACATAACCCCATGCCGGCGCCTGGCACGGCAGGCCCATTGGCGACAGCAATGCTTCGAGGACTACGCCGTACGGCGCGCCTTTGTTGGGCTGCACGCCTTCGGTTTCGCTTTTACGCGGGCCTTGGGCTGCGATTTCGGCGGCCGGGATCAGTTTCGATTTGAACGCCATGTAGCTCGGGTTCACGAAAGCGATCTGACGCACCGGGTCAACCGAGATGCCGCCCCAGTCGAACACGCCGAAGTTGCCTGGATACACGATCGAACCCTGCAGCGACGGCGGGGTGAACGGGCCGTCGTAGCGCATGGATTTAAAGTCGATCCGGCAGATCAGTTGGTCGAACGGCGTCACGCCCCACATGTCGCGCTCTTGCAGCGGCGGCGGCATGAGGTT
Organism: Pseudomonas sp. FW300-N2A2; assembly: GCF_017351735.1. Taxonomy (NCBI): domain Bacteria; kingdom Pseudomonadati; phylum Pseudomonadota; class Gammaproteobacteria; order Pseudomonadales; family Pseudomonadaceae; genus Pseudomonas; species Pseudomonas sp. FW300-N2A2. Next base: position 22,916 of record NZ_JACNDU010000019.1, on the reverse strand, counting down.
GAGGTCGGATTTCGGTTGGGTCGGCGAGGTGTGATCACCTTCGACAGCGCCTTGCGGAACCGGCACTTCGTTGATCGGCACAATCGCCTGGCCGGTGCTGCGGTCCAGTACGTAGATGCTGCCTTGCTTGGTGGACGCGAGTACCGCCGGCTTCACGCCGTCTGCGGTTTTCAGGTCCATCAGGGTTGGCTGGCCACCGACGTCCATGTCCCACAGGTCATGGTGGGTGAACTGGAAGTGCCAGCGCACTTTGCCGGTGCCGATGTCGAGGGCGGTCAGGCCGGCGGCGTGCAGTTCCGATTCCGGGGTGCGAGCGCCACCGAACTGATCCGGCGTCTGGTTGCCCATCGGCAGGTACAGCATGCCGAGTTTTTCATCGACGGCGAACATGGACCACATGTTCGGCGAGTTGCGGGTGTAGACCTTGCCTTCGGCAATCGGCGTGGTGTCGTCCGGATTGCCGCTGTCCCAGTTCCACACCAGTTTGCCGGTGTGCACGTCGAACGCGCGGATCACGCCGCTCGGCTCGTCGGTGGAGACGTTGTCGGTGACGTGGCCGCCAATCACCACCAGATCCTTGGTGACCGCTGGAGGCGAGGTGGAGTAGTAACCGCCGGCGGTGAAACCACCGATGTTGGCGCGCAGGTCGACCTGGCCTTTGTCGCCGAAGTCTTCGCACATCTTGCCGGTGTCGGCGTTCAGGGCGATCAGGCGGGTGTCGGCGGTCGGCAGGAAGATACGGCGTGGGCAAACGCTGGCGACAGGCGCGCTGGCGCTGCCGGTCGGGCTCTGCTCGGAGGCGTAAGCCGCGTCATCGTGATACGTCACGCCACGGCAGGTCATGTGCGCCCAACCCTTGAAGTTCGCCGCGTTTTGCGTGGAGAGCTTCGGATCGAAACGCCAGATTTCCTTGCCGGTGTCCGGGTCCAGTGCGATCACTTGGCTGTGCGGCGTACACACATAGAGCATGCCGTTGGCTTTCAGCGGAGTGTTTTCAGCGGTGGTTTCACCCGGATCGTTCGGCCCCGGCAGGTCGCCGGTGCGGTAGGTCCAGGCCGGAACGAGCTTGTTGACGTTCTGCGGGGTGATCTGCGCCAGCGGCGAGTAACGGTCACCGTGAGCGCTGCGGCCGTAGGAGTTCCAGTCACCGTCGGGCATGGCCGGGGCGGTGTTGGTCATGCCCGGTACGCTGTCGCGGTCCAGTTGGCCTTTGATTTCACCGGGGTTGGTGAATTGGCTGGCCAGTGCGGTCACGCCCGCGAGCACCACGGCCACGCTCAGTGCGCCGGTGCCTTTCGGTGCAGCGCCTTCGCGCAGCAGCGGACGACGGAACCACGGCAGCAACATGACGATGCCCAGCGCGAACAACATTGCCAGACGCGGCACCAGTTGCCACCAGTCGAGGCCGACTTCCCACAAGGCCCAAACGGTACTGGCGAACAGCACCAGCGCGTACAGGCCCAAGGCTGCGCGGCGAGCGAGAATCAGCAGCACGCCGGTCAGCGCCAGGCCGATACCGGCCAGCAGGTAATACAGCGAGCCGCCGAGCATGCTCAGCTTGATCCCCCCGGCCAGCATGGCCAGGCCCATTAGCAGAAGCAGAATGCCGAGCAGGGTCGGCAATAGACGGCTTCGACTCAAAGCACCATCAGTGCTCATAGTGTGGTTCTCCGTGACGTTTCAAGTAGTCCCGCGCAAGTTCACTGTAGATGACGATCTGGCGCGGGCATGGTTCATATAAAAACTGGAACTGTTAATGCGGTCCCTGTAGGAGCCGGCTTGCCGGCGATAGCGGTGTGTCAGTCGACATCTGTTTGGCTGATACACCGCCATCGCCGGCAAGCCGGCTCCTACAAGGGTTTTGCGGTGTTTGTTAGAACTGCGACTGGATCTTGATCCCGCCAATCAGCGCGTCATCGACCTTGTCCACGCCACCGGGGTGGCGGATGTATTGCAGATTCGGGCGCACGGTCAGCCAGTTGGTGACGTGCACGCCGTAATAGAGTTCGGCGCTGTATTCGGTGTCCTGCGGCGGCAGGAAGGACGGATCGTCGAAGTCGGAGACCGCGTGGGCCTGATTGCTTGCCTCGGCGTTTTTGCGATAGGCCGGGTTGACGTGAACACGGGCGAGGGCGAAACCGATGTCGTCCTTGGCGCGCGCATCGAACAAGCCTTTGTAGACGACGCCCGCCTGGACATAGTTGTCGATGGCGTTGGTCTTCTTGTCGTGCATCGTGCCGTTGGCGAACACGCTCAGGCCACGGGAGTTGTCGCTGGCGCGGCTGGTGATCTGCTGCTGCACACCCAGCCAGACGCCGTGTTTGCTCGACGCGCTGCGGTAGGCCTCACCACTCAGGGCGGCGGGCTGGCCATTGCTGTCCTTGTAGGCATCGGTAGCGTTGGCGTTGCTGTAGTAGTAACCGGCGCGGTATTCGCCCGGCAGGCCGTTGAGCTTCGGCGTCCACACCAGCTCCACCGGCAAAATTGCGCCTTGGGTGCCGCTGCCGCTGAGCTTGAAACCGTTGCCGCGATCGAGGTTCGACGGGTTCTGCTCATACGCGCCGACCTGCGCGTACAGCTCTGGCGTCAGGTGATACTTGACCCGCATCGCCCACTGGCTGACCGGCCAGTTGTACCAGATGCCCCCGACCCAGTTACCGACCTGGGAGCCGCAGAACGCCAGGTTCTGGAAGTCGCAGGGGAAACTGTTGAAATCTTCGCCTTCGCCGAAACGGCCGACCTTGATGTCGAGCTTCTGATCGAAGAATTTCTGCTGATACCACATCTGCGTCAGGCGCCAGGTTTGCCCGCGACCCCAGACTTCCTGCGCTGAAGTGAAACCGCCGACCCGCGGATCGTTGATCCGGTCGTTGCTGATGTTGTTGCCGTTACGCTCGGTGATGGTCAGCTGAAATTCAGCGTCGTCCCAACCGAGGATCTTCTGCAGATCGAGATGCGTGCCGAGGCCGAACTGATCGCTGTAGCGCGCGGTGCGATCGTGGTCGTAGCCGCCGTGCAGATTGCTGCCCATTTCACCGGTGTAATCGACTTTGAAGTCGTAGCCTTTTTCCGAAAGTTCGGTGCGCGTGCCGTTCCAGTCGCCGAGCATCCACGGCGATTCGCTATCGAAGGCCGGGGCGGCCTGAACGCAGGTGGCGAGGCCCAGCGCGGTGAATCCGCTGATCAGGTTAAGGGCTTTTCGCTGGGAAACAGGCGTGCAGACAGCGCTGTCTCGCAAAAATTGAACATAAGGCATAGAGAGGGAATTCTTGATCTTTTTCTGGGGAGTGAGGGGCGAAGCGGTTAGCGGAAGCGTTTCAGCAGGTTCGGGCGTAAGGATAATGTTCTGTTACAAATAGAGAAAGGCCTTTTGCCGAGATGAATTTTTGTTGATTCGGTAACAGTCAGCACACCACAACACCCTGTAGGAGCCGGCTTGCCGGCGATGGCGGTCTCACGTTCTATGCGAGATTCAATGGCCCCATCGCTGGCAAACGGAACGCCGCCCGGCCGCTCCTACAAGGGATTGCGTGATCCCATTCAAATGTTTTGTTCCGTTTCGCCTACATTCAACAGATAGCGCACAGACGCCTTTCCCCCAAGGCGGCCCTCGGCTAAGGTGCGCGGCTTCCAATTCATCTATCGCTCGAAGGCCCGGCATGACCGAACAGAACAACAACCCGCTGCATGGCGTGACACTGGAGCAGATCCTCAACGCGCTGGTTGAACATTACGAATGGTCGGGGCTGGCCGAGCGCATCGATATCCGCTGCTTCAAGAGTGATCCGAGCATCAAGTCGAGCCTGACCTTCCTGCGCAAGACCCCGTGGGCGCGGGAGAAGGTCGAACGCTTGTACGTCAAGTTGATGCGTACCAAGCGACCGCTCTGAACATGATCATGCAACCTGCCGTGCGCCGTCGTTTTGTGGCCGTGGCTGCTGTCCTCGGCTGGGCGGGATTGAGCATTCAGCTGTACCTGATTTTCTATTCGCGCTGGACGCTGGGCGCCAGTCTGCTGGGCGGGCTGGTGAGTTTTTTCAGCTACTTCACCGTGCTCAGCAACACGCTGGTGGCGACAGTGCTGACCTGCGCGCTGACGTCCCGCGAGTCGGCTGCGCGACGCTGGTTTTTGCTGCCGTGGGTGAGTGGCGGGATTGCCGTGAGCATCGCCGTGGTCGGCCTCGCCTACAACATTCTGTTGCGTCATCTGTGGCATCCCGACGGCTGGCAATGGCTGGCCGATGAGCTGATGCACGACGTCATGCCGTTGCTGTTTCTGGCCTGGTGGTGGTTGTGTGTGCCCAAAGGCACCCTGCGTCTGCGGCACATTGCGTTGTGGGTGATTTACCCGTTGCTGTACTTCGCGTATGCGCTGCTGCGCGGGCATCTGCTGGCGGTTTATCCCTATCCGTTCATTGATGTCGACAAGCTGGGTTATCCACAGGTGTTTGTGAATGCAGGCGGATTGTTGGCGGGGTTTGTGGTGATTGCGTTGTTGGTGATCGCGCTGGATCGGTGGCGGCTGAGTCACACGGACCTGTAGGAGCGGCCGGGCGGCGTTCCGTTTGCCGGCGATGGCGGCCTCGAGATTGATACAAGATTCAAGGGCCCCATCGCCGGCAAGCCGGCTCCTACAAGGTCTGTGTTTATTCCTCGTCGCTGTCGTCCAGGCGCCAGTAGCCGACGGCTTTGACGAACTGCTCGTTCAGCCCGTGCTCGTCCAGCAGCACCCGACGAATCTGCCGCGACACTTTGGTCTCGGTCGCCACCCACGCGTATAGATTGCCGCTGGGCACTTGCAGCTGTTTCACGGTGGTCAGCAAGTTGTTCTTGCCACCTTCGCGCAACACCCAGATCACATTGACGTGCGCCGGGCTTTCGAGCTTTTGCTGTTCCGCGCCGTTCTCCACTTCAATGATCACCAGTGCCTGGCGATTGGCCGCCAAACCCTCCAGCCGTCGCGCAATCGCGGGGATTGCCGTCTCGTCACCAATCAGCAAATAGCTGTCGAACATGTCCGGCACGATCATCGATCCCCGTGGCCCGCCAATGTGCAGGAACTGTCCCGGTTTGGCCTGTTCCGCCCAGGTCGAAGCAGGGCCGTCGCCGTGCAACACAAAGTCGATGTCCAGTTCCAGCGTGTCGAGGTCGTAGCGACGCGGCGTGTAGTCGCGCATCGCCGGCATCGGGCCGTTGTCCTTGCCGGCACCGAGCACCAGGGTCTCCAGCGCCGCTTGTTCTGCCGCGTTCTGCGGGAACAGCAGTTTGACGTGGTCGTCTGTGCCGAGGCTGATGAAACCTGCCAGCTCAGGCCCACCCAGGGTAATCCGGCGCATGCGCGGGGTCAGGTCAACCACGCGCAACACTTGCAGGCGACGGCGTTTGATTTCATGCATCACGCGGTGAATGGTGTGCTCGATCACTTCAGTCATTCAGCTTTCTCCTGAGCGGGTTGAACCAAGGGGCCGTCGACGATGGCTTTGGCTGTGTTGTTGAGCAGGGCGGCGACCCGAATGATTTCTTCTGCGCTCCAGCGACCGTGGTGCAGTTGCAACGCGTGACGCAGGTTATGCACCGCTTCGTGGATCTCGGGCGGACGGTCATGGCCGCGCAATGAGCGCTTGCTGACATCGATGCGCATCCGCACACCGTCCAGTGCAACCGCTTGCTCACTTAAAGACAGACGACCGGCGTCGGTCACGCTGTAGCGTTTTTTTCCGCCTTCGGCATCGCCCTGGATCATTTCGCTTTCTTCCAGAAAGGTCAGGGTCGGGTAGATCACGCCGGGGCTGGGGCTGTAGGCGCCGTCGAACATGCCTTCGATCTGGCGGATCAAGTCGTAGCCGTGGCAGGGCTGTTCGGCAATGAGCGCGAGCAGCAGCAATTTCAGATCGCCGGGGGCAAACACCCGTGGGCCGCGACCGCCGCGTTCGCGGCCGGGGCGTTTCTCGAAGCCGTCGCGGCCGTCACCGTGTTCGCGGTGGGGGGAATGATGGTCTCTCATTTTTCCTTCTCTCTGTCGTGTTTAGATACAACTTAAGATATATCTTATCGAGAGGGCAAGCGAAAGGGACCAACGGTCGTCGCCGAAGGGCGTCGTGGCGGATTTCAGTGCGGGGCGGGAAAAAGGCGTTTTGCAGCTTGCTGTTTTAGAGTGTTTGATCTAATTATGCGTAACTAACAGAGAGTGGTTATTAATAATTAGACCTAAGTAGTCTTTGTCTTACAGAGACTGTATTTAGTTTGACTGTGTGCTTTTTTTGTTAAAACTGTTTGTAGTATGTTTCTGTCGGGTGAACGGTTTAATTATTGATTTTTCGGGTTTTTTCTACTGGGTCGTGGGCGGTTGTTACTACATGTTCTTCGGAAGTTGCGTACTTACTTTCTCAAGTAATTGGCCGATCATTCTCCTCGTCGAAAGTTGAGCCAAATTGCCACTATTTAAACCGGCAATAGGGACGATTCACGCTTTCCACGGACCAATCCTTTGAAAAAGACAGGTACTAAACAATGTTCAAGAAGTTTGCAATCGCCGTTCCGATGACCCTCCTGGCCCTGAGTGCTTCGATGGCGTTCGCTGCGGATGAATCGCGCACCTCCATCAACATCACTGCGGAAATCCCGAGCAAAGTGTTTCACGCTCAACCCGTGGACCTGAACTTCGGTAAAGACGAAAGAATGCAGTACCAAATTGGCGCCGGCACCCTGTCGGAGGTCCGTGGCACCTACGATATCCAGCACACCAACGGCTCGGTGGGCGCATACGTCGTCGGCGGCCCGACGCCGCTGTTCAACGGTAATGCGAGCTTGAACATTCCGCTGACCTACACCTTCAACGGCACCGTACTGACTGCCGATTCGAAGGAAGTGGTCGGCGACGTCGAGTCCAACGGTGGCATGCGCGCCGACCTGGTTATTACTGCAGAAAAGCCGGGCAACAATCAGGTGGGTATTTACACCGCCAACCCCGTCGTCATGTTTGATGCCATTCCGCGCATCTGAATGACAGCGTTCTGTCAGCAAGTTCTTGCTTGATAACGCTCACCGATCGATAGGGCCGTAGTCCCTGTCGATCGGGTTTCACCGTCTTTATCCACAGAGTATTTCTTTCATGTTCCCGATGACTCCCATCGCGACGGCGCTTGCCTTGTGTTTTTGCGCAACTGCCCTGGCCGCGCCAGCGGATAACGGTCACACACCTCGAAGTTTGCTGGCGCAGGCAAAGGGTTTGCCGAGCGAATTCGAAGAACACTTCTTCGATGTACCGTTGGCGGTGCGCGTGGAACTTGATCAACAATTTCTGGGGGAGGCGATGGTCGTGTTGACCCGCGACGACCGCATCACCCTCGTTGACTTTACCGATGTCAGCGATAGCACGATCAAAGCCAGTGAACGCGACACCTGGTCTAGCTATTTGAAGCAAGGCGTGGTGCTGGGCAACTGCGAGGCGAAATGTCCCGAGCGGCTATTGGCCGTGCACTACAGCCTGGAAAACTCGCTGGTGTCGATCCTCACGGAAAACGCCGAGCGCGACGATCAGGTCCAGCGTTATTACAACCAGCCCGAAGGCGGCAGCACCGGCTTGATCGTGCGCAACCAGTTGAACCTCAACGGCGGGCAAAACCAGGACCTCGGCGGGCGCTATGGTCTTGAAGCCAGCAGCAGCCTCGGCAACTGGACTCAAGCGGTGAACCTGCAACTGTCGCGACTGGGCGGTGTGGATAACCAGACCTATCACGCCGTGCATGAGCTCTATACCCAGCGTGAACTGGAAGGCAGCTTTGTGCGCCTGGGCTATTTCACCCCCACCTCCGAAGGGCTGACTCGCCAGCCGCGTTCCTTCGGCGCGAGTCCCGACACGGCGCTGGGCGTGATGTACGGCAGCTCCGACAGCCTGGCCATCAACCAGCCGACACCGGCGGTCTACCCGATCTACGTCACCGCCAATCGCCAGGGCTCGGTGGAGATCTACCGCGACGGTTTGCTGATCAATACGCAGGCGATGCCCGCCGGCCTGCAAACTCTCGACACGCGGCCGTTGCCCGGCGGCATCTATGAAGTGGAAGTGCGCCTGATCGAAGACGGCCAGATCACCTCCAGCACCCAGGAACTGGTCTACAAACCGAACAATTGGCGCAACCACGACGAGCAATGGCGCTACAACCTGTTCGCCGGGCGTGAATCCAAATTTCTCAGCAACTGGGACGATCAGAACGACGGCGACATGACGGCCGGTGCCGCCTTCAACTTTCTGCTGCACCCGCGAGTCATCCTCGGCCTGTCAGGTCGACAGGTGCGTGACAGCCTGCAATATGGCACCTCGGTCGATTGGGCCGTCGTCAACAATGCCAGCGTCTATGCCAACGTCTACAAGACCGAGGACCACGGCACCGGTTTCGACGTGCAGGGGCTTTATTCCTACGGCAGCGGCAGCATCGTCGCCAGCCACAACCGCAGTTGGCTCGACACGACCCGGCTCTACGACACGCTGCCGGACGGCACGCGAGTACGACAGCGCAACGTGTTTATCGGCCAGACCAGCAACTCGTCGTTGTCGCTGAACCATCGGCTCACCAGCAAAAGTTCGGTCAATGCCAGGGTGTCCCACAGCGAGGGCAACACCGAAGGCGTCGGCGTGGATCTGGGCTGGAGCCAGCGCAGCCAATTGTTCGGCAGCGACGCCAACTGGCGCTTGTCGCTGTTCGACAGGCCTGGCAGTTTCAGCTCGGGCAATGACCGCAATCGTGGCGTCGACCTGAGCGTCAACATCGCCCTGGGCGGGCCGGGCGAACAGATCTCCGGCAGCATCGGCACCCGCACCGATCGCGACGGCGGGCGCGATAACAATGCCTCGGTCACCTACCGCAAAGACTTGCAGGATCACCTGCTGCAAAGCGTTTCCGCCACAGCCATTACCGACACCTATGGCATCGGTATGAACGCGATGGCGACGATGCAATCGGAGCGGGTCAACGCTGACGGTTTTATCCAGCGCTCCTCATTCAACAACGACTTTACCGGTGGTCTGAACCTCGACAGCACTGTCGCCGTCGGCGGGCAAAAAATGGTCGTGACCAGCCAATACCACCGCAACGGTGCCGGCATGATCATCGATGTCGAATCGGACATCGATGACATCGCCCTGCGCGCCGACGATTTGAGCGGTGGCAGCGCGGTGCTCAGGCCGGGGCGCAATTTCGTGCCGATCACCGCCTACAAAAGCAGCTCGGTCAGTTTCGATTTCGAGGGCAATCACGTGCCGGCCGCGACCATCCAGCCGGCCCGTTCCAGCTATCACCTGAACAAGGGCGGCGTCGAGTATCGCCAGGTTCGCGTGATGAAAACCCTCACCGTGCTCGGTCGCCTGGTGGACTACCAGGGCAGCCCGCTCAAGGGCCATCACATCATCAACCACGCCAGTCGCGGAGTGAGTGAAGTGGACGGCTTCTTCTCCATGGAAATGAACGCCGGTTCACCGACCCTGGAAGTGCGCCACGGCAACCAGTTGCTGTGCCAGTTCCGACTCGACCCGAGCCGCGGCCGCACGGAAAACAATGTGCTGATGATCGGCGACCTGCGTTGCACCCCGGATACGTTGGCTGACGCAGCGACAGGGACGCCGACGGCAGGCTGATGCCCGGCAATACGCACTTTATCTACGAGGTAAATGACGATGAAACGTCGGTTGGCACTGATTGGTTTTTGTTTGTTCACGCAGACGGCACACGCCGGGCCGAGCATCAATATCGGCACGGTTTACGACTACCTGGACGGTGATAAAAGTACCTATTTGAAACGTGTCTTCAATGGCGGCGACAGCACCGCTTTCGTCAAGGTCAACATCCTGGAAATCCTTTACGACGCTGACGGAAAGTCGCAGGAAGTACCGCTCAAATCCAGTGCCGACGGCAGCGCCCGGGACGGCTTGATGGCCAGCCCGGCGCGGCTGATTGTGCCTGCCAGTGGCATGCAAGGCACCCGGTTGTTGTACATGGGCGAGCGCGACCGCGAGCGTTATTTCCGCGTGCGTTTCGTGCCGGTGGTGCCGGAGAAAGAAGACGAGTTCGCGGTCTCCGGTGAAGAGCGTGAGGAATACAAGAAAACCCTGTCCGCCGGGGTCACGGTGCTGGCCGGGTATGGCGCGGTGTTTTTCGTCCGGCCCAAGGACACGCGTTACGCCAGCATGATCGAGAACGGCGCGAAGGATTACCGCATCCGCAACGACGGCAACACCGTGGTGGTGATCGATGAATTCAAGGATTGCGCGGTCAAGAACGAGCAGGAGTGTATGCCGACCACCAAGCATCACATCCTCGCGGGCCGCAGTTTTCAGTTCGAAAAACAGGCCGGTCGCGAGTATCGCTTCACACTGGTTGAAGGCGAGAGCAGCAAGAAACTCGATGTGAAGGGCTGATGACCATGTTCAGAAAACTGATGGTTCTGATGGTGTCGGCAATGGCCTGCCATTCAGCGTTTGCTGCCCGCGAAGTGCACCACTTCGACGTGTTCGTGACGATTCCGAACCAGGCGTTCTACGTCATTCCCGCAGACCCCGGCTGGATTCACCGCGAACAGCAGTTGCCTTGGAATCTGGCGACCTCGACCTTGGGCGGCTTGCGCAAGTATTTCGATGTGAAGAATGAAGCCGGCGCCATCGAAGCCCGGCTTGAGGGCCGGCCTTACCTGTCCAACGGGACCGCGGCCGACGACATTGGATTGCGCGTGCTGTTCAACGGCAAGTTGCTGAGCGAACTGGAGAGTAGCGAGGTGGTGTCGATGAGCGAGGCCGCGCCGGGTAAACGTGTGTTGCTGGAGATCGCGCCGGTGCCGCCTGTCGATGGGGTTTATAAGCCGGGCAGTTATTTCGGCAGCGTCAACTTGCTTTTCAACGCAGTGTTGCCGGGGGCATAGATGTTTGGTTTTGTCGCAGCAGATGTTTTCGTATGTTTATGCCGGGAAAGTGCTGGCATGGTTCTAATGGGACGGTGGAGTTCGTATTGATGAAATCATCCAAACGATTGCGATCGTTAATCTTGTTTGCCCTGGTGAGCTTGATTGTTGGAGCTACGGGTTCGGCTTTCGCAGTCACCCTGGAAATGAGTGCCGTGTTTCGACCTGATCCGGCAAACCCCATGCGCAACGCCTTCGAGAACACCACACCGCAAGGCGGTCATTGCAAGGAGCACCCAACGTACTGTGGGCCTGGTGTCTTCAGTATTGGGGTGCCGATCCGGTTCAGGGCTGTAGCGCCCATTCAGGCTTTGCACGAAGAACGCCAGGGGCCTATGTTTCGGCTTCCGTCCTCATGGAAGGACACGACGGTCATTCATGATGAAACGGGTGAGTCTGCGACGGTCAGAATGCGTTTCAGCGGAATCGGGGCGGCCTATACAATCAAGACACCTCTTGACTCTAGCACCTGGATCGACCACTGGGGATGGCCGTCGCCACCCTGTGTCAAGGGCGGAACGAGCTACGGCAACTCCTATTATTTCGCTTTTTTCTGGAGGATCCCGGCGGATGGAGGTGTTTGTTCGAAGCAAGCTCAGTTGCCGATAACGCAAGACTATGGTTTTGCCTATGAAAATATGAGCTTTTCATACGAGCTGGCAACGCCCAATCCCTTGCAGATGTCGACGGGAACTTACAGGGGTGTTTTGAATTATGTCGTGGGTCCTCTTGGCGATTTTGATATGGGCGATATCATGTTGCCTGATGACGATTTGATAAGCCTTAATTTCACTCTAAGTGTCGAACATGCGCTCAAAGTGGAGATTCCACCGGGCGGCAATCGCGTCGAATTGGTCCCGCAGGGTGGCTGGCAAGCCTGGCTGACACAGGGGCGCAAGCCGACACGGCTGTTCCGGGATCAGACATTCAATGTGTCATCGTCGAGCCGTTTCAAGATGAACCTCGATTGCCAGTACAGCCTGGATGGCAACCGTTGTTCGGTGCGCGACCCGGTTTCAGGACATACCGTGCCGCTCGACGTCAGCGTGACCCTGCCCAGTGGCCTGGTGGATGCCGCCGCGCAACCGGTCAATCGCCGGCCGTTGCGGCGCGACGGCAGTGGCACCGAGTTGTTCCAGCCACGCTTTTATGTCGATCGCAAGCCGGGAGCGTTGCACTTCGAGATTGCCCAAGACGAAGTCGGCGAAATGCTCAAACCCGGTGTCGGCCGATCCTACTCCGGCCTTGTCACGGTGATCTGGGATTCCGAAGTGGGTTAAGGCTTGAACCCTGATGCATCACCCGATGCATCAGGGTTTCCCGATTATTGCCCTGCGGCTTTTTGCAATGCTGCGCGGGTCAGCTTTCTGCTCAGCTCTTTTTCTTCGTAGCCCATGTCTTGTAGCAGTCGGAAGTAGACCTCATCACTCATGTCTTCATCGGTGAGCACCACACTGTCATCGACATCCAGGCGGCGGGCGAGGTCTTGCAGGCGCTGCTTGAGCACACGTCGTTGTGCAATCTGTTGGTTTTTGGAGCGGGCCCAGGCGTACTGAGCTTCGCGCAACTCATCCAGCAAGTCACTCTTGGTTTCGTACAGCCGGGTATTGCGCCTGAACTCGTTCGGGTAGGTGTCACGCAAGTATTTCTCCCAGAACGGCTGTTCGAGCATGTCGTTGATCAAACCGTCGCCGGCCTCCATCGACATCACCGTATCGAAGGCGGTGTCGAGGGTTTTGGCGCTCACGCGGGCCAAGGGGCGATGCAGCATCGACTCCGATTGCCACGGCAAGCCGAGGCGTTGAGCCAGGCCGGTTTCGTAGGCGAGGTAAACCTCCACCTCATCGGGATTGCCTTCACGGCCGCCGAAATCCGCACGGGCGATGTCATCCACGCGGGCGAGGCGAGCGGCACCTTTTGCCAGGTTCACCAGTTTGTTTTCGAGGACGGCGTTGGACGTCGACAAGGCGTAGGCTTCGGAGGCGAGCACCTTGATGCCCATGTGGTTGAACACTTGGGCCCCGGCATCGGCGCAGGTGGTGGGCGCCTTGGCCATTTCGAACAGTTCGTTGCGTAACGGAGTGTCCAGGTCGATGGCCTCGACCATGCGCCAGACACGGCTGCTGAGTTGTTGGCGCAATTCACCGCCGGCGCGGTAATCGGCGGAGAGTGTCTGTTTCTGGATCAAGGCAAAGAAATCTTCGGAGCCAGGCTCGGTCATCAGATCGTGCCAGGCGTCCTCGCGGAAAGTACCCAGCCCTCCGACCTCGGGACTCCACCAGACAGAGTCGTCCTTCGTCGGCCATTGGTGCATGGTGTTGGCGGCCGCATCGACATAGGGCTGGTCGGGAGCAATGCCGACCGAACGCCGATAGGCTTTGAACGTGATCTGGTTTTCCTGCGAAAGACTCTTTGGAAACAAGCGGGTCCGCGCCACGAGGAAGGCCTCCTCCGAGCCTGGCACGACCGTTGGAATGACGCTGATCGGGTTCTCCTGCAAATCCAGATAGAAGCCCCGTGGTCGACGTTTGCTGAAGGGCCCGAACAGGCCATCGGGCCAGGTGGTTGCCCCTGTGTTGCTCAAACTCAGGATTCTCAGTTTGGGCATGCGTCCGACGTTCGGAAGATTGCCCAGCCGCGTGTTGTCATCGAGCCTGATGGTTTCCAGGTGAGTCAGGTTTCGCAGTTGCTCGACGGCCGACGGCGTCAACGTGATGTCATTGTTCATCAGCCGCAACGTCCGCAGGTGGTGCATCTTGCCGATGGTCTCGGGAAGTCGCGTCAACCCGCAGTTGCGGGCGCTCAGTTGACGAAGGTGTGGGAATTCGCCCAACAGGCCGGAAGAGGTTTCGGAAAAGTGGGTGCGATCCAGATTCAAGGTGCTGATCTGATCGACGTAATGTTTGATATCCGGCGGCAGTTCCTTCCACCAGCGTTCGAGGTCGGGTACATCGAACTCTACGGACAGGTCCAGCGCATAACCGCCGTCGACCGTGGTACTGCGCTCACCGAAAACGGTGGATTTTCTTTTGAAACAATCGATGAGCCGTTCGGCAATGTGCTGTCCGCCACCGCGTACGAACCCTTGTCGATCAGGCCCCCATGTCTCCGGCCGCTGGTATTGCCACCGATTGAGTATCACGCGCAGGTCATCGAGCTCTCGATCCAGCCTCGTCAGCGTCTGACGTCCTTGCTCTGGCGAACCCAGGGATCGAACGAAGGTAGCGACCTCTCGTTCGTTGAAGTGCGGGTACACATCCTGCACCCGTTCGGTGAGCGTGGCGGCAGTGATGGAGAAGCCGGGACCGCGCAACAGCATCATGTCTTCGTGGTTCGCCATCGGGCGGATCGGCGGGGCGGCGAGTGCGGTGCGGCGTTCGGCCGGAGTATCGGTCCTGGCCATGACCCATTGCCTGAAAAACGCCCCCTGGCCTGGTCGATAACCCAACTGCGCCTGTTTGTTATTCGGCAACGCCGTGAGCACGGCTTCGAAAAAATCAGCGGCGTCGTGCAGTTTGTGGTTGTCGGCGTCCCAGACTTCGAACCGGTTGGCGTCGTCCTTGACCAGCACCCGCACCGTCGTCGCATCATGTGCCCCCACGCTGCCGCGCAGTGGTCCGGCATCGTTGCCTTCACGCACCTCGATACGCAATTGCGCGAAGGTGTCGGTATGAATCCTGAGCGCATTCAGCACCAGGCTTTCGGTTTGCGCCACCCACTGCGCGCCGTCATGAAAGCCCTCGTACGCATGGTTGGTCCGGGCTTCGAAGGCGGCTTCACGGGCGCGGCTCTTTAGGCTCAACGGCAGGCGTCGTTCCTGGGTCATGCGCGTGAGGTCGGCCGCGTCGGAACTGTTCAGCAGCGTCTGTGCCGCGCGGGTCGGCAGCTCGGGGAATGTCTGGCGAATGAGTCGGACCTGCGGGTCGTCGGACGCTTCTGCACCTTGGTAAAGCTGATTGACGATGTCTGCGTTCAATCGATTGGCTTCGTCCGCCAGTCGATTGCGCAGGGCTTGCACCTGTTCACTTTTGGCGGTTGACCGACCGAGCATCGCTTGCAGCTCTTCTTCACTGAGAAACTCGACAAGCCTCGGCGCAAACTGTTCGCTCATGAGCTGCGACTGGCTGGTGGACAGTGTCTGCGCCTCGCTCGCCTCGGCATTGCCGTACTGGCGAAAGCGCCCGGTCATGTCGGCGTCTTCGTAAACCTTCAGGGCTTTATCCACAGGCCAGCCGTCCAGGTAAGTCGCCAGGGATTCAAACCACCAGGAGGCAGGGTCCAGAGGTTGACCGGTTCGAATCCGTTCAATGGTCTCACGTGTCCGGTGCTGGATTTTCAAGCGTGTGAGGCTGTCGTCCAGTAGCGGTGGCGGGGTCGTGTTGTCGACGTACATCCGGCGCAGCGCAGCGTCGTCGGTGCCGCTGGCGATGCGCACATGGTCCAGTTCTGCGTCGCTGAAGCCGTCCACGGAATGGCCGAGGCGACGCATCAATGTCGGGCGCTGCCACGCTCGCGGGTTCTCGGCTTCGTGGGTCCAGGCGCCCTGGCCGTTATGTTTCAACCCGGGTAAATAGGCGTTGTCGCGATGCGGGTGCTTGACGCGGTAGTTGCCGGTTTGCGGATCTTTTTGCACGGCATAGTGTTTGTCATCCAGCGGCAAAATGTCCTGGCCTTCGTGGGCATGGAGACCCAATGCGTCAGGTTTCGCTTTAGCGGGCAGTTTTACATCCGGCCTCTCATAAGGCTTGAGATCGGGATGCCAAAGCCGTGGTTCGCCATTGGGCAGAGCCACCGGTTTCATGCCTTCGATCAGCGGCGAAAGCTTCAGGCGCGCAACGTTGCCGATCTTCACCCCGGCGGCGAACGCTACCAACTGAATGACGTCAGTCACTACGCCGATGATGTGTTCGGCAGCTTCAGTCCACAGCCCCATGGTCATATCCAGGATGCCTTCGATGACGTCACTGGCCATCTGATACGCCGTGTAGACCATCATCAATTCACCCAGCCCCGGAACGAACGGCGTGACGACCATCAGCGCGACGTTGAAGATGTCCGAGACTATTTTCTTGAAGTTTTCCCACCAGGCCCATCGGGCATTGCTATCGCTATCGGCGGTGGACACGGCAATGTGTCGGGCGTCATTCAGCACTTTATTGAGCTTCTGCTGGAAGAGGTATTCCCAGAGTTCGCCTGGTATCGGTGCCGCCTTGAAATGCAGATTGGGTTTGTCGACGGGCACTTCCCGCCAGCTCGGGCCCTGCTCCAGCGGCGCTTTCTGATGCCATTTCACCTCGAACAGACGTTGCTGCAGCCCGCCGAAAAAATGCCCGCGCTCCGATTGATCGACGAACCGACTGAAGTACTGCTGGTAGGTCATGCCGGTGGATGAAACGACGTTGTTGTCGCGCAGCTGGCGCGTCAGTTCATTCATGAACGCGACGGTCGAGGGGTACTCTTTCAGTGGGTGCTCAGGGTCCTGGGGGACGTAAACAATCACCGGCGTCACCTCACGGATGTGTTGTTCCGGCCTGGGTGTGATCAACACGATTGCGCTCAGCGGGCTGTCGAGAATCGACAGTTCGGCAAATTGCATCACCCGGCCTTTACGGGTGAGGTTGCGCTGGCCATCAAGCATTTTCAGGATCAGGTCACTGGCCTCGGCGTCGATGTCGCCCTTCAGAACAGCCAATTGGGCGGCGGCTTTGAACGCGGCTTTCTCGCTCTCGACGATTTTTAACTTCAATAAACCTCGGGCGAGGCCGTCACTGGGCAGCAACTGTTCTTCGAGGTATTTCGTGTAGCGCGCGCCGATGTCCAGTTCGCGGCAGAGGTTCTGGAACTGGGCAATGGACATTTTGCGTTTGATCGGCAGGACGTCGAAGTGCCCGCGTGCGTCGGGCTGGCTGATGAAGACCGAGTCCGGTTCGCAGGTTTCGTGACGTGCGAAGTTGTGCAGGGCGGCGTCCAGCAATGAGACGGTCCGGGTAACAACACCGCCGGAGACGTCGAAGACATACCACGGGCGTGCTTTGGGTAAGTACAGATGCAGGAACGTGCGGGTGACATCGACATCGACGTTGAATTTTTTTTGCAGTGCGTCGGTGAGTAACGGTTTGGCGAACGCGTAAACGTCCTGCACTTCATCCATGAACCGGTCGACTGCATTCTGCGCGGACCAGAGGTCAAGATTGGCTTTTTGTAACGGCGCATGGTCGAAGTCTGTGACGCTTCGGACCCAATGTCCTGAAGCCGTTTGTGTGCGGCTCAGTTCATGAGCCCGTCGCACTGAAGCGCCTTTGAAAACGGGGTGGATACGGTTCTTGATGAACGCGTAATGGTGACCTTTATTGTCGTCGGCCACGGGTGACGGTAGCGCTGATATACGTCCGTGTAAGTCAGTCATGCTTTCAATAAACCTTGAGCATTAAGTGGAGTGACCAGCCTAACGCCCGAGGTTCAAAGTAAAAGTCTGAATTCCCGCTGCTTGAATAGCGTTCTTCCCGGCAAAGCATTGGAATTTTCAATGCCGAAAATAATTAATTACCACCATCGTTTTTCAGCGTCGTGCGACCTCCACGGGCAGGCATTGCGTATGCGTGCCCGGTTGCAGATACGGCGTGAGAATCGGTGCCATGCCCTTGAGCACTTGCACCGGCAGGGCCGAGGTGAACTTGAAGGCTTCGGCCGTGCGACCGGGTACGAATGCGGTCAACGTACCGAAGTGGCTATCACCGATATAAAACACAAAGGTGGCCGTGCGGTTGATCGACTTCGAACTCAAGATTCGCCCACCGGAACCAATGGCTTCGATGCGGTTGTCACCGGTCCCGGTCTTGCCGCCCATGGCCAGCGGCTTGCCATCGGGGGTGATGAAACTGCCGGAAACACGTTTGGCCGTACCCGCGTCCACCACGTGCGACAAGGCCTCGCGCATGGCCGTGGCCACTTCGGACGGCATCACCCGTTTACCCACATCCGGGTCGTTGATCAGCTTGGTTTCATAGGGCGTATTCGCCGCGAAATGCAGGCTGTCGATACGCAGCGTCGGCATGCGCACGCCGTCGTTGAGGATGGTGCCGATCAACTCCGCCAACGCGGCAGGTCGGTCGCCGGAACTGCCGATGGCGGTGGCCAGCGAGGGCACCAGGTGATCGAACGGATAGCCGACTTTCTGCCAGCGCGCGTGAATGTCGAGGAAGGCCTCGATCTCCAGCATGGTGCGGATGCGGCCATCACGGGCACCCTTATGCTTGCTTTTGAATAGCCAGCTATAGACTTCCTGGCGTTCAAACTGGCTGGCCTTGACGATTTCGCTCCACTTGGCGTCAGGATGATTCAACAAATAACCGATCAGCCACAATTCCAGCGGGTGAACCTTGGCGATGAAGCCCTGGTCCGGCAAATCGTAGATGCCTGGGCTGTAATTTTCGTAAAGCCGTTGCAGGCGTTCGTCGGTGAGTTTCTCGGTGAGCTTGGCGCCTGAGAGGTGCGAGCGCACGAAGGTGTTGAAGCTCTCCTGACTGGCTTGCGGCAACAGGTAGCGATGCACCGCAGCCATGCGAATCGGGGTCGGGCGCATGCTGTCGAGGAAGGTTTCGAGCCGTGCCTGGGTGTCCTTGTTTTTGTAGCGCTTCCAGAACTTCAGCAGGAACGAAGTGCCCTCGCGGTCGGCGAACTCGGCCAGGTATTCCTGACGCCGGGGATCGCGGTCGTCCCCGAGCAGTGCAGCGCTGTTGTTCGGGCCGGAATAGGTGGTGTAGCGCACCAGATCGCGCATCAGCCGAATGAACGGCAGGTTGATCGATTCGCGCAGGGCATCGCGCAAGGTCGGTATGCGACCGTTGTCTTCCTTGCGGAAGTTGACGAAGGTATGCAGCCCGCCGCCGGTAAAAAAGGCTTCGCCGGGGCTGGCCGAGTATTTGCGGTCCAGCGCGGCGCTGAGCATGGCCGACAGGTTGTGGTCCTTGTTCTCGATCAGGTAATCGACAGCCCAGCGGCTCAGGCGATCCTGATCCGGGACGTCGACTTTCTTCAGTTCCGGGATGGTCATTTCGGCGTACTTGTCGTGCAGCTCGGCAATGATTTGCAGATAAGTCGTCAGTACCCGCATTTTCGCGGTGGAGCCCAATTCCAGTTTGCTGCCTTCGTTGATATCGAATGGCTGATCGGTGCTGTCGGTTTGCACGCGCACCCGCGAACCGTCCGGGGTCAGTTCGAACAGCGTGAAGCTGTAGCGCACTTGCGTGGTGCTGGTGGGGGTGAGCAGGCGTTCGCCCATCAAACCGATCTGCGTTGCAAACGCCGGGTCGGCCAAGTGCTTGAGGTACTCGGTGACCTGGGTTTGCAGTTCGCCTTGCAGGGTACTGGTGGCCGAGAGATCCAGGCGATCGAGGTCGTACAGCGGACGATTGAGCAACCCGCCCAGGCGACTGCGCGCCACGCTGATGCCTTTGTTGGTTTCGATCGGTTGAATGGTCGGCTGGGTCTGCCAGTCGCGATAGGTCACTTTGCTGGCCAATGCGGCGGCGGCGAACGGTGTGTCGATCACAAAGTTTTGCGCCAACAGGCGAATGTGGCTGTCGGTGAGGTCGGCCAGCTCATCGCGGCCCTTGGTCAGGTAGTGGGAAGGGCGGCGCTGGGCAATCATCAACGACAGCATTTCACGCAGGGCCAGGCCTTTTTCCGCCATGGCCTTTGGATCCGTGTCGGTACTGGCCAGCCGTTCGTTGGCCTTGTTGAAATCGGCGCCGTACCAGACACGCAAACCTTCGGCCATGCCGTGCACTTCCCCGTGGCCGGGCACGGCGGACAGGGGCACGCTGTTGAGGTAATCACGCACCACGTTCTGGCGCGCCGCAAGCGTTTCCGGCCCCGCTTGATAGGCACGAACGCTGGCGGAAATCATCTGGCGGATTTTTTCCCCGCCGGACACGGTCAAGCCGTCGGGCGAGTGTCGATACTTCTCGAGTTGCGTCGCGAGGGTACTGCCGCCCGCCGATTGGCCAGGCATGTGCAGCATTTTGGCGACCTGCGACCACGCCGCCATGCCGAAGCGTGGCCAATCCACGGCGGGGTTGGCCCGGGGCTGACGAGGATCGAGCAGGAAGCGGTTTTCGATGAACAGCAAACTGCTGACCACCACCGGCGGAATCGCGTCAAAGCTTGAATAGAGCTGCTGCGGGTATTTGTACTGATACAGCGGCGCCGCATGGCAATCGGTGATCGACAATCCTGCCTGGATCTTTTCCGCATAGGGCACGAAAAAGCCTTTGTCGGTGTAGTCCATCAACGGTTGGGAAAAGCGGGTCTGTGCCGCAACGACGTAGTCGCGCTTGATCAGACGCGGCAGGAATTCACCCAGAGAGCTGTAGCCCAGACGCAAGTCAAAAGGACCGGCCCCTGGATAGCGAATGGAGTCGCTTGGGCCTGGCTTCAGTTCGTAACTCAGGGTAGCGGCATATTTGCTGGCTTCCCGGGATTGGAACTTCGAGGTACGCATTTCCCTGGCAGCGGCCAACCCCAGAGCAATCAGGATAATCAACACCAGCAACCAAAACGCCTTCCACCCGTGTTTGGTACGACTACGACGGGGTTTTTCGGGGATAGGCGCTTCATCCACACGTTCAGTCGGGACCACAGTTTTACTCGTATCGGTTTGCCATAACGCGCCCATAGTCGACTGATCCATTCACGCAGATTGATCGGACTTGTTTGAAGCTTAGACGGTGGATGCTGCCGGTGAAAAAATTGTGAACACCCGGATATCGAATATTCACCATGACGAGGGATGAGCGAATGTTCTTTTTGCAGGGGGCTGGCTTGTTGGCGATGGCGGTTTCACGGTCGCCATCGCCAGCAAGCCGGCTCCTACAGGGGGGAGGTGAGCCCGATATTTTGAATCGCGCCCCGATCCGTAGGAGCCGGCTTGCTGGCGATGGCGATTTCATGGACGCCATCGCCGGTAAGCCAGCTCCTACAGGGGGGGAGGTGACCCTGACATTTTGGACAGCGCCCCCGATCCGTAGGAGCCGGCTTGCTGGCGATGGCGATTTCATGGACGCCATCGCCAGCAAGCCAGCTCCTACAGGAGTGCCGTACTAGAGCCATCGCCGAGTAAATGCTGCCTAGGTAGGGGCATGACGATGCACCAATGCTGTGCAATACTCCGCGCCGCTTTAGCGGTAAAAATTCCTACAAAAGTCAGGTAATGCACCTCCAAAAACCGCGCTTTTGCCGAGAGTTCTCGCTGAATATTGTGGGTTGTAGAGTGAAATATCCTGCTGGAAGCTTTTTAGACTGCACGTCCCGCTGATCTTGGAGGGTTTTGCCCTGCAGGACGGTTCTGCCCACGAAGCAGGTCCGGTTTCAGGCAAGCAATGGCTTATCGGTCAGCGCTTCGACACTCGGTGGTCATATCCAATAACAAGACGAGGTTGTACCCCTATGCCAGTCGGCAATCACCTGCCCCACGGCGAGACCGCTCAGGGCGGCCCGCTTAAACGCGAACTCGGCGAACGGCATATTCGCTTGATGGCACTCGGTGCCTGTATCGGTGTCGGTCTGTTTCTCGGTTCGGCCAAGGCCATCGAAATGGCTGGCCCAGCCATCATGCTGTCCTACATCATCGGCGGTCTGGCGATCCTGGTGATCATGCGCGCCCTCGGCGAAATGGCTGTGCACAACCCGGTCGCCGGCTCCTTCAGCCGTTATGCCCAAGACTACCTTGGCCCGTTGGCGGGCTTCCTGACTGGCTGGAACTATTGGTTCCTGTGGCTGGTGACTTGTGTCGCGGAAATCACCGCAGTGGCGGTGTACATGGGCGTCTGGTTTCCCGAGGTCCCGCGCTGGATCTGGGCACTTGCCGCGTTGGTCAGCATGGGCTCGATCAACCTGATCGCAGTAAAAGCCTTCGGTGAATTCGAATTCTGGTTCGCCCTGATCAAGATCGTCACCATCATTGCGATGGTGATCGGCGGCGTCGGCGTGATCGCATTCGGTTTCGGCAACGACGGCGTGGCGTTGGGGATTTCCAATCTCTGGGCTCACGGCGGCTTCATGCCGAACGGCGTGCAAGGTGTGTTGATGTCCCTGCAAATGGTGATGTTCGCCTACCTCGGCGTCGAGATGATCGGCCTGACCGCCGGTGAAGCGAAGAACCCGCAGAAGACCATTCCAAACGCGATCGGCTCGGTGTTCTGGCGGATTCTGCTGTTCTACGTCGGCGCGCTGTTTGTGATTCTGTCGATCTACCCGTGGAATGACATCGGCACCCAGGGCAGTCCGTTTGTGATGACCTTTGAGCGTCTGGGCATCAAGACCGCCGCTGGCATCATCAACTTCGTGGTGATCACTGCTGCACTGTCGTCCTGCAATGGCGGCATTTTCAGTACGGGGCGCATGCTCTATAGCCTGGCGCAGAATGGTCAGGCCCCGGCCGGTTTTGCCAAGACGTCGAACAACGGGGTGCCGCGTCGCGCGCTGTTGCTGTCGATTTTCGCCTTGTTGCTGGGGGTGCTGCTTAATTACCTGGTGCCGGAAAAAGTCTTCGTTTGGGTGACGGCCATTGCTACTTTCGGCGCGATCTGGACCTGGGTGATGATCCTGCTGGCTCAGCTCAAGTTTCGCAAAGGTCTGAGCGCCAGCGAGCGGGCCGGGTTGAAATACAAGATGTGGTTGTACCCGGTGAGTTCGTATCTGGCACTGGCGTTTTTGGTGTTGGTGGTTGGGTTGATGGCGTACTTCCCGGACACTCGGGTGGCGCTGTATGTGGGGCCGGCGTTTCTGGTGCTGCTGACGGTGTTGTTTTATGTGTTCAAGTTGCAGCCGACTGGTGTGTCGCAAGGTGCTGTGCGTTCGGCTTCATAGGGGGTGGATGGGGGGCAGATCCGTTGCTGCGGTGACGGCGGCTGGCGGTTTCGCCCTTACGGCGAGTCACTTGGAAAAGCGCCAAGTAACCAAGCGCT
>NZ_JACNDU010000018.1:0-107241 GCF_017351735.1 Pseudomonas sp. FW300-N2A2 | reverse complement strand
CTCAACGTTCACACCGATCCCCTGTAGGAGCTGGCTTGCCGGCGATGACATCCGCATGATCGATGCACATCCAAAGGCCCCATCGCCAGCAAGCCGGCTCCTACAAGGGCTTTGTGTGAACGCCAGTCTCAACGTTCACACCGATCCACTGTAGGAGCCGGCTTGCCGGCGATGGCGGCTGCATGATCGATGCAAGTCCAAGGGCCTCATCGCCGGCAAGCCGGCTCCTACAAGGGTTTTGTGTGAACGCCAGTTTCAACGTTCACATCGATCCACTGTAGGAGCTGGCTTGCTGGCGATGGCGGCCGCATGATCGATGCAAATCCAAAGGACCTATCGCCGGCAAGCCGGCTCCTACAAGGGCTTTGTGTGAACGCCAGTTTCAACGTTCACACCGATCCACTGTAGGAGCTGGCTTGCCGGCGATGGCGTCCGCATGATCGATGCAAGTCCAAAGGCCTCATCGCCGGCAAGGGGCTTTCTGCGAGTTCCTGTTACAACGCCTTCGCACTGGGTTTTGCCAGTGACTGTGCGTTTATTGCCTTCTTCAGGAACATGACCGGCATCACCCCTGGCCACTGGCGAAATTAAGCACCTGACGATCGGCAGCAGAAATTAATTGCGACCAAATATTACATGCGTCATATTACGTACGTAATTAAACGCCGATTCCCACAGGTAATCCTCCATGACCAGCATGCCCAGCCTTGAACCCAACGTTGCCGTTGCGGTGAGCACGCCCAAGCCTCCCCTGCTCAAGCGCCTGATCCTGCTGACGCTGGCCATTGCTGCCCTGATATGTGCAGGCCTTTACGCCACCCATTGGTGGACCGCCGGGCGTTTCATCGAAGAAACCGACGACGCCTACATTGGCGGCGACGTGACGGTGATCGGGCCGAAGGTCGCGGGTTACATCGAAGAAGTGCTGGTCAGCGACAACCAGAAAGTGAAGGCCGGCGATGTGCTGATCCGCCTCGATTCCCGTGACTACCGCGCTAACCTGGCCAAGGCCGAAGGCGCGGTGGCTGCGCAAGAAGCCTTGCTGGCCAACCTCGACGCCACCGAACAACTGCAACACGCGGTGATCGGTCAGGCCCGTGCCGGGATCGATGCCACCGGCGCTGAAACGGCCCGCTCACGGGACGACAATGCACGCTACAAACGCCTGGTCGGCAGCAACGCCGTCTCCGTGGAAAGTGCGCAACGGGCCGACGCCACCTTCAAGACCGCCCAGGCGCTGAGTGCTCGGGCCCAGGCTGAACTGCTGGCGGCGCAACGCCAATTGAACGTGATCGACACTCAGAAACAGCAAGCACGTGCCGCGCTGATGCAAGCCCGGGCCGAACGAGACCTGGCGCAATTGAACGTCGGCTACACCGAGTTGCGCGCACCGATGGATGGCGTGATCGGCAATCGCCGGGCTCGGGTCGGTGCGTATGCGCAGGCCGGTTCGCAGCAGTTGTCAGTGGTGCCGGCCAGCGGGCTGTGGGTCGATGCCAACTTCAAGGAAGACCAACTGGCGCACATGACACCGGGCCAACCGGTGATCATTCACGCCGACGTGCTCTCGGGGCAGGTATTCCACGGGCACCTCGACAGCCTCGCGCCGGCCAGCGGTTCGCAGTTCAGCGTGTTGCCACCGGAAAACGCCACCGGCAACTTCACCAAAATCGTGCAGCGAGTGCCAGTGCGGATCGTGCTCGATCCTGCCGACGGCGTGCTTGGGCATCTGCGTCCGGGCCTGTCGGTGACCGCTGAAGTCGACACACGCAAGGAGCCTGAAACGCCTGCCGTGGCCAGCACGCCATGAGCCGCGCCCTCGCCGCCCCCGCGCAGCCGTTCAACGCCGCGAACATGGCGACGGCGACCAAGGTGTTCGCCTTCGCCACCATGTGCATCGGCATGTTCATTGCCCTGCTGGATATCCAGATCGTCTCGGCTTCATTGCGCGATATCGGCGGCGGGTTGTCGGCGGGCACTGACGAAACGGCGTGGGTGCAGACCAGCTACCTGATCGCCGAAATCATCGTGATTCCGCTGTCCGGCTGGCTCTCCCGTGTGTTCTCTACCCGCTGGCTGTTCTGCGCATCCGCGGTGGGTTTCACCCTGGCCAGCCTGCTCTGCGGCGCGGCCTGGAACATTCAGAGCATGATCGCCTTCCGCGCCCTGCAAGGGTTTCTTGGCGGCTCGATGATCCCGCTGGTGTTCACCACGGCGTTCTTTTTCTTCACCGGCAAACAACGGGTGATCGCCGCCGCGACCATCGGCGCAGTGGCGTCATTGGCACCGACACTGGGGCCGGTGATTGGTGGCTGGATCACCGACGTTTCCTCCTGGCACTGGCTGTTCTACATCAACCTGGTGCCGGGGATTTTCGTCGCGGTGGCGGTGCCGATGCTGGTGAAGATCGATCAGCCGGAACTGTCGCTGCTAAAGGGCGCCGACTATTTGAGCATGGTGTTTCTGGCACTGTTTCTCGGCTGCCTGGAATACACCCTCGAAGAAGGCCCGCGCTGGAACTGGCTCAGTGACCGCACGATTCTGACCACCGCCTGGATCAGCGGCCTGGCGGGCCTGGCGTTCATCGGCCGGACCTTGCACGTGGCCAACCCGATCGTCGATTTGCGCGCCCTCAAAGACCGCAACTTCGCCCTCGGCTGCTTCTTCTCGTTTGTCACCGGGATCGGCCTGTTTGCCACAATTTACCTGACGCCGCTGTTTCTCGGTCGCGTCCGGGGTTATGGCGCGCTGGACATTGGTCTGGCGGTTTTCTCCACCGGAGTGTTCCAGATCATGGCGATTCCGCTGTACGCCTTTCTGGCCAACCGCATCGATCTGCGCTGGGTCATGATGACCGGCCTTGGGTTATTCGCTTTGTCGATGTGGGATTTCAGCCCGATCACCCATGACTGGGGAGGCAAGGAATTGATGCTGCCGCAAGCGCTGCGCGGAATTGCCCAGCAATTGGCGGTGCCACCGGCGGTCACCTTGACCCTCGGCGGTCTGGCGCCGGCGCGACTCAAACACGCTTCCGGGCTGTTCAACCTGATGCGAAACCTGGGCGGAGCCATTGGCATCGCCGCCTGCGCGACGATCCTCAATGACCGCACCAACCTGCACTTCACACGATTGGCGGAAAACCTCAACAGCACCAACGAAGCCCTGAATCAATGGCTGTCCCAGGTCGGCAGCAACTTCGCCACGCTCGGCCAAAGCGGTGACGCGGGTGTCACCGCCAGCCTGCACCAGCTATGGCTGCTGACCTACCGCGAAGCGCAGACGCAAACCTACGGCGATGCGTTTCTGATGATCATGGTCTGCTTCATCATCGCCACGGCGATGGTGCCCTTGATGCGCAAGGTGCAACCACCGGCCGCGCCTTCAGCGGACGCTCACTGATCAGGCCTGAGGCGTTTTACGGAAGCCTACGGCGAGACGGTTCCAGCTATTGATGGTGGAAATCGCCACGGTCAGGTCGACCATTTCCTTGGGGCTGAACTGCGCAGCGACCACTTCGTAGTCTTCGTCCGGAGCGTGGGTCAGGCTCAGTTGGGTCAGGGATTCGGTCCAGAGCAACGCAGCACGTTCGCGCTCGGTGAAGAACGGGGCCTCGCGCCAGGCGGTCACGGCGAACAGGCGACGCGGGGTTTCGCCGCCCTTGATCGCATCGGCGGTGTGCATGTCGATGCAGAAGGCGCAGCCATTGATTTGCGAAGCACGCAACTTGACCAGTTCGATCAGGGTCTTTTCCAGCGGCAGCTTCGAAACGGCGGTTTCCAGGGCGATCATGGCTTTGAGGGCATCAGGGGACGCGGTGTAGAAATCGATACGGGGTTTCATGGCAGGCTCCGGGAGCAAGTGGGGGTGGAGCTAAGTTAGTCCTGCAGGCCGACTGCTGGAATATCCAATTTCTCAAAAGTCGAGTAGACCGCCGCCGCCCTTGTAGGAGCCGGCTTGCTGGCGATGCGGGCAACTCGGAGCAAATTGATGAGTGAGGTGATGCTATCGCCAGCAAGCCGGCTCCTACAGGGGGGCGAAAAATAGTCTGTCGGGCTGATTGCCAGCACTCGGTCCTCGCCACTAGAATGCGATCAATTCTTAATTGCATCAGGCCAGGACGCCGGAAAAGAGTATCAGTCCCCCATGTCGTCAGCCGACCAGCCTTTGAACCAGCAAATCCATACCCTCTACAGCGAACACCACGGTTGGCTGCAGGGATGGCTGCAGCGAAAACTCGGCAATCGCTGCGACGCGGCGGACCTGGCCCACGATACGTTCCTGCGTTTGCTGACCCGGCAAGTCGTCAAGCCCTGGGGCAGCGAGCCCCGGGCACTGCTGACGCACATCGCCAAGGGCCTGGTGATTGATCGCTGGCGTCGACAGGACATCGAACGCGCCTATCTGGAGACCATTGCCCACCTGCCGGCCGCGGAGGTGCCGTCACCGGAAACCCGCCTGCTGATTCTCGAAACCCTGATGCGCATCGAAGCGCTGCTGCGCGAATTGCCGGCCATCACTCGAGAAACCTTTCTGCTGTCACAGATCGAAGGGCTGACCTACAACCAGATCGCCGCACGCCTGAATGTGTCGCTGATCACCGTCAAACGGCACATGCGCACCGCGTTCATTGCCTGCCTGAGTGTCGCCTGATGAATTCGTCGATGATCAACCCGCACATTCTCGGCGAAGCCGCCGACTGGCTGGTGCAGTTGCATTCAGGCAGCGCGACGCCGTCCGACCATCACGCCATTGCACAATGGCGCAATCGCAGTGCCGAGCATGCGCTGGCCTGGCAACGGGCCGAAGCGCTGCTCGGAGAATTTCGCAGCGTGCCGGCCAACCTGGCCATCCAGACCCTGCAGCGAGCGGCACGCAAGGATGGTTTGAGCCGCCGCCAGACCCTCACGCGTATTGGCTTGCTGCTGATGGCCGGCCCCTTGGGCATCGCCTCGCAACACGCGTCCTGGCAACAATGGACCGCCGATCAGCGCACGGCAGTGGGCGAACAGAAAAACCTGCAACTGCCCGATGGCAGTCAGGTGCTGCTCAACACCGAAAGTGCGGTGGACATTGCCTTTACCCCGCGTGAACGCCGAGTGGTGCTGCTGGATGGCGAAGTGTTGATCAGCACCGCCAAGGATCCCGGCGCCCGGCCCTTTATCGTCGAAACCCCGCAAGGCATCGCCCGTGCGCTGGGTACGCGGTTTTGCGTGCGCATCACTGGCTCGAGAAGCCAGGTGTCGGTGCTCGAAGGGCTGGTGGAAGTCACGCCGCAGTTGCTCCAGCAGAGCACGACGCTCAAGGCCGGTGAGCGTCAGAGCTTCAAGCTCAATCGCCTCGACCCGCTCGAACCTTTCGACACCAGCGCCCTGGCCTGGGACAAGGGCATGTTGCTGGCGAGCAATATGCGCCTGGACGAATTGCTCGGCGAATTGAGCCGCTATCGCCCCGGCGTGTTGCGTTGTCATGCGGATGTCGCGGGGTTGCGGGTGTCGGGGGCGTTTTCCCTGCGTGACACCGATGCCAGCCTGCGTCTGCTCAGCGATACGCTGCCGCTGAAAATCAGCAGCCTGACCCGCTACTGGCTGTCGGTCGAGCCGCGGGCCTGAGTGCGCTGAAAAACTATTTCACAGTCCCCTGATACCTTTCCGCGTTTCGTTCGGTGTGTGGATAGACCTCTTCAATTCCACGCGCTCGACAGGAACGCCGAATGACTTCGACACCGCTGCACCGCCCCGCCGATTTCCCGCTCAAGGCCCTGAGCCTGAGCATTGCCCTGGCCTTTACCGCGATGCTGCCGATCAACAGCCATGCCGCTGACACCGTCAGCGAAAGTGCCAGCCGCAACGTCGACATCGGGCCGGGCTTGCTCAGCCATACCCTGGCGCAATTCGCCGTGGCGGTCGGCGTGCCGTTGTCGTTCGATCCGGCGCAACTGGGCAATCGCCAGAGTCCGGGATTGCAAGGCAACTACAGCGTGCAATCGGGCTTCGCGCAATTGCTTGAAGGCAGCGGTTTCAAGTTGATCAGCACGGGCGGAAACGGTTACACCGTGGCGCCGCGAGTCGCTGCCAACGGTGCACTGGAGTTGGGCGCCACCAGCGTCAGCGCCCTGCGCGACGACAACGCGGACACCTACGGTGGCGGTCAGGTCGCCAAGGTTGCGCAGATCGGCATGCTCGGTAACCAGGCCTTGAAAGACCTGCCCTTCAGCGTCACCAGCTACACCGCCAAAACCATCGCCGACCAGCAAGCGCAGACTGTGGGCGATGTGTTGCTTAACGACGCTTCGGTGCGGCAGTCCGCCGGCTTTGGCAACTTCTCCCAGGTGTTCGTGATCCGCGGTTTGCCGCTGCTGTCCGATGACATTTCCTATAACGGTCTTTACGGCATCCTGCCCCGGCAGATCATCGCCACCGAAGCGCTGGAACGGGTCGAGTTGTTCAAGGGACCGAACGCTTTTGTGAATGGTGTTACGCCCAGCGGCAGCGGGATTGGCGGCGGCGTCAACCTGCAACCCAAGCGCGCCAACGATGTGCCGACCCGCAGCGTCACTCTCGATTACAGTGACGATGGCCGGGTCGGCGGGCATCTGGACCTGGGCCAGCGCTTTGGCGAAGACAACCGATTCGGCGCGCGGGTCAATCTGTTGCAACGCGAAGGCGCCACCGCCGTCGATGACGAAGACCGTCGCTCGTCGCTGATCAGCGTCGGCCTGGACTACCGAGGTGATCGCCTGCGGGTGTCGACGGACCTGGGCTATCAGAAACAGGTGATCAATCAGGGCCGCTCGGTGATCTATGTCGATTCGACCTTGAGCAAAGCGCCCAAGGTGCCGGATGCCAACGCCGGGTACGCACAGAGCTGGAGCTACTCGCAACTGGAAGACACCTTCGGCATGGCCCGCGCCGAGTACGACCTCAGTGACAACTGGACCGCCTACGTGTCCGGCGGCGCCAAACACACGCGGGAAAACGGCGTGTATTCGTCGCTGACCGTCACCGACCTCAACGGCAATGCCCGGGGCGGCATGCTTTACTCGCCTCACGACGAGGACAACAAAAGCCTGATGACCGGCCTCAACGGCCACTTGAACACCGGGCCGATCAGTCACCAATTGAACCTGGGCCTCGCGGGTATCTGGGGCCAGCAACGCTCGGCGTTCGAAACCATAGGAACCGCCACGCGCTACAGCACCAACCTCTACGACGTCACGGACAAACCGCGCCCAAGCCCCACATCGTTTGCCAGCGACATTCACGACCCGCGCATCGTCGGCAAGAACACCCTGCGCAGCGCGGCGGTGTCCGACACCCTGGGTTTCATCGATGATCGCGTCTTGCTCACCCTCGGCGTACGGCGCCAGACACTCAACGTCGACGGCTGGAACACCACCACCGGCGCGCGCACTTCAAGTTATGAAGAGTCGATCAGCACGCCGGTCTATGGCCTGGTGATCAAGCCGTGGGAACACGTTTCGTTCTACGCCAACCGCATCGAAGGCCTGGCCAAGGGCCCGACGCCGCCGACCAGCGCGATCAACCGCGACGAGACCTTCGCCCCGGTGCGCAGCAAGCAAATCGAAGCCGGCGTGCGCCTGGACATGGACACCTATGGCGCGAGCCTGGGCGTGTACCGCATCGAACAACCGTCGAGCTACACCCAGGACGGGATCTTCCGGGTCGATGGCGAGCAGCAAAACAAAGGCGTGGAGTTGAACGTCTATGGCGAGCCGCTTGATGGTCTGCGCCTGCTGAGCGGCGCGACGCTGATGAAGACCGAAATCGAAGGCAGCACCAACGGGGTCAACGACGGCAACCGCGCCGTCGGCGTACCGCGTTTTCAACTCAACGTCGGGGCGGATTGGGACGTACCGGGGATTGAAGGCGCGGCGCTCAGTGCGCGGATGCTGCGCACCGGCGGGCAATACCTGAACGCCGCCAACACCCAGAGCATTCCGGCGTGGAACCGCTTTGATGTGGGGTCGAGGTATGCCTTCAAGATGGATGAGAAGTACATCACCTTGCGCGCCAATCTGGAGAACGTGGCGAACAAGGCATATTGGGCCTCGGCGAATGGCGGGTACCTGACGCAGGGGACACCGCGGACGCTGAAGGTGTCGGCGACGCTGGATTTCTGATCCGGAATTTGCAGTGAGCCAGCTACCGCCATCGCGAGCAGGCTCGCTCCCACATTGAATCTCCGTCGTACACAAATATTGAGTTCACTGAAGATCAACTGTGGGAGTGAGCCTGCTCGCGATCCGCGAAGCGGCCATTCACTACAAACCGCTAAGCCCGACTGCGCAACCACTGCAAAAACCCCTTCTTCTCCACCACCTTCGGCGTTTCCTGGGTCAACGTCTGTGCCTTGTGCAAACGGAAATCCAGCAACGCCCTCATCGCTTCGCCGATGTCATGCCGCGCATCCAGGCACGGTTTGAGGTAGTCCTTTTCGATCCGGTACAGGCTGCAGGCGGTCTTGGCGCTGAAGTCCGCCGGCAGCGCCGTGTCCGACAAGATCCCGCCCTCGCCGATCACCTCGCCCGGCCCCATGCGCCCGGACTCGAACTTGCCCCCGGCGCGGCTCAGCGCCACCGAGACCACGCCGGATTCGATGATGAACAGATGATCGCTGACCTCCCCCGCCGGCAGGATCATTTCCCCGGCGCGGAAGTTTTGCAGGGTCATGTGCTGGCTGAAGGTTTCTTTTTCTTCCTGACGCAAAGTCGAGAAGATCGCCGAGCTTTCCAGCAACGCCCGTGGCCGCGACAGGTTCACCGGTGCATTCGATTCGACGCTGGACAACAGGCTCACGCCCGACGCTTGCAAGTGCCGGAACGCCAGATCGAACAGCAGATTGCGCACCATGCGCTTCTGGTCCATCGAGACCACGAAGCCGCTGATTTCGTATTCCACGCCGGTGGCGCTCGAACCTTTGAGCGCGACACACGGCGCTGGCTTGGCCAGCAGGTATCGGCACCCCTCCATCGCCCGCTCCAGCGCATCGATCACCGTTTGCGGACGGGCGTGCGGGCTCAACTGCAAGCTGATCGACACGCCGAAAATGTCGCTCGGCCGGCTGAAGTTGATGATCTTGGCCTTGGCCGCCAGCGAGTTGGGGATCACCGCCATGCTGCCCTGGGACGTTTGCAGGCGCGTGGCACGCCAATCGATGTCGGTGACCCGACCTTCGGTGCCGTCGATAGAGATCCAGTCATCCAGTTGATAGGGTTTGGTGGTGTTGAGGACGATCCCCGAGAACACGTCGCTGAGGGTGCTTTGCAACGCCAGGCCGACGATGATCGCCAACGCGCCGGACGTCGCCAGCACGCCTTTGACCGGCAGGTCGAGCACGTACGCCAGGGCCGCGATGATCGCGATCAGGAAAATCACCGCGCCCAGCAAATCCTGGAGCAGGCGACCGGTGTGCCCGACCCGTTGCATCATCCCTGCGCCGATCAACACCGTCAGGGTGCGCGCGCCGAACAGCCACCAGCCAATCTGCAAGCCGGTCGCCGCCAGGTGCAACGGCACGTTGTCCGCCCAGGGCGCGGGCTCCAGAGGGTTCAGGCCTTCGTTGAACAACAGGATGCTGAACAACGTGAAAATCAGCAGCCGCACCAACAGTTTCCAGTTGCTGCCACTAGCACTGATCAAGCGCCACAGCCCCAGATCGATGATGATCAGGATCAGGGCACAGACCAGCGGGTGATTGGTAAGCAGTGACAGCATCAAGCAACTCCAGCCATGTACGGATGGGCACAGTGTAGGAGCAAACGCAGTCGTTGGAACAACACAAAACACTGTAGGAGCCGGCTTGCCGGCGATGACGGTTTCAAGATCGCCATCGCCGGCAAGCCGGCTCCTACAGAGAACGTGTGATGTTATTTGCTATTGGTCAGCGTGTTGTAGCTGGTCATCAGGTTGCGGTAGTCCGGGATGTGGTTGGAGAACAGGGTCGCCAGGCCTTCCACGTCGTTGCGCCAGTCGCGATGCAGCTCGCAGGCCAGGCCGAACCAGGTCATCAGTTGCGCGCCGGAGGACGACATGCGGTCCCAGGCCGATTGGCGGGTCAGCTCGTTGAACGTGCCGGAAGCGTCCGTCACCACAAACACGTCAAAACCTTCCGCCAGTGCCGACAGCGCCGGGAATGCCACGCACACCTCGGTCACCACGCCAGCGATGATCAGTTGCTTCTTGCCGGTGGCCTTGATCGCCTTGACGAAGTCTTCGTTGTCCCAGGCATTGATCTGGCCAGGACGGGCAATGTAAGGCGCATCCGGAAACAGCGCTTTGAGCTCGGGCACCAGCGGGCCGTTGGGGCCGGTTTCGAAACTGGTGGTGAGGATGGTCGGCAATTTGAAGTACTTGGCCAGGTCGGCCAGGGCCAGCACGTTGTTCTTGAAACGGTCCGGTTCGATGTCCCGCACCAGGGACAGCAGGCCAGCCTGATGATCCACCAACAGAACGGCGGCGTTATCCTTGTCGAGACGTTTGTAAGAAGTAGTCATGGGGTCATCCTCGGTTTTAATCGATGCCGAACAGTTCGGCGTGGGGGTGTTTTGATTGATCATTCAGACGCGGCCAGACAAGCGTAGTCAGTCAAGCCTGGCGCGGTGCAACCATCTATCCGTGTATCAACCGCTCATCCGTCCAAACCGGCCCGATTGAAAATCGGCAAAGGCCTGGTGAATCTCTTGCTCGCTGTTCATCACGAACGGGCCGTGGCCGACGATGGGTTCGTCGATCGGCTCGCCGCTGAGCAGCAACACGACGGCGTCGTTATTGGCTTCCAGGCTGAGCTGGTGGCCGTTGCGTTCGAACAACGCCAGCTGCCCTTCGCGCACCAGTTCCAGGCCGTTGACCTGAACCGTGCCACGCAGCACCACCAGTGCGGTGTTGCGACCTTCATGCAGATCGAGGGTCAGCAACTTGCCGCCGTTGAGGCGCAAGTCCCAGACATCGACCGGGGTGAATGTCCGCGCCGGGCCGGTGTGGCCGTCGAATTCGCCAGCGATCAGGCGCAGGCTGCCGGCCTCGTCCTTGAGCGGGATGCTCGGAATGTCGCCGTCGAGAATCGTCTGGTAACCAGCGTCGGCCATTTTGTCTTTAGCCGGCAGGTTGACCCACAGCTGGACCATTTCCAGGGTGCCGCCCGTTTTGGCGAAGCCTTCGGAGTGGAACTCTTCGTGGAGAATCCCCGAGGCGGCAGTCATCCATTGCACATCGCCCGGGCCGATCTTGCCGCCGCTGCCGGTGGAGTCGCGGTGCTCCAGTTCGCCCTTATAAACGATAGTCACGGTTTCGAAACCGCGGTGCGGATGCTGACCAACGCCACGACGCTCGGTGGTCGGGGTGAATTCAGCAGGGCCGGCGTGATCCAGCAGCAAAAACGGGCTGATGTGTTTGCCCAGGTTGTCGTAGGAAAACAGCGTACGAACCGGAAAACCGTCGCCAACCCAATGGGTCCGTGGGCTGGTGTAGATGCCGATGATGTTTTTCATGCTGCCTCCGAAATCTGTGGTTTGACGCGATGGACAAAGCTTAAAACCGAACCCTTTGGTACGCTAGACTGCAAAAATCAGCCTTAGCGTTCTATATGGAGAACGATGGTGGAAGACCTCAACACCCTCTACTACTTCACCCAAGTGGTGGAACATCAGGGTTTCGCTGCGGCCGGGCGGGCGCTGGACATGCCCAAATCGAAGCTCAGCCGACGCATCGCCGAGCTCGAAGAGCGCCTCGGTGTACGTCTGTTGCACCGCACCAGCCGGCATTGTTCGCTGACCGAAATCGGCCAGGCGTATTACCAGCGTTGCCTGGCCATGCGCGTGGAAGCGGAAAGCGCCGCCGAACTGATCGAGCGCAACCGCTCCGAACCGCAAGGCCTGGTGCGCATCAGTTGCCCGACCGCGTTGCTCAACTCCTGGGTCGGGCCGATGCTGACCCGCTACATGCTCAAATACCCACTGGTGGAGTTGTTCATCGAGAGCACCAACCGCCGGGTCGACCTGATCCACGAGGGATTCGACATCGCCTTACGCGTGCGCTTTCCGCCGCTGGAGAACACCGACATGGTGATGAAGGTGCTGGGCAACAGTACCCAATGCCTGGTGGGCAGCCCGGCCTTTGCCGAACGCTTGTCGACGCCCGCCTCCCCGGCCGACCTCAGCGGTTTGCCCAGCGTGCATTGGGGCGCGGCGCAGCGTGAATATCAGTGGGAATTATTCGGTGCGAACGGCGCCAGCGCGCTGATTCGACACGCGCCACGCATGGTCACCGATGACTTGCTGGCCCTGCGTCACGCGGTGCTCGCGGGGATTGGCGTCGCGCACCTGCCCAGCGTGGTGGTGCGCGATGACATTGCCGCCGGACGCCTCGTCGAACTGGTGCCGGGCTGGGCGCCCAAGTGCGGGATCGTCCATGCAATT
The DNA here is from genome assembly GCF_017351735.1 of Pseudomonas sp. FW300-N2A2. Lineage (NCBI taxonomy): Bacteria > Pseudomonadati > Pseudomonadota > Gammaproteobacteria > Pseudomonadales > Pseudomonadaceae > Pseudomonas > Pseudomonas sp. FW300-N2A2. The sequence continues at coordinate 94,808 of NZ_JACNDU010000018.1, read as the reverse complement.
TTCCCCTCTCGCCGTGGGTTGCTGCCGTCGGTGCGGACGTTGATTGACTTTCTCGGTGAGGAATTCACCCACAGCGACATCGCCTAGCCCTTTTTTTGCCGACACGGACGAACCTGTAGGAGCGAGCTTGCTCGCGAAAAACGTGAGAGCTCCGCGGGGTGTCAGACTGGCTGCGTTACCGTTGACCTCCATCGCGAGCAGGCTCGCTCCTACAGGGCCGATGAGTGGGGGCTGGCGGAGTTTTTATTTCGGACATAATATCAGCCAAGATTACAACCATAATATCCGCGCCCGTCCGAGGACACTGAACATGCAAAGCCCCAACCGAGAAGCCACCCTCGCCCAATGGATCGTTCAGGAAGACGCCATGCGCGCACGTCTGGCCGGGCCCGGCAGCCTGTCGCTGGCCGAGGTCAGCGCGCTGTCGCCGGCCGAGTTCTTCGAGGGCATCGGCAACGGTGAACTGCCCTCGCCGCCGATTGGCACGCTGATGGACTTCATCCCTATCGAATGGTCGGCCGGGCTGTTCATCTTCCAGGGCACGCCGGACGCCCGGCATTACAACCCGCTGGGCAGCGTGCATGGTGGCTATGCGGCGACCTTGCTGGATTCGTGCATGGGCTGCGCGATTCATACGCAGCTGAAAAAGGGCCAAGGGTATACGACGCTGGATCTGCGCATCAGTTATGTCCGCGCGTTGACCGGCGCCAGCGGACCGGTGCGGGCCGAGGGCAAGATTGTGCACCTGGGGCGTTCGACGGCGCTGGCCGAGGGGCGGATTTATGATGTGGATGGGCGGTTGTATGCGACGGGGTCGACCACCTGCATGATTCTTGAGGCTCGGGGGTAAGGTTTTAGACCGAGTCGTTGCCTTCGCGGGCAAGCCTCGCTCCTACAGAAACAGTGTACCCCCCTGTAGGAGCGAGGCTTGCCCGCGAAGGGGCCAGACCGGACACCATCAATTTCGCAGACATCCCACTATTCATGACTTGCGGTAAACATTGCTTTGCCCATCCAGCGGTTTTTCTCAAGGATGCAGGCACGGATACTCGTGCCCATTCCCACTGCAACCCCTGGAGTCATTGATGTCTATTCCCGCATTCGGTCTTGGTACGTTTCGCTTGCAAGGCCAGGTGGTCATTGATTCGGTGAGCACTGGCCTGGAACTGGGCTACCGCGCCATCGATACCGCGCAAATCTACGAGAACGAAGCCGAGGTCGGCGAGGCCATCGCGGCCAGCGGCATTGCCCGTGAAGAGCTGTTCATCACCAGCAAGATCTGGGTCGCCAACTTCGCCAAGGACCGCTTGATCGACAGCCTCAAAGAGAGCCTGCAAAAACTGCAGACCGACTACCTCGACCTGACACTGATCCACTGGCCATCGCCGGAAAACCAGGTGCCGGTCGAAGAATTCATGGGCGCGTTGCTCGAAGCCAAAAAACTCGGATTGACCCGGCAGATTGGCGTCTCCAACTTCACCGTCGACCTGATGAAGCAAGCCATCGCCGCCATCGGTGCCGAGCACATCGCCACCAACCAGATCGAATTGCACCCGTACCTGCAAAACCGCAAGGTCGTCGAGTTCGCGCAGAACCAGGATATCCAGATCACCTCCTACATGACCCTGGCATACGGCGAAGTGCTGAAAGACCCGGTCATCCAGCAGATTGCCGAGCGTCTGCAAGCAACGCCTGCGCAAGTCACCCTGGCCTGGGCCATGCAATCGGGTTACGCGGTGATCCCGTCGTCGACCAAGCGCGCCAACCTGGAAAGCAACCTCAAGGCCTGCGCCCTGACCCTGAGCGACGCCGACATGGCGTTGATCGCCGGCCTTGAACGCGCCCACCGCCTGACCAGCCCCAAAGGCATCGCGCCGAACTGGGATTAAGCGTCAACCCTGCGCCAGGCGTCGGTCGAGGCACGTCATGGCCTGCAGCAACTGAACGACGGCTTCGTCGATCAGCCCTGCACGGCCATCACCGCAGGCACGCTCGAGGTCCTCGCAGCATTTGACCAGACCGTCCGCCCGTACCATCAGCGCCCCGCCCTTGATGCGGTGCGCCAACTTACGCAGGGCATGCTGTTCGCCACTGGCGTGGGCCTTGAGCAACTCATCCCGATCCGTGCGATTGGTCGCGGCCAGGTCGCTCAACAGTTGATTGATCAGCTCGTCGTCCTTGCCGACGTAGCGCTCCAGACCGCTCAAGTCGATGTCGGCGGTTGAGGGTGTTTCGAGGGGCGGCACCGGTGATCCATCGGCAAACCTGGACGCCAACCAGACGCCCAGATCCGCCAGGCGGATCGGTTTGAACAGGCAGTCGTCCATCCCCGCTTCCAGGCAACGGGCCTTCTCCTCGGGCTGCGCATTGGCGGTCAACCCCAGAATCAGGATCGGTTGCAATCCCTGAGTCCGCTCTTCATCGCGGATGGCCCCGGCCAACTCATAACCGCTGAGCACCGGCATGTTGCAGTCGGTAATCAGCACTTCAACATCATACTCGCGCCATCGATCAAGACCTTGCTGGCCATCCTCGGCGTCCATCACCCGGTGGCCCAGGTAGCTCAACTGCCGTGAGAGCAGCAATCGATTGGCCGGGTAATCATCGACCACCAGAATGGTCAGCGGCCGGGTCTGAGCCTGTTCCTCAAGGTCAGGTAACTCACTGGACGGCAACGGTTGCAACGCGGGCAGATCCAGACAGACATCAATCCGCGTGCCCTTCCCCAACACGCTGGCAAGCTGCAATTGACCGCCCATCATTTCGCACAACGTGCGGCTGATCACCAGCCCCAGACCCGAGCCGTTTCGACCTGTTTGCTGGCTGTTTTGCGCCTGCACAAACGGGCTGAACAGTCGCTGCCGATCGATCTCGCTGATACCGATGCCGGTGTCTTCAATGCGCACCGAGACCGCCAGTTGCCCGGCCGCACGGGGCTCGACCCGCAGCGTCAGGCGCACTTCACCTTCTTGGGTGAACTTGATCGCGTTGCTCAGCAGATTGGACAGCACCTGCTTGAAGCGCGTGGGGTCGATCAACACGTCGGCGTCGCTGTGCTCGCCCAGGTCGACGCGCCACTCCAGGTTCTTCTGCCGGGCCAGGCCTTCAAACACCCGGCACACCGATTCGACCAGCGTGCGCAGGTTGGCCCGTTCCGGCGTCAGGGACAAATGCCCGGACTCGATGCGGGCGATGTCCAGGATGTCGCCAATCAACGCCAGCAATTGTTGCCCGGCATTGGCCGCCACCTCGATTGCCGGCCGGTCGGTGACGCCTTCATCCGCTCGCTTCAGCGCCAGTTCGAGCATGCCAAGCAGCGCATTCATCGGCGTGCGGATCTCATGGCTCATGGTCGCCAGAAACGTGGTCTTGGCACGGTTCGCCTCATCCGCCGCGTCCTTGGCGTCCTGCAGTTGACTGAGCAATTGCTGACGCAGGCGGATTTGCCGGCGCTGCCAGGCGATCCAGGCCAGCGCCAGCAACAGCAAGGCGCCGGCACCGACAAAGGCCTGGAGAATGTCCTGCCGGTGACGCAGCCAGAAGCTCTGTTCAACCATCAGGTCATTGCGCCAATAACCGGTCATTTCATCGATTTCTTCAGGGGAGATACTCAGCAGCGCCTTGTCCAGGATCGAATGCAGCTCAACGGCCTCGCGACCGGTCGCCAGGGTGCTGCGGGCCGGATCGGTGCCGACGGTGCTGGTCACTTGCAGGCGGTCGCGGTATTGCCGGGAAATCATGATCCGGGCACCGATCAACGAGTTGATGGCGCCGTCCGTCCTGCCCTGGGCGACCATTTCCATCCCGTCTGCGGTCAACGGCGCAGTAACCAGTTCGACCTGCGGGAAATGCTGGCGAATGAATTCGCCGGCACTGTTGCCCTGGGTGATGGCCAGTTTTTTTCCCGCCATCTCATCCAGTGTCTGCGGGCTGTCGGATGCGATGCGGGTCACCAGCACATTCGGGCTGGTCAGAAACGGCCGGGTAAATCGCAGTTCTGTTTCACGCTCAATGCTGGGGCTGATCCCGGCGACCACGTCAACATGACCGCTCCTGATCCACTCGAACAATTCAGCCACTGACCGGGTTGGCTGAATGTCGAATTTCAAGCCTGTACGCAAACTGATTTTCGCCAGCACATCGATGCTGATGCCCCGGTAATTGCCCCCGTCATCGACGAAGGAAATCGGCATGAGGTTTTGGTTGATCGCCACTCGCACGCGTGGATGATTATTGAGCCAGCGTTGCTCGGCGACACTGAAGTGCAGGGCTTGCGTACCGGCAATGGAAGCCCCGCTGCCGCCCCATCGCCGCAGGATATTCATTCGTTCATTGGTCGGGATCGCCGCCAGCGCCCGGTTGACGATGCGTTGCAACTGGAGGTTGTCGAGGTTCATCGCAAACGCAAAACGCCCGGACTCCATACGGGAAAAATCCGCCAGTTGAACGTTGTTGAGGTAATTTTTGCTGATCAGGTGATTGACGCTGATGGCGTCCCCCAGATAGGCGTCCGACTGACCAAACGCAACGGCGCCCACCGCGCCCAGCGTTGAAGGGAACAGCTGCACATTCGCCTTGGGATAAAAAGCCTGCACTTGTTGCTCGGGCAAATAGTGGTACAGCATCGCCAGCCGTTTACCGGCAAGGTCCGGGTCCAGTGGCTGGGATGAATCGGTGCGCGTGACCAGCACCGGTTGATCATCGGCATAGGCACTGGACATCCGCAGTTGTGGATCCTCGACCTCATAACGGTTGGCCGTTCCCAACAGGTCAGCCGCGCCGTCCTTGATCGCACGCACCGCCTCGTCCCGCGATGCGTAGCGGTGAACATCGATCTCCACGCTCAATAGCTGTTTGAGCAGCCCGGCATAGTCAGCCGTCAGCCCTTCGTAGTCGGTGCCGGTGGTGGTGATGTCGAAGGGCGGATAATCCGGCGCCGAGACGGCCAGTACCAGCCGGCCTTTCTGGCGCAGCACACGCGAATCGGCATCCGACAGTTTGACGTCGTAGCCGTCGACGCTGGAGCGTCCGAGCAGGGTCAGTGATTGCGGTTGGGCATAGGCAGTCGATACCCACAAACAGACCGGGAGTACGAGGGATATCAGCCAACGCAATTGCCGAGAGGTACTCACTCAAATCAGACCGTTACGCTGGGCGGTCTCTCTCAAGTGAACCTTGGATTCCACATTGAGTTTTTCCGTCAAACGGGTTTTGTAGGTGCTGATGGTCTTGTGGCTCAGGTTCAAGAGTTTGGCGATTTCCTTGTTGCTTAATCCCTCGGCCAGGTACCGGAATATGGTCAGTTCACGGTCGGAGAGCTTGTCGATCCTCTCCATCTCGCTGAGTTGCATTGTGCTCAACGACACCGAACTCGACGGCAACTTGGCGAAATAGGTGTAACCGGCCATCACCGCCAGCACTGCCTCGTGCAAATGCTTCAAGTCGTTGGCCTTGGAAACATAAGCCCTGGCGCTGGCACGCATGCAGCGGTCCTGATAAAACCTTGGATCTTGCCCGGTGAAAACCAGTACTCGACAACGCTCGTCACTGGCCTGAATGCGGGCCAACACTTCCAGCCCGCCGAGACGGGGCATCATCAGATCCAGCACCACCAGATCGGGTTGATGCTTACGGATCGCTGAAAAGACCTCGTTGCCGTTGGATACCTTATGAATCAGTTTGAATCCCAGCTGTGTAAGCAGCATCGCGACTGCAGTGCACACCACCGGATGATCGTCTGCTATTACCGCTGACTTCATGGCAACTCCCTGTGCAGATACAAGACGATTGGGTAATGAATGCCCATGGGGCAGCCCCCGGCTACACGCAGCAGCTGCGCGAAGACTCTTGCACGGAAACACGTGCCCGACTACCTGACAGAAATGACAGTACCGACGAACGGTAGCTGTGGATCAACGGTCGCCATCAGCCGTTGAATGCACGCCAGATCGGGTAACGCAGCATCACTCACCTGAACCTTTTGCTGCCCGCAAGCCGGGGTCGGCGGCCCGTCATAGATCAAGGCGTGGTGAACCTGTGGGTGATCGAGGAAGAAGTCGCGCAGGTCCAGTACCCCGTCCGCCAACGCGGCATTGATGACCACCAGGTCGAAAGGCACGCCGCCGTACTCGGTCAGGGTCAGCAGTTCGGCAAGGTTTTGCACGGGGGCCACGCGGTAATAATCGAGCCGGTTGAACAGGCGCTCGATTCTCATCCGCTGAAAATGCTGCTCGTCGGCAATCAGGATACGTAACGCTTTGTTCGGCAACCGGGGCCCCCAGGAGGGTTTCAGATTCGTGAGGCCGCAAGGCTACGGAAGAGCCAACGAGCTTTCTGTAGGACTATTCCTAAAACCCGAGACATTTATTCCGTTGCCAGAGCGGATTCAACGCTATTCCGTCGTACTCGGACTCCAGAACGCCTGCACCACCAGCGTCGATGTCGAAATCCGCGCCACCAGCGCATCCAGTTCGTCGCCGTCCACGGACGTCGTCGCGAGGGTCGCCTCCACTTCGATTTCATCTGCGCCGAACGCGTGTACATCAACATCGCTCGCCGGGTAATTGCTGCGCTCAAGTTCCGCTTCCAGCAGCGCCAGCACGGCTTTTTGTTGTGAACGTCGAGCGATCACGTAAACGATGTTGGTGACTTCAGCCGAAATCACATCCAGCGGCTGACGGTTGATGTTGTTGACGATCGGCCGCAGCAAGGTATTGGCCGCGAGTACGAACAGCGTACCGAGCAAGGCCTCCAGGACCAGATCGGCCCCTGCGCAGGCACCGACCGCCGCCGAGGCCCACAGCGTTGCCGCGGTGTTGAGGCCACGCACGTTGCCCTCTTCGCGCATGATCACCCCGGCACCGAGGAAGCCGATGCCGGAGACCACGTAGGCGACCACCCGCACCGCGCCTTCGGCCCCGCCGAGGCGGTTGGCCATGTCGACGAAAATCGCCGCCCCCACCGCGACCAGCACGTTGGTGCGCAAGCCGGCGGTGCGTTGGCGGTATTGACGCTCAAAGCCGATCAGGCCACCGAGGATGAAGGCCGCGCTGAGGCTGACCAGGGTGTCGACCAGGGAGGTGAGGTTGATGTTGTTGAGTGCTTGCATGATGAATCCTTTGAAAAACACACGATCCCCTGTGGGAGCGAGCCGGCTCCGGGCGGCGTTCCGACGATGACGGTGGTACATCCAACATTAAAGTGGCTGATCTACCGCTATCGCGAGCAGGCTCGCTCCTACATCTGGCAGCATTACTGCCAGCCAAACCGGCGGATGTAGAAGCCCTTCACCGCCTGGGTGAGCGCCATGTACGCCAGCAGAATCACCGGCAAAAACACAAAGTACAGCGACGGCAGCGCCTGCAATTTGAAGTAGTGCGCCAAGGGCCCCATCGGCAGGAAAATCCCCACGGCCATGATGATTCCGGTCATCACCAGCAGCGGCATGGCGGCGCGGCTTTGCAGGAACGGAATCTTCGGTGTGCGAATCATGTGCACGATCAGCGTCTGGGTCAGCAGCCCGACCACGAACCAGCCGGACTGGAACAGGGTCTGGTGGTCCGGGGTATTGGCGTCGAACACGTACCACATCAAGGCAAACGTGGTGATGTCGAAGATCGAACTGATCGGGCCAAAGAACAGCATGAAACGCCCGACATCCGCCGGTTGCCAGCGTTGCGGTTGCTTGAGCATTTCTTCGTCGACGTTATCGAACGGGATGGCGATCTGCGAAATGTCATAGAGCAGGTTCTGCACCAGCAGGTGCATCGGCAGCATCGGCAGGAACGGGATGAACGCGCTGGCCACCAGCACCGAGAACACGTTGCCGAAGTTCGAACTCGCGGTCATCTTGATGTACTTGAGCATGTTGGCGAAGGTCCGCCGCCCCTCCAGCACGCCCTCCTCCAGGACCATCAGGCTTTTCTCCAGCAGGATGATGTCCGCCGCTTCCTTGGCGATGTCCACGGCGCTGTCCACCGAAATGCCGATGTCGGCGGTGCGCAGCGCCGGGGCGTCGTTGATGCCATCGCCCATGAACCCGACCACATGGCCGTTGCCTTTGAGCAGACGGACGATGCGTTCCTTGTGCGACGGTGTCAGTTTGGCGAAGACGTTGGTGGTCTCCACGGCCACCGCCAGTTCGGCGTCGGTCATGCGCTCGATGTCGTTGCCCATCAACAGGCCTTGCTGCTCCAGGCCGACTTCGCGGCAGATCTTCGCGGTCACCAGTTCGTTGTCGCCGGTCAGCACTTTCACTGCCACGCCATGCGCGGCCAGCGCTTTCAGGGCCGGTGCGGTGCTTTCCTTCGGTGGATCGAGAAACGCCACGTAGCCGATCAGCGTCAGTGCCTGCTCGTCCGCCAGGCTGTAAGTCTCGCGCCCCTCGATCATCGGCCGCGCGGCAACCGCCACCACCCGCAGCCCCTCGGCATTGAACGAGGCGGTGACCTGACGAATCCGCGCCAGCAGTTCATCGCTCAGTGCTTCATCGCGTTCGCCGTGACGCACCCGCGTGCACACCGCCAGCACCTCTTCCACCGCACCTTTGCAGATCAACAGATGCGGTTGACCACGCTCGGCAACCACCACCGACATGCGCCGCCGGGTGAAGTCGAACGGGATCTCGTCGACTTTGTGAAACGCCGTGCCGACTTTCAGTTCACGGTGGATTTCGACGTGTTCGAGCACTGCCACGTCCAGCAGGTTTTTCAGGCCGGTCTGGTAGTAGCTGTTGAGGTAGGCCATTTCCAGCACGTCGTCGGAGTCGTTGCCCCAGACGTCGACGTTGCGCGCCAGAAAGATTTTGTCCTGGGTCAGGGTGCCGGTCTTGTCCGTGCACAGCACGTCCATGGCGCCGAAGTTCTGGATCGCGTCGAGGCGCTTGACGATGACTTTTTTGCGCGACAGGAACACCGCCCCTTTCGCCAGCGTCGAGGTGACGATCATCGGCAGCATTTCCGGGGTCAGGCCCACGGCAATCGACAGTGCGAACAGCAGCGCTTCGGTCCAGTCGCCTTTGGTGAACCCATTGATGAACAGCACCAGCGGCGCCATGACGAACATGAAGCGGATCAGCAACCAGCTGACTTTGTTGACCCCGGTCTGGAACGACGTCGGCGCGCGATCGGTGGCGCCGACCCGCTGGGCCAATGCGCCAAAATAGGTGCTGTTGCCCGTGGTCAGAATCACCGCGATCGCCGTGCCGGACACGACGTTGGTGCCCATGAACAGGATGTTGTCCAGGTCCAGCGGATTGCTGGTGTCGCTGTCCTGCTGGTGGCGGAATTTTTCCACCGGCATCGATTCGCCGGTCATCGCCGCCTGGCTGACGAACAGGTCCTTGGCGCTGAGCACCCGGCAATCGGCGGGAATCATGTCGCCGGCCGAGAGCACGATCAGATCGCCCGGCACCAGTTGTTTGATGGGGACTTCGGTGCGCAGGGCATCACGACGCATCACCGTGGCGGTGTTGCTGACCATCGCCTTGAGCGCGTCGGCCGCCTGGTTGGATTTGGTTTCCTGCCAGAAGCGCAGCAAGGTCGAGAGCACCACCATCGAGAAAATCACGATGGCGGCTTTCATGTCCTCGGTCAGCCACGAGATGACCGCGAGCAATGTCAGCAGCAGGTTGAACGGGTTTTTGTAGCAGTGCCACAGGTGAGTCCACCACGGCAGCGGTTGCTCGTGCTCGACTTCGTTGAGGCCGAATTGCACGCGCAGTGCATCGGCTTCGGCTTCGCTCAGGCCATCGGTGTGGCTGCCGAGGTTGTGCAGCAGTTGGCCGGTGTCGCTGTTGGCGGCGCTCACCAGAGTTTGCGCCAAGGTGGGCGGCACCTCGCGGCTGACCGTGGTGTCGGTGAAGGTTTCCAGCAGCGCCAGGCGACGGAAGTGTCGGGCGATGTGACGGGTGCGCAGGAATCCGGCAAAGAATTCTTTGAGCAGGTTCAGGTTCATGGCAGTTCCCCCAGGGTCAGCCGGGAAACCTTCCAGCAGGCGTGTCGGTGCACCGCGATGACGACAAAAAGTCGAACATCACGCACGGTTCAGCGTCGATGAGAGGACGTCGGGACACGGACCAGGACTGGCCGCGATCGGGATGCCGCTGCTCGCTATCAGGCGAGACAACGGCACAAAAAGTTGCGCGTTATCTTGCCGGGTTGTTGCCGGTTATCGAAACCGGCCGACTACTGTCACTCGAACAAGTACCCACTGTGGGTCTCCGCTATTGATGAAAACGCGCGAAGCTTACGCCCCGATTTCTGGAGAGTAAACGATGCATTGGCAAGTCGTCGGGGAATTGCCGGGATCTTCAGGAAGGGTTCAGGATTAGGCATTTTTGGTGTCTTTGAGGACGCCATCGCCGGCAAGCCGGCTCCTACAGGGGAATGCGATCAACTGTAGGAGCCGGCTTGCCGGCGATGGCGGCGTGACAGACGCCGAAGGTTTTAGCTGGCAGTCGCGAGCAGCAAATCCACCACCGAACGGCCATGCCCACGGTGCTTGCCATGCTCATACAAAGACCCGGCAATCTCATCCGCGCGAATCGGCAGGATCGACAACAGGGTGTCGCTCAAACCATGGCTCGCCTGGCAGAAGCCCTGCATGTAGATGCCGGCCTTGCAGCGCTCGTCGGTGATCAGCTTGTAGTTGCGGTCCACCTCGAAATCACCGAGGTACTGCTCCAGCGGAGCCAGCAGTTTGCGGTGCATCTGACGCTCATAACCGGTGGCCAGTACCACCGCGTCGTAATGCCGAACCGTGACTTCACCGGTGGCGTTGTTGCGCACTGCCAGTTCGATGCCGCGCTCGGTGGCGGTGGCTTTTTCAATAGTGGTCAGGGTGCGGAAGGCATGACGGGCGATGCCCGAGACTTTCTGGCGATAGAAGATCCCGTAGATGCGTTCGATCAGGTCTATGTCCACCACCGAATAGTTGGTGTTGTGGTACTCGTTGACCAGACGCTCGCGCTCGCTGCTCGCCTGCTGGAACACCAGGTCGGTGAACTCCGGCGAGAACACTTCGTTGACGAACGGGCTGTCGTCCGCCGGTTTCAGCGCCGAGCCGCGCAGGATCATGTCGACCTGCACCGAGGGGAAGCTGTCGTTCAAATCGATGAAGGCTTCCGCCGCGCTCTGCCCACCACCGATGATCGCAATGCTCATCGGTTGATTGTTCACGCACGGCTGCTTGGCCATCTGCGCCAGGTACTGCGAATGGTGGAACACCCGACCGTCATCCTTCAGCGCCTTGAACGCTTCGGGAATGCGCGGCGTACCACCGGCGCTGACCACCACCGAACGAGCGGTGCGCACGTGTTGCTGGCCCTGGGTATCGCGGGAGATCACGCGCAACGCTTCGACCTGCTGGTTGTGCAGCACCGGCTCGATGGTCAGCACTTCTTCGCCGTAACGGCTCTGCTCGGCGAATTGCCCGGCGACCCAGCACAGGTAGTCGTTGTATTCCATGCGGCACGGATAGAAGGTGCCGAGGTTGATGAAATCCACCAGACGACCGTGGTGCTTGAGGTAGTTGACGAAGGAATACGGGCTGGTCGGGTTGCGCAGGGTCACCAGATCCTTGAGGAAGGAAATCTGCAATTCGCTCTGGGTCACCAGGGTGTTGCCGTGCCAGCGATAGTCCGCCTGCTTGTCGAGAAACAGTACATCCAGCTCGCCCTGGCTCGGCCCGCGCTCTTGCAGTGCGATGGCCAGCGCCAGGTTCGAAGGGCCGAAACCGACGCCGATCAGGTCGTGAACGATGGGCGATGCAATTGCCTGTGTCATTTCCAGTGTCCTCTGGATGAACCCCTCAACAGTGGGGCGTAAGCCTAAGTGACCTGACCAGCCTTGAGCAGGACAGCAGGTCGTCTGTTGATAGGGAACGAGGACAATGAAACAAAATTTAATATTGTTTTTTTACCCACCGGAGAAGATCAGTGGGCATCCCACTGGCGCATCCGCACGCGGCAATGCTTCATCGCATTGACGATGTGCTTCTCGACCAGCGCCCGGGAAATCCCCAGGCGTTCGGCGATTTCCGGGTGCGACAGGCCATCGATCTTGCGCAGCAGGAAACTCTCGCGGCACAGCCGTGGCAACTCCGCCAGGGCACGCTGGAGCATTTCCAGGCGTTGGCCGTGGTCGAGGCTGTTGTGCGGGGACGGGGTGAAATAGCGTTCTTCGTTGTCGAGCACTTCCAGCGATTCGACCTGACGCAAGGCATTGCGCCGATGGTCGTCGATCACCAGGTTGAGCGCGGTGCGATAAAGGAATGCCCGGGGCTGCTCGATCGGCGTGTCGCTGGAACGTTCCAGAACCCGCACATAAGCGTCATGCACCACATCTTCGGCCACCTGACGGTTGCCCAGCTTGGCGTTGAGGAAACACACCAGCTCGCGATAGTAGTTTTCCAACCATGACTCCCGGCCGCAGGGGTGCGGTTTCTTTCCTTGAGCCACCGCAACGACCGCCGAAATGGGCAGTGGCACGATAGTGGCAGTTCGAGGTGCGTAATTTATAGTAATTCTCATATAGATTTAAAGTATTGCTTCATCTTGCCCGACAAATAGTCTTGAACATGTGGGAGCGGGCTTGCTCGCGAATGCGGTGTGTCATTAAGCAAATTCGTTTACTGACACTCCGCATTCGCGAGCAAGCCCGCTCCCACATTTGATTGTGTCCGCGCCTAAATTCCTCGGCTCTTTCCTCGTATAAAGGACAGCTCCCCGTCTCTGTCGGCTTCCCGACAGCGTTCAACTGTTGCCGGATTTTGTGCGCAGGCTGAGCGACGGGCCGATATCCATTGGCCGGAACCCTGCATGAAACGTCCCCGACACACCCGACGCGCCCTGCTTGTAGCACTTTGTCTGATCCCCGTTATCGCCGTGGCTGCCTGGCAGGTCATCCCGCCCGGCCGAGACAAATTCGCCACCGTACAAGTCAGTCGGGGTGACATCGAAAGCAGCGTCACGGCGCTGGGCACCCTGCAACCTCGACGCTACGTCGACGTCGGTGCGCAGGCGTCCGGGCAGATCCAGAAGATCCATGTGGAAGTCGGTGATGTGATCAAGGAAGGCCAGTTGCTGGTGGAAATCGATCCGTCCACGCAACAGGCCAAACTCGACGCCGGGCGTTTTTCCGTGGAAAACCTCAAGGCACAACTCGAGGAACAACGGGCACAGCACGAGCTGGCCCGGCAAAAGTTCCAGCGCCAGCAGAACCTCAAGGCCGGCGGCGCCACCCGCGAAGAAGACGTACAAACTGCCCAGGCAGAGCTGCGCGCCACCCAGGCGCGCATCGACATGTTCCAGGCGCAGATCCGCCAGGCCCAGGCCAGCCTGCGCAGCGATCAGGCCGAGCTCGGTTACACGCGCATTTACGCGCCGATGTCCGGCACCGTGGTCGCACTCGACGCACGGGTCGGCCAGACCCTCAACGCGCAACAGCAAACTCCGCTGATTCTGCGCATCGCCAAGTTGTCGCCGATGACGGTCTGGGCCGAAGTCTCGGAAGCCGACATCGGTCACGTCAAACCCGGCATGACGGCCTGGTTCACCACCCTCAGCGGTGGCAAGCGGCGCTGGAGTAGCACCGTGCGGCAAATCCTGCCGGTGCCGCCCAAGCCTCTGGACCAGACCAGCCAGGGCGGTGGCAGCCCGACCAGTTCGAGCAAAAGCGGCAGCGCTCGCGTGGTGCTGTACACCGTGCTGCTCGACGTCGATAACGCCGACAACGCACTGATGGCGGAAATGACCACACAAGTGTTCTTCGTGTCCGACCAGGCGAAAGACGTGCTCACCGCGCCTATCGCCGCGTTGCAAGGCGGCACGCAACCGAACATCCAGACCGCGCAGGTCGTCGCCAAAAACGGCCGCATCGAGCAACGCGAGGTGCGCACCGGCATCAGCGACCGCCTGCGGGTGCAAATCTTCGACGGCTTGCAGGAAGGCGATCACCTGTTGATCGGCCCGGTCGACGGGAGTGGCGGCTAGATGCAGACGCCCCTGATCGACCTGCAGGACATCCGCAAATCCTACGGCGGCGGCGATTCACCTGAAGTCCACGTGCTGCGCGGCATCGACCTGTCGATCCATGCCGGGGAGTTCGTGGCGATTGTCGGCGCGTCCGGTTCCGGCAAGTCGACGCTGATGAACATCCTCGGTTGCCTCGACCGCCCGACGTCCGGCGAATACCGCTTCGCCGGGGAGAACGTCGCCGGGCTCGACAGCGATGAACTGGCCTGGCTGCGCCGCGAAGCCTTCGGTTTTGTGTTCCAGGGCTATCACCTGATTCCGTCCGGCTCGGCCCAGGAAAACGTCGAGATGCCGGCGATCTACGCAGGCACCCCGGCCGCCGAACGCCACGCCCGCGCTGCCGCCCTGCTCGACCGCCTCGGCCTCGCCTCGCGCACCGGCAACCGCCCGCACCAACTCTCCGGCGGCCAGCAACAACGCGTATCCATCGCCCGCGCCTTGATGAACGGCGGCCACATCATCCTCGCCGACGAACCCACCGGCGCCCTCGACAGCCACAGCGGCGCCGAGGTGATGACGTTGCTGGATGAACTGGCGAGCCAGGGCCACGTGGTGATCCTCATCACCCACGACCGCGAAGTCGCGGCCCGGGCCAAACGCATCATCGAAATCCGCGACGGGCTGATCATCAGCGACAGCGCCCACGACAACCCCGACGTACAAACCTCGGCCAACCCCGGCGCCCTGCAAGCCGTGGATTTGCGCAAGCGCCTGAGCGAAGGCGCCGAGGCCACGGGAGCCTGGAAAGGCGAGTTGGTGGACGCGGTACACGCCGCGTGGCGGGTGATGTGGATCAACAAGTTTCGCACCGCGCTGACACTGCTCGGGATCATCATCGGCGTTGCGTCGGTGGTGGTGATGCTCGCCGTCGGTGAAGGCAGCAAGCGTCAGGTCATGGCGCAGATGGGCGCGTTCGGCTCGAACATCATTTACCTCAGCGGCTCGGCACCGAACCCGCGAACACCGCTGGGCATCATCACCCTCGATGACGTCGCGGCGGTCGGCAGCCTGCCGCAGGTGACGCGCATCATGCCGGTCAACGGCCAGGAGGCCGGGGTGCGCTTCGGCAACCTCGACCACTTGAGCTACGTTGGCGGCAACGACACCAATTTCCCGGCGATCTTCAATTGGCCGGTGGTGGAAGGCAGCTATTTCACCCAGGACGATGAACGCAACGCGGCGGCCGTCGCAGTGATCGGGCACAAGGTGCGGAGCAAATTGCTCAAGGACGTGGCCAACCCGATCGGCCAGTACATCCTGATCGAAAACGTGCCGTTCCAGGTGGTTGGCGTGCTTGCGGAAAAAGGTGCCAGCTCCGGTGACAGCGACAGCGACGACCGCATCGCCATCCCGTATTCCGCCGCGAGTGTGCGGCTGTTCGGCACCCACAACCCCGAGTACGTGGCCATCGCCGCGGCCGATGCGCGCAAGGTCAAGGAGACGGAAACCGCCATCGAGCAGTTGATGTTGCGCCTGCACGACGGCAAAAAGGATTTCGAACTGACCAACAACGCCGCAATGATTCAGGCCGAAGCGCGCACGCAAAATACCCTGTCGCTGATGCTCGGTTCGATCGCCGCGATTTCGCTGTTGGTGGGCGGGATTGGCGTGATGAACATCATGCTCATGACTGTGCGCGAACGCACCCGCGAGATCGGCATCCGCATGGCCACCGGCGCCCGCCAGCGCGACATCCTGCGGCAGTTCCTCACCGAAGCGGTGATGCTCTCGGTGGTCGGCGGCCTCGCTGGCATTGCCCTGGCGCTGATCGTCGGCGGCGTGCTGATTCTCAGCGAAGTGGCCGTCGCGTTCTCTTTGATAGCGGTACTCGGTGCCTTCGGCTGCGCCCTGGTCACCGGTGTTGTCTTCGGCTTCATGCCGGCCCGCAAAGCTGCCCGGCTCGACCCGGTCACGGCCCTTACCAGTGAATGATCGATCTATGAAAGCGCCACTCAGCCTGTTGACCCTCTGCGTGTTGCTCAGCGCGTGCGCCAACCCGGACTCGCGCCCGGACAGTGGCCTGCAACCGCCGCCCTCCTGGCAGTCGGCACACCATGAAAACGCCTTGATGCAGAACGCCCAGTGGTGGACGCACTTTGGCAGCCCGCAGCTCGATCAACTGATTGAACAGGCCCGCGTCGGCAGTTATGACCTGGCGGCGGCACTGGCCCGGGTGCGACAAGCCCAAGCCACCACCGTGATCGCCGGCGGTTCGCTGTTGCCGGAAGTGAAAGCTGCGGGGAACGCCAATCGCCAGAAGCTGATGCGCGGCAACGGCTACAGCCAACTGGACGCCGACAACAGCAACAAGGCGGTGGATTACTTCGACGCCAGCCTCAGCGCCAGTTATGAAATCGATTTCTGGGGCGGCCAGCGCGCCTCCCGTGACAGCGCGCAATTCGGCCTGCGAGCCAGTGAGTTCGATCGCGATACGGTTGAGTTGACGCTGCTCAGTGCGGTCGCCAGCACCTACGCGCAAGCGTTGTCATTGCAGGAACAGCACCGTATCGCGCAGCTCAATCTGGCGAACGCACAAAAGGTTTTGAACCTGGTACAAACCCGCTTCGACTCAGGTTCTGCCACGGCACTGGAACTGGCCCAGCAAAAAAGCCTGGTGGCCGCGCAACAACGGCAGCTGCCGCTGGTGCAGCAACAAGCCGAAGAAGCGCGGATCACCCTCGCCGCCCTCCTCGGCCGTCCGGTTCAGGAGCTGAAGCTCGACGATCAGCGCTTCGACCAGCTCAGTTGGCCGGTCATCGGTGCGGGCGTGCCCAGCGAGTTGCTCAACCGTCGCCCGGACATCGCTCGCGCCGAAGCGCAGCTGGCAGCCGCACGCGCCGATGTGACCGTGGCCCGGGCGAAAATGCTGCCCACCGTGACATTGAGTGCCCAGATCGGTTCTGGCGCCGACACGTTCAGCGATGTGCTGCGCAGCCCGTTCTACAACCTCACCGCCGGATTGGTCGCGCCGATTTTCAACAACGGTCGCCTGAGCGCCGAACGTGATAAAGCCACGGCGCGCCAGGAAGAACTGCTGGAAACCTACCGTGGCGCGATCATCAACGGCTTTGCCGACGTGGAAAAAGCCCTGACCGGCATTCGCGGACTGGACGCCCAGCGCCAATGGCAAAGTGAAGAATTGAATCAGGCGCAAACGGCTTTCGACATTGCGCAAAGCCGCTATCAGGCCGGGGCCGAGGATTTGCTGACGGTGATGGAGACCCAGCGCACGCTGTATGCCGCGCAGGATTTGAATGTGCAGCTGCGGTTGGCGAGGTTGCAGGCGAGTGTTGCGTTGTACAAGGCGCTTGGGGGTGGGTGGCAGGTGTTGTGATTTGCAGCGATCTCAGAATGGCCATCGCGAGCAGGCTCGCTCCCACATTGGATCTATGGCGAACACATTATGTGTGAACACCCGAGATCAACTGTGGGAGCGAGCCTGCTCGCGATTGAACGATAACGCGGTACGCCTGATTAACTGGTCATCGGTTTAGCCTTCAAATTCCGCGCATACCAAGGCCGTTGCGGCACCTTGCGGAACAGGTCTTCCAACTTTTTCTCGTCTTCACCAAAGGTAATCCGCAGCGCCAGTTTCATGGTTTCCGGGTCCATTTCCACCGACTTGCCCGCCTGCAACCCCGGTGTGGTGTTGCAGCCATGGGTGCTCGGGCCGAGCCACGGATCGTCGATCTCGACCCAGCGACCGGGCGCAAACCACGGCACACCATTGACCTCCAGCCGACGGACTTCCCCCGGATGAAAGCGCTCGTGCGCACGGAACCAGTCTTCGAGACGGTCATCGATCCAGCCATGGAAATGCCAGAACACCGGGTTCACATGGGAGGAAAACGGGTCGCCAAGAAAGTCGTTTTCCGCCGCGAACCAACGGGCGGAAAAGTCTGCGGTGTCCCGCGCGAACGGCACAGGCTGGCCGTTGGACGGATCGCGGGGCACCGACGCCCAGCGCATGTGCAGCCAGTCATGCAGCCCGAGTTCGACCTCGGAACCGAACTGCCCCAAGGTCAGTTTCGACAAGTAACGCGGGTCACGGTATCGCGATTCCCAGACCTGAAAATTGCTGTGATAGGTCTCGGCGGTCTTGAGATCGGCCACCCACTGCGAGAATTCGTCATCGTCTTCGGCGCGCCAGGCCGGCGGCAAAGCGGTGCCGTCGTGGTTGTCGAAGTAACGGGCAAAGCCCTGGCGATCACGCAGCAGCTCCGGTTGCGGCAATGGAAATTGCTGCCACGACGGCAAGTCTTGCAGGGAGCGCGCGGTGCCGAGCATGTGCCGGTGCATGAAGAAAAAGTCGATGCCCGAGCCATTGCGGTCCTTGCGCGGCCCGCGTGCATCGCGCTCCTTGTCCCGAAGCCCCGGCTGCCAGCCGATGCCGCGCAAGGCGTTGCGCTTGTCTTCGGACAAGGTGTGCCATTTGTCGCGGGAGGCGTGCCAGAGCTGATGGAACAAGCGGTGCTCGGGCGAAATCAGCCACGCCAGCAACGCCGGGCCCAGGCCCGTGCGCTCGCGTGCTTCAGGGAACACCTGTTTGACTGCGACGAAACGGTTGTCCTGAGCGGTCAAGGCCAACGGACGATCCAGACGCAGCACACGCCCACTCAAGGTGCCGCTGCCGGCATTGCCGAACGCGGCCCAGACTTCGTCCAGCTTGAAGGTGAATTCGTAGTCCGGCGTCCCGGTCGGGGATCGGGAATCGATCAGGCGCCAGCTCAGCTCTTGGTTATCTACGCCCGCCAGATCGCCGAGGACGCGATAGCGCGGCGGCGGTGCGGCACGCAGCGCTTCGAAAGTATCGAGAAAACCGTTGAGCCCACGGCCCTTGTGACCGACGTCGAGCAGCAGTTGCAAGCCCTCGCGAGGCAAGCCGTCGAGCCCCGCGTCACGCCCCTCGAAGCGAATGTCCCAGACGCCCTGCAAGGTGTTGGCCAAACGCTGACCGGCCACATCCGCGACGTCGAATGACGCTTCGCCGGGGGTAATGGTCGGGTCCGGTTTTGTCAGTTCGCGATGCCCGTAATACGCCGCAGGCAGGGCGGCACCGGTCAGTGCCAGCCCCGCCAGGAACCATCGTCGAGAAATCGTCATTGCCCTACCTGTGTCAGCCATGGAGCAGGCTTTATCCAAGCTAGAACGTTTGTTGCCTCGACAAATTTAAGAGCTTCGCGGGCAAGCCTCGCTCCTACAGGTCGGCATACAAACCCTGTAGGAGCGAGCGGTGCGGCGATCCGACTTGCCCGCGAAGGGGCCATCAGCCTCACTAAATTTCCCACTCGGCCACTCGTTCTTCCCAGATAGCAAAGGCCCCCGCGCCTGCACCCTCGACGGCGAACCTGACTGAGATGGCAATGACAAAACCTCGTTCGAAAAAGGCTCTTTTCATTGGCCTGCCCCTGGCGCTGGCCATCGCTGGCGCGGCAGGGTTTGCGGCCTGGGATTACTGGCTCAACGACAACCCCGGCTACCCGGTCGCGGTGATGAAACAGGCCGATGAACTGCAAGAACGCATCCTCTCGTTCGACAGCCACATCACCGTGCCCATGGATTTCGGCACCGCCGAAAACGAGGCCGACAAGGACGGCAGCGGCCAGTTCGACCTGGTCAAGACAGCGCGTGGTCGCCTGTCCGGCGCGGCGCTGACCATTTTCGGCTGGCCCGAAATCTGGAACGGCGACAACGCCCCGCACCGCCCGACCGCCGGGTTC
Source organism: Pseudomonas sp. FW300-N2A2 (assembly GCF_017351735.1). Classification (NCBI taxonomy): domain Bacteria; kingdom Pseudomonadati; phylum Pseudomonadota; class Gammaproteobacteria; order Pseudomonadales; family Pseudomonadaceae; genus Pseudomonas; species Pseudomonas sp. FW300-N2A2. The sequence goes on along the minus strand of NZ_JACNDU010000018.1, from coordinate 75,056 downwards.
ATCGACGAAGCCCGTCACGAGCAGGAAACACGCTACAAAATCATCACCACCCTGGTGCGCGACTTCCCCAATCAGGTGGCCATTGCCTACACCCCGGACGATTTCCGACGCCTGCACGGCGAGGGCAAGTTCGCCGTGTTCATCAGCATGCTCAACGCTTACCCGCTGGGCAACGACGTCAACGCCCTGGATAAATGGGCCGCACGCGGAATGCGCATGTTCGGTTTCAGTTACGTGGGCAACAACGCCTGGGCCGATTCGTCCCGACCGCTGCCGTTTTTCAATGATTCCCGTGATGCGCTGGGCGGCCTGTCAGAGCTGGGCAAACAAGCAGTGCATCGCCTGAACGACCTCGGGGTCATCATCGATGTGTCGCAAATGTCGACCAAAGCGCTTGAGCAAGTCAGCCAATTGAGCCGCGCACCGATGGTCGCCTCGCACTCGGCGCCACGGGCGCTGGTGGACATCCCGCGCAACCTCAGCGACAGCGAAATGCAGCTGATCAAGAACAGCGGCGGCGTGGTGCAGATCGTCGGCTTCCCTACCTACATCAAGCCGCTGAGCCAGGGCACCCAGGACAAACTCAACGCCCTGCGTGCGCGTTTCGACCTGCAACCGCTGCAAGGCCTGGAGATGGCGCTGATGCCGGGCGACCCGGTGATCACCGTGTGGTCGGAACAGCGTTTCGGCGAATACGCCAGTCAGCTCTACGGCATTGTCGATGAAGAACCCAAGGCCACCCTCAAGGATTACGGCGACGCCATCGACTACGCCGTGAAAAAAATCGGCATCGATCACGTCGGCATCAGCTCCGACTTCAACGACGGTGGCGGCCTGAACGGCTGGAAAGACGTCAGCGAGGCACGCAACGTGACCGCCGAGCTGATCAGCCGCGGTTACAGCGAAGCCGACATCGCCAAGCTCTGGGGCGGCAATTTCCTGCGCGTCTGGGATCAGGTGCAGAAGTCCTCCAGACCCGTCGCCAAACACTGACATTCACTTTGCCAAGCGAACCGAATTCATGACCAACCGTCGTACATTCCTCAAGCAGGCCGGCATTGTCGCGGCCGCCATTCCCCTGGGTTCAGCGGTCAGCCTGCCGGCACTGGCCGCAACGCCGGCACCGCTGCCCAAAGACAAATGGGCGCAGTTTCGCCAGCTGTTCAATCAGGATCCCGATTACCTGCATTTCGCCAACTTCCTGGTGACCTCACACCCCCGCCCCGTGCGCGAAGCCATCGAGATGCACCGCGCCAACCTCGACCGCAACCCCGGCCTGGCGATGGACTGGCATCGCGGCGAAACCGAACGCCGTGAAGAAGACGTGCGCGTGTGGGCCGGCCATTACTTGAAGGCCAAGCCTTCGCAGATCGCCCTGACCGGCAGCACCACCGAAGGCCTGGCGATGATTTACGCCGGCATTCACGTGCGTCCGGATCAGGAAATCCTGACCAGCGAACATGAGCACTACGCCGCCAACAGCGTGTTTGAATTCCGCACGCAAAAGGACGGAACCAAGGTCCGTAAAATCAAATTGTTCGAAGACCCGTACAAGGTCTCGACGAAAGAAATACTGGCCTCCATTGCCCGCAACATTCGCCCCGAGACTCGCGTGCTCGGCATGACCTGGGTGCATTCCGGCAGCGGTGTGAAGCTGCCCATCGGCGAGATCGGCAAACTGGTCGCCGAGAAAAACCGCGACCGCCAGGAAAAGGATCGCATCCTTTATGTGGTCGATGGCGTCCACGGCTTTGGCGTGGAAAACCTCGATTTCCCGGACATGCATTGCGACTACTTCATCGCCGGCACCCACAAATGGATGTTCGGCCCACGGGGCACCGGGATCATCTGCGCGCGCTCCGATGAAATGAAGGACCTCACGCCGACCATCCCGACGTTCTCCGAAGCAACTACGTTTTCGACCGTTATGACCTACGGCGGCTATCACTCGTTTGAACACCGCTGGGCGCTGACCGAAGCGTTCAAGTTGCATCTGGACCTGGGCAAGGCCGAGGTTCAGGCACGCATCCATGAAATCAACAGCTACCTGAAAAAGCGCTTGCAGGAGCATCCGTCGGTGGAGCTCGTCACGCCGTTGTCGCCCGAGTATTCCGCCGGCTTCACGTTCTTCCGGATCAAGAACCGCGACTGCGAAGAAGTCGCCAATTTCCTGATGGACCAGCGCGTGGTCTGCGATGCCGTGGACCGCGATGTCGGCCCGATCATTCGCCTGTCGCCGGGCCTGCTCAACACCGAGGCGCACATCGACCGCGTCATGGCGCTGTTGGCCAGCAAGCTCTGAAACACCGATTTCCTTTAGCGAGAATGCATATGAAAAACATCCTGCACAGACTCGGGTTGTCGCTCCCACAACTCGGGGCGCTGACAATCCTGGCATTGCTCGGCACCGCGTTGCCCGGCGCTGCCCAGGCCACCACCGCACCGCTGCCGGGCAAGGTGTTCAAGGATTGCCGCAACTGCCCGGAAATGGTGGTGCTGCCCGCCGGCACTTTCACCATGGGCACGCCGGAAGGTGAAGTCGGTCGCGAACCCGATGAAGGCCCGATGCACGAAGTCACGTTCGACAAGCCGTTTGCCATGAGCCGTTACCAGATCACCGCCGGCGAATGGGACCAGTACCTGAAAGAAACCGGGATCACCATTCCCGACGGCGATACCCGCCCCGGCCGCGAGTGCATCAACAGCAAGCCGCGTTATCCACAAAGCCCGCGTCAGCCGGCGGTGTGCATGAACTTTGCCGAGGTCAGCGCGTATGTCGCGTGGCTGTCGCTCAAGACCGGCCAGCACTACCACATCGTCAGCGAGGCCCAGCGCGAATACGCCGCCCGTGCCGGTTCAACGGGGCCGTTCCCGTTCCCGTTCGATGAGGGCACCGAGTACAGCATCGCCACCCATGCCAATACTTACGGGCCAACCGACGGCTACAGCTACACCTCCCCGGCCGGCAGCTACCCGCCGAACGCCTTCGGCATGTACGACATGCACGGCAACGTCTACGAGTGGATCGCCGACTGCGAACACAGCGATTACGTGGGTGCCCCCACCGACGGCAGCGCGTGGGTCGAACCCAACTGCGAAGCCTTGCAGATTCGCGGCAATGACTGGGGCGAAGCGCCGGTGTTCTCGCGCTCCGGCAACCGCAACAACATCTACCCGCAAACCCGTGGCGACTGGATCGGTTTCCGCGTCGTGCGTGATCTGCCGTCCAAAGGCTGACCCCCCTTCCCCCCGGCCGCCGCCAGTCGGCGGCCGTCTAAATTAAACGCCTGGCCACACGTTCTTCTGGGTATCTGCCTCACGACCCAAGAGACCTTCCCCACATGCATCTTCCCAAGACCCAGCCTGCGCGCGGTGCAATTCATGAATTGTTCACCCTCCTGAAACCGTTCCGGCTGGTGGTCAGCCTGTCGATCATTCTGGGCATGGTGGGCGGTCTGAGCGTGACGGTGTTGCTGGCGACGATCAACAATGCCCTGCATTCGGAAAGCGGCCTGACCCAGGGCGTGGTCGCACTGTTCGGCGGCCTTTGCCTGTTGGCGCTGGCGAGTTCGATCTGCTCGGACATCGGCACCAACTACGTCGGCCAGCACATCATCGCCAAGCTGCGCAAAGAGCTGGGGGAAAAGGTGCTGTCGGCGCCCATCGAACAGATCGAACGCTATCGCAGCCACCGTTTGATCCCGGTGCTGACCCATGACGTCGACACCATCAGCGACTTCGCGTTTGCCTTCGCGCCGCTGGCCATTTCCCTGACCGTGACCCTCGGCTGCATGGGCTACCTGGCCCTGTTGTCGTGGCCGATGTTCCTGATGATGGTGCTGGCGATTGCCATCGGCACCGGCATCCAGTTCTACGCACAGGGCAAGGGCATCAAGGGCTTCATGGCCGCCCGTGACGCCGAAGACGAATTGCAAAAGCATTACAACGCCATCGCCGGCGGCGCCAAGGAACTGCGCATTCACCGTCCGCGCCGCCAGCGCATGTTCACCTCGGGCATTCAGGGCACGGCGGATTTCATCTGCAACACCCAGGTGCGCTCGATCAATACCTTCGTGATCGCCAAGACGCTGGGGTCGATGCTGTTCTTCGTGGTCATCGGCCTGGCGCTGGCCCTGCAATCGTTCTGGCCCAGCGCCGACAAGTCGGTGATGAGCGGCTTCGTCCTGGTGCTGCTGTACATGAAAGGCCCTATCGAGCATCTGGTCGGCACCTTGCCGGTGGTCAGCCGGGCGCGAATTGCCTTCCGCCGCATCGCCGAACTGTCGAGCCGGTTTTCCTCGCCCGAACCGCACCTGCTGCTCAACGACACCGGCAAAAAACCGGCCGTGGTCAACAGCCTGCAACTGGACAACGTCAGCTATGCCTTCCCGGCCGCACCGGGCAGCGAAGCGTTCCGCCTGGGGCCGGTGAACCTGACCATCGAACAGGGCGACATCATTTTCATCGTCGGCGAAAACGGCTGCGGCAAGACCACGCTGATCAAATTGTTGCTGGGGCTTTATGCGCCGCAACAAGGCGCAATCCTGCTCAACGGCGAAGGTGTCGATGCGCAGAACCGTGACGACTATCGCCAACTGTTCACCACGATTTTTGCCGACTACTACCTGTTCGATGACGTGGTGCAGGGCGATCAGCACATTCCCGAAGACGCCAACAAATACCTGCAACGCCTGGAAATCGCGCACAAGGTCAGCGTCAAGGACGGCAGCTTCACCACCACCGACCTGTCCACCGGCCAGCGTAAACGCCTGGCACTGGTCAATGCCTGGCTGGAAGAACGTCCGGTGCTGGTGTTTGACGAGTGGGCGGCCGACCAGGACCCGACCTTCCGCCGGATCTTCTACACCGAGCTGCTTCCGGACCTGAAGCGCCTGGGCAAAACCATCATCGTCATCTCCCACGACGACCGCTATTTCGACATGGCCGATCAGTTGGTTCGCATGGAATCGGGCCGTGTGGTGACGGAGCGGGCGACCGCCTGAGCAGCGTTGAATCCATATACCTCGACGATTTTCGGAGTTTGTTTTCCGGTTTCGTCGGGGTGATGCGTCTAATAATAATTATCATTAACTAAAAAAATCTGCACACCTTAGGAGCGATTTGAGCAATGCAAAGCCCTACCCTGTCCCGCGCGCCGTTGGCACTGGCCATCGCGCCGCAAAAGAAATTCCGAACAGTCGTACCGGGTGCGTTGCTGACCCTGTTGCTGCTGGGCACCTCTCAGGTCCAGGCCGCGCCGGTGAACGTCAACGTGCCTGCGCAATCGCTGGCCAGCGCGCTGCAGCAACTGGGTCAACAGACCGACCTGCAGATTCTGTACAGCCAGGACATGGTCAACGGCCTCAAGTCCACGGCGGTTTCCGGCAATCTGGAGCCGGAACAGGCATTGAATACGTTGCTGCTGGGGAGCGGCATTACGTTTCAACTGACTGGCAACACCGTTTCGCTGATTCCGGTCGCGGGTAACTCCAGCGCGCTGCAACTGGGCGCGACCGCCATTTCCGGCGTGGCGCCGGGGCCTACCACCGAAGGCACGCATTCCTATACCACCGATCAAGTCAGCATCGGCAAGGGCAACATCAAGCTCAAGGACATCCCGCAGTCAGTGTCCGTCGTCACGCGCCAGCGCATGGACGACCAGAACATGAACAGCCTGCAAGACGCGATGCGCCAGGTCACCGGCGTCACCATCAAGACGTACAACTCCGGCTCCAGCCTGAACGACGTCTACATGCGCGGCTTCCTCGTCGACCAGGTACAGGTTGACGGCGTATCGCAACCGACCGGCCAGGGCGACTTGGGCACCAGCTTCGACCTCGCGATGTATGATCGTGTCGAAGTGCTGCGCGGCCCATCCGGCCTGTATCAAGGCGCTGGCGAACCCGGCGGTACGATCAACGTGGTGCGCAAGCGCGCCCTGAACAAATTCGCCCTCGGCGGCGAGCTGGGCGCAGGTTCCTATGACCACTACCGCTCGATGGTGGACGTCACCGGTCCGTTGAACGATCAAGGCACCGTGCGCGGTCGCTTCATCACCGCTTACGAAAACAACAAATCCTACGTCGACTCTGCCCAGAACGAACGCCCGATGGTGTACGGTCGCCTGGAATTCGACCTCGCCCCGTCCACCACCCTGTCGGTCGGCGGCGCCTACCAGCAAAACCACTCCACCCCGGCGTTCGGCTTGCCGGCCTTTGCCGACGGCAAATTGCTGGACGTGCCGCGCTCGACGTTCGTCGATGCCAAGTGGAACACCCTGAACGAGAAAGTCTGGGAGTCCTTTGCCGAGGTCGATCACGCGCTGGACAACGGCGGTCAGTTCAAGACCACCGTCACCTACCGCGACGCAGAAACGCCACAGCGTAACTTCACCTGGGCCGACGGTACCGTCGATCCGGCTACCGGCGACAGTTCGGCCGTGGCGTACGACTACTACACCCACATCAAAACCATCGGCGTCGACAGCTTCGTCACCACGCCGTTCGAATTCGCGGATCGCAGACACGAGTTCACCGTAGGCGCCGAGTACCAGCACCTCGACAAAGACTTTGAATACGGTGGCGGCGAGTACTTCCCGATCAACGTCTACAACCCGGGCAGTATCGATATTCCCAAGAACGACTACGAGCGCAACAACGGTAACTGGTCCAAATCCGACCAGTACGGCCTCTATACCCGCGCCAAGTTCAACGTCACCGACTGGCTCGACGTGATCGGCGGCAGCCGCGTGACCTGGTACGAAAGCGACGCGAAGAACGCCAACGCCTTCTTCAACAGCTTCGGCGAAGCCCACACCAGCATCAACCGCAAGGTCGTGCCTTACGGCGCCATCATCGCCAAGCTGACCCCGGAACTGTCGGCCTACGCCAGCTACACCGGCGTGTTCAAGCCACAAAGCGAGCTCGACAGCGACAACTCGCCCATTGGACCGCGTAAAGGCAAGCAATATGAAGTCGGCCTCAAGCGCGAGTTCTACGACGGCCGCCTGAACGCCAGCATCGCGATGTTCCGCATCTACGATGAAAACCGTGCTCAATTCAACGCCGACACCGGTGGAAACGAAGCACAAGGCAAGGCGCGCAGCCAGGGCTGGGAAACCGAGTTGAGCGGTAACCTGACCGACAACTGGAGCATCGTCACCGGCTACGCCTTCACCACCACCAAATTGTTGAAATCTGACGACGCGACCGAAGGCAGCACCTTCAGCACCATCACGCCGAAGCACAACTTCAACCTGTGGACCAAATACGAATTCGCCGACGGCCCGCTCAAAGACTTCAGCGTCGGCGGCGGCGTGCGCGTAGTCAGCAAGACCTGGTACCAGCGTGAAGTACGCTTCGAACAAAGCGGCTACGGCATCGCCACCGCGCAGGTGGGCTACAAGTTCAACGAGAACCTGTCGGCGACACTGACTGGCAACAACCTGTTTGATAAAAAGTACTACGATCGCGTGGATGCTTCGTGGGGGACTAACTTCTATGGCGATCCGCGTAATCTGACGTTGACGTTGCGGGCTAACTATTGATTGCTGTGTTCGTTAAATGTTGAACAACACCGGGCCGCTTGCGGCCCGGTGTTGTTTTTAAGGTGAGCGGGAGTGGAGCAAATGCATGTAGATAGGCGAGAAGTAACCGGCCATCATCATTCGCTTTGCCCCTGGCTGAAAATCTAGCCGACAAGAACTTTTCGAAACGAGTCTCGACTACCCGAACCATCACATACCAATGGCCCTTATGGCCATCATGCAGAGATGTCATTTTGATTTTCATTGGACATCACCTTCGATTTTGTCTTAACTGCTTTCATTACCATCCTTGAGCCACATCAGCATGAGACCGATACGAATGGAAGCTATCGCACGTTCAATGCTAGTTACTGCGCTGACTTTTTTAACGGCTTGCAGCGCCGCCCTTGTAGCGCCTGTAGATGAACCGCCACCAGAACCAGTTCCCGCTGTATCTGTTGAGGAGCCCCCACCGTCTTCCATTGATGAGACTCATAATGAGTTCGTCGATAAAATGACCGGAATCGTCACTGTTTTTTTTGCCAGTAATCGAAACATAATTTCCGATTATGGCTGCGTAGATTCTTTAGGTAAAAAACGAGGCAAGTCTCTAGTTTATGGATATTGCCATGTAAAAATCCCCTTCAACCATAAAACAGGAATTATCGAGTCCCCCTCATGGTTTAAACTTGAATGGACAGAAGATCCCGAGAAGCATGTATCTATTGTAGGTGGAGGCGTTGTTGCCAAGGCAGAATTTGAAAAGCTTATTAGTCATCGACTAAAAGAAAACGGAACAACTTTCATTTACGTGCACGGATATAATGTTTCGTTCGAGGACGCCGCGAAACGCACAGCACAGATGGCATACGATCTGGATTTCAAGGGGGTACCGGCTTTCTACAGTTGGCCTTCGGCTGGAAACCCGAAAAACTATGTACCTGACGAGGCAGCTGCAGAAGCGGCGAAGACAAAATACTATAATTTTTTGGTCGACTACCTCAAAAACCCCAACGTCAAAGGGGTGTATTTGATTGCTCATAGCATGGGTAACCGGGCAGTTGCAGCTGGCCTTGTCACCCTTAACGTTCAACACCCAGAGCTCAGGGCTAAAATAAAAGAAGTGATACTGGCAGCTCCTGATATAGATTCTGACGTATTTGCGGATGAAATTGTTCCTGGTATTGAGTCAGCAAAATGGCCTGTCACGATGTATGCCTCAGATAAAGACATGGCTTTACTCGCATCAAAGACATATCACAACTACCCGCGAGCCGGGTATATCTCAGACAATCTTATTGTAATGCCAGGTATTGACACCGTCGATGCCAGCCTGATTAAAACAGACTTTCTCAGCCACTCTTATTACGGCGACTCAACCACGTTAATTTATGACATCTACAACATAATAAACACGGGGGCACGAGCAGATAAGCGTCGAAATCTTTCCAAGATCAATGACACTAACGGAATCTATTGGCGCTTTACTCCTTAAGTGTCTTTACTTGCTTTTTCAAGACATGGGCAACCTCAAGATTCTGGCTGGCTGATCGTAAAGCGGATTGGCGGAATATATGAACCGCACAACCACCCATTCATGCTGTTTGGCGTCATGGATTGGGCCGTTGGCATCGAGAATCGATAATCAAAGTGCCGACGACGGCAACCGATCCAGAGCACAACCGTTGGCCATTTGCGACGGCTTGGCTTGAATGACTCGGCCCCCGATATCCAGATTAAAGATGCTGAGTTTGCAGCCGCCGATTTCATCCGGGCCGTCGGCGATGCCGCCCTTGATCACGTAGTGGGCCCCCGGTGTGAACTCGGTGACGAAATCGACTGTGCACCGTCGATTGCCACTGGCCCAGCCCTGCAAAACCAGGTGCAGCGGTTTGCCCGCTTCGATAGCGCGAAAACCTTCGGGGCGGGTTGCCATGTTATCGACTGAGAACAATTGACTCCCAGGTGTCACCGCCACCGACCTCCCGAACTTGCAATCCATAGCTGGGGCTTGCGAAAGAACCGCGCCGTTACGACGGTTGTTGGTCACGTCCATTTCACTGCGGATCAGCGCTTGGGGGACGTTGGCGGGGACCACGTACTGCGGGGTCTGCACGCAGCCTGCGACCAGTAATAGAAGGGAGCATGCGTAAAGCGGTTTCATGATCGTCTTTGTCCGTTTCAGCGATTTTTTATGGCGAAGATGGAATGCAGTCTGCGCTTCGTAACCTTCACTCAACCGGCATCGCGCTTGTTGTGCTTTGACTCGATGAGCGCTCGCATATGCGCCATCACCCAATCATGGGGGATATTCATCAAGGGGAGATTGTGACCTCCGGTATTGATGATCGCCAATCAAATCGAATTGGATTGCTGTCGTTGCAGGGGCGTGCCCCACGCACCAGCAAGGTCAGCACAATTTGAGAGATCTCCGCTTCGATTACGTAGACCGGAACCTTTTTTTCAGCGTACGGCGTGTTGGCACCCATTGTTGCTACCATTTTGCTTCCGGCCAACTTGCGACTTAAAATGCGTAGCTCGGCGCCTTCCGCAAAAACCACTTCCTTCTCGTGCCCCAAATCTCCGTCCGGACCATAGAGATAAGCTTCAGTCTCAGCCCCCGTAACCCTTACAACCATCAAATCAATATGGCCCACATCGTAAGCTTTCCCAGACCAACTAGCGTTTCCCAGCGCTATCTGCGGGCAGAAGCTTGTAGAAAACGGTCGATCTGTCACAAACACATCACGCTCGGTTGGCCAGCATCCGCCATGAAACAGAAATTGCCCTTCACCCAGAATCACGCCGTGAGCCCGTATCTCCCTATCTACTTCCAAAGGATCATATTTTGGATAATCAGACTGGTAACGTGCCAATGCCGGAGGAGTTGAATTTGGCATTAGACGCCTGATACCTGCCAAAGCAGGGTTATCGTTTAGAACGCTGTGGATATGATCTTCCAGGCGATTGTCCAAAGCCTCTGCTACATGCAGGGCCGCCAGTCGTGCCGAATTGATTTCTTTGACAAATTTGTCTGGGGGACTGGCTCGGCAGCCATGCAAGCGAAGGTAGGAAAGTTCCTCCTCCATCGTTAGCTTTTGCTGGGACCTTACTTCATACGGAGACCTGAATACGTCGACGACTGGCACTCGGTTGGTTCGCATAAAAATCCATTTTTTGACTGGAAGTTAAGCGCGAATAATGCCTATTGGAAGACATGAAACACAACAATTGACGGTAGTAACTCGTAGAAACACGCTACTACTCCAACATCAGCTCCATGATGATCGTGCGCTCGGCACCTTGAAATTCGTCTCGGACTTTCTTGAATCCAAGCGATGCGTAAAAGCCTTCTGCGGTTATTGAAGAAGGAACGCGCAGTCGTTTGACGCCCCTACTGACAGCGGTTGACTGGATCATCGTCATCAACTGCTTTCCGAAGCCCTGCCCTTGATGGAGTGGATCGACGAATACGCTTCGAACAACGTCCTGATCAAGGCTGGCGGTTGCAACGACATGATCGTCGATTGTTGCCACGTAGACCTGACGCTGAGTCAGCAAGCAAAGGATGGCTTGCGGGGAGAAGCTTTGCTCCACCTGTTCAATGACTGCTGGCGTGTAGTCACGGGCATTGGTTTCACGTAGTGCGCCAATCACGACCCGGCTTATGGCGATTGCATCTTCGCGTGTGGCGATTCGGATCAGGCAGTCCATTTGAGTAAAATCCTTCCGCATGGTCGGCTGATCGTAAAGGGATGCATCCGGCCTACCTAGTAGAAGTCGTAGTAAAGCACCCACTCCCCCGTACTTTTGCTCTTCCAGAACATCAGGCTCCCGCAATCCACCACGTTCAGGTTGATTTTCGTGTCGGAGGAAATCTGGAACACGAATTCAAAATCATCACCGAGGTCCACGCCGGACTGGCAGAACGAGGGGTAGCCGCCAATCTTGTGTTCGTAGGTGTGAGTCACGAGGTCTGAGTAGCTTTCTATCTCGCCCGTCCGCTGAAGGCTGCAAATTTCCTCTTCAAGGTCCGCCGGTGCACCACCGCCATCCCACAGTGGAAAGTCCTCTGCGACCCGTTCGGCCAGCAACGGAAAGGGCTTGAGGTATGAACCTGCTACCGGCAGCTCTTTGCGGACAAGTACATCGTCAAATCCATACTCCCTGATCAGCCAGTTGTTCCCCATCGGGTCCAGCGCTTCCGGCAAGGGACTGGAAACAAACAAGGTAAGGACGCGAACACCGTCCAGCGCCGGACTGTTAAACGGCAGGCTGGGGAGGTGGAATTGTGCAAAGGGATGCAGTTCAGCTCCGGCGTCGTTTCTCGGGACGCCTTCATCCGGGCGAAACAGGAATACGTTTCCAAGCCAGCTTTCGTCATCCCCATGGGTGGGACGAAATCCGCCAGCGACGAATTTTGTAGCGGGTCTGGCCAAGCGTCTTTTGATTTCCTGGATGTTCATACCGGTACATCACTCCATTGCCAACTGCAGGGAGCCACAACGCTATACGTCGGACGTCCGAGCGCCAACCCTAAAAAGATGTCGGAAATTTCCCCAGAGTTTTCGCGTTTTACATCGGGTGTAGGAAGCCGGTGAATGGCGCGGTAGGCGGTCAGTCAGATCGCGTTATCGTTTATCGCCAGCAAGCCGGCTCCTACAGGCGATCCGGGCGACACGGCTTGTATGGTTCACCGCGGTGGGGCCATCGCCGGCAAGCCGGCTCCTACAGGAATTGCGTAGGTTGTAGGAGCCGGCTTGCTGGCGATGCAGGCGACACGGTTTGTCTGGTTCACCGCGGTGATGCCATCGCCGGCAAGCCGGCTCCTACAGGAATTGCGTAGGTTGTAGGAGCCAGCTTGCTGGCGATGCAGGCGACACGGTTTGTCTGGTTCACCGCGGGGGCCATCGCCGGCAAGCCGGTTCCTACAGATCACGATTAACCCAGGCTTTCTGTGATCTGCGCCGCCAGTTGCTCCAGCATCGCCGGTACTTCCTGGACCATCTCCCCCATCCGTGCGAAGTCGTGGGTCATTCCGGCTTTCACGTCCAGCACTATGGGTTGTCCGGCGGCACGCAATTTTTCGGCCCAGGCCAGGCCTTCATCCAGCAACGGATCGTATTCGGCCAGCCACAGTACGGTCGGTGTCAGCCCTTGCAGGGTCTCGGCGAACAACGGGGAAAAGCGCCAGTCGCGGCGATCATCAATGCTGCGTTGATACTGCTGATAGAACCATTCCAGCGTGGTCGCTTCCAGCAGGTAGCCTTCGGCGAAACGTGCAAGCGACGGGCGTTTTTCCACAGCGTCGATCACCGGGTACAACAGCACTTGCAGCCGTGGCGTGAGCAGCCAGGCCTGTGGGTCCTGGGCGATAGCAATCGACAAGGACGCCACCAGGCTGCCGCCGACGCTGTCTCCCGCCAATGCGATACGTGCCGGGTCCAGCCCGAGCGCACCGGCGCCGGTGGTGGCGAGCCAGCGCGTCACGTCTTCCGCATCCTCGTAGGCGACAGGAAAACGGTGCTCCGGGGCCAGTCGATAATCCGCCGACAGCACCGCAAAACCACCCGCCAGCGCCAGTCGGCGGCACAGGGTGTCGTGGGAATCGAGGCTGCCGACCACGTAGCCGCCACCATGGAAATACAGCAGCACCGGACGTTCCTGCGTGCCCAGCGACGGCCGAGCGTAGAGGCGAGCATTGAGCAGATGGCCGTCGCGGGCCGGAATGCTGACCGCAGTCACTGTCAGCGCGCCCATCGGTGCGGCGTCGAGCAGCTGCGAGGTTTGTTCGAATTGCTGGCGCGCTTCGGTCGGGCTCAGCTCGTGCATGGGCAGGCTTTTGCCGGTGAGGCGGCCGAACTCGGCCAGCTCTAGAAAACCTTCGATGTCCGGGTGCAGTGCCATGGGCGGTGGTCTCCAAAAAATAAAAAGCTCGCCCTATAAACGAACCGTGAGAGCCGTTCATTAGGGCGAGCTTGTTTTGGCGCGGTAAAACCTTAGTCCTGCGCCACCACCTCGCGACCAAGTGCCGTCACCACGGCACTCAGGCATTCATCCCGTTGCAGGATATCGAAGTGGCTGGCGGTGACGGTTTGCACTTTGCGCAGCCGTGGTTGCTGACGCTCCAGCGTCGCGCGTTCGGCCGTCGGGTTGCCATCGGCCCACCAGCAGCACAGTTCGGCGTGCGGCAGCGGCAAGGTCTCGACCTGCCGCGACAGCGCCTTCAAGCGCGTGCTGACCATGAACGTCTGCGCCAACTCATCGGCACCCAGCAATGCGTAACCGCTGGCCTGCTCGCCTTCGGTGTCGATCACCGTGCGAATGATCCGCGCGACAGCGTCCTGATCACCCGTGGTTTCGACACTCAATGCCTGGGCAATGACATCGCTGTCCATGCTCAAGGTTGCACCGAGGAACTCGCGCAGGTCCGCCCGCCACTCATCAACACTGGCGACGGCGTTGGCCTGGGTCGGCACAAAGCTGTCCACCAGGCCGACGAATGCCACACGCTGGCCCTGCTGTTCAAGCAGGTCGCCGACCATCAACGCCAGCGCCCCGCCCAACGACCAGCCCAGCAAGTGATACGGGCCTTGCGGTTGCTTGCGGCGGATTGCTTCGACGTAGTCCGCAGCCATTTGCTGCAGCGAAGTGTCGTGCCACTGGCGGTCGAGCAGCATGCGGCATTGCACGCCGTACACCGTGCGTTGGCCTTCCAGTCGACGGGCCAGCGGTTCGTAGTCGAACACCGTGCCGAACCCGGCGTGCAGGCAGAACAGCGCCGGTTGATCGTCCACCGGCTGGTTCAACAGCAGCAGCGGTTCCGGGCTCTGTTTGAGCGGTTGCTCATCGACACCGGACAACCCGGCGATGGTCGGTTTGGCCATCATGTCGCGCAGTTTCAACTGGAATCCCGGCTCATTCAGCGCCCGCACCTTCGAGATCACTTTGAGGGTGCGCAGCGAGTCGCCGCCCAACTCGAAGAAGTTGTCGGTGATGCCGACTTTGTCGACGCCCAGCACTTGCTGCCAGATCTCGGCCAGCGCCCATTCCAGCGGCGTACGCGGGGCCACGTAGTCGCGGCCTTCGAAGGTCGGGTCGGGCAAGGCCTTGCGGTCGAGCTTGCCGTTCGGTGTCAGCGGGAAACGCGGCAACACCACGACCTGCGTCGGCACCATGTAATCCGGCAGGCTTTCACGCAGGGCCGCCTGGCAGCGCAGGCCCAGGCCGTCGTCTTCAGCCGCGACCACATAGCCGATCAATTGCGGCCCCTGCCCGCCGTCACGCACTACCACCAGCGCGTCATTGACCCCGACTTGCTCGCGCAGACGAGCTTCGATTTCGCCCAGTTCGATGCGGAAGCCGCGCACTTTGACCTGATGGTCGATGCGCCCCACGTAATCGAACACGCCATCCTCGCGGCGGCGCACCAGGTCACCGGTGCGGTACAAACGGCCGCCGTCGCGGCTGAACGGGTCGGCGACAAAACGCTCGGCGGTTTGCCACGGGTGACGGTGGTAGCCACGCGCAACGCCACGACCGCCGATGTACAGTTCGCCGACCATGCCCACCGGCAACGGATTGAGGTCCATGTCCAGCACATGCAGGCTGCGGGTGCCGACGCGGCGGCCAATCGGCGCATACATCGCCTCGCAGTGGCCATCGGCAGCGATTTTCCACAGCAGCGGCGTGACCACGGTTTCCGTCGGGCCGTAACCATTCACCAGGTATTGCGGTTTGAGCGTGTGCTTGACTCGTTCGAACGTGGCGTCCGGCACCGCATCGCCACCGAAGCAATAGATGCGCACCGGCGGTGGATTGCCGCCCTGCAACTCGGCGTGTTCGGCCAGTTGCAGCAAGTACGCCGGCGGGAAGCAGGCGACGGTGATGCGCTGACGATGCAACACCGCCAGGGTCTGTTCGGCGGTCCACAAGGTGTTGTCACGCACCACCAGGGTCGAGCCGCTGATCAGCGCGGTGATCCAGCGTTCATGGGCACCGTCGAAGGCGAACGACATGAAATGCAGTTCACGGTTTGTCGGGTCCATTTCGTACAGCTCGGCAATCGCCTGCACGTGCATGCTCAACGGCCCATGGGCCACGGCGACGCTTTTCGGTTTGCCGGTCGAGCCCGAGGTGTAAATCAGGTACGCCAGTTGCTCCGCGTGCACATTTAGCAGTGGCGCCGACACCTCGACGTCGAGGTTCAAGCGATCCACGGCGACCATCGGCGTGCCTGGATTGAGTTGCGCCGTGTCACGCAAACGCTCCTGGGTCAGCAGCAAACGCATGTCGCTGTCGGCCATCATGTAGCGCAGGCGTTCCTGCGGGTATTGCGGGTCCAGCGGCACGTACGCGGCGCCGCACTTCATCACCGCCAGCAGCGAAACCACCAGTTCCAGCGAGCGCTCCATGAACACGCCGATCACGTCTTCGGCCTGCACGCCCTGCTCCAGCAGATGCACCGCAAGTGCGTCGGAACGACGGTCCAGTTCGGCATAGCTCAACTGTTCACCGTCGCGGTCGGCGTAGCTCAGCACCAGCGCTGTGTGCTCCGGTTGCAGCCGCGCTCGCTCACGGATCAGCTCGTGCACCGGCCGCTCGTGGTCTTCGGCCAGCGTCGACAGCTCGCCGTCCAGTTGCCGGCCTTGGTCCAGCGTCAGCAAACCGATCTCGCCCACGGCGCGCCCGGCGTTGTCGCACAGACGCTGCATCAGGCTTTCCATGTGGCTGCGCAGCACTTCGACGGTGGCGAGGTCGAACTGATCGCGCTGGTGCATGTACTCGATGCGCAACCCTTCATCGAGGCTGACCATCAAGTCCATCGCAAAGCTGGTCAGGCCGAAATCGGAGACGTCTTCGAAGCGCAGGGAATCGCCGTTCCACTCGCGCAACGTGCGGTCCACCGGCTGGTTTTCGAAAACGATGATGCTGTCGAACAGCGACTGCCCGCCCTGCCCGGCCCAGCGTTGAATGTCGCTGAGCGGGGTTTGCTGGAAGTCGCGGATGTCGAGGTTGTAGGCCTGGATCTCGCGTAGCCAGTCACCGACACTCGCTTCGGTCGGCACGCTGTTGACCACCGGCAAGGTGTTGATGAACAGCCCGAGCATGTTCTCCGAACCGTTGAGGGTTTCCGGTCGGCCCGACACCGTGGCGCCGAACGTCACCGTGCGCTGGCCGGTATAACGCTGCAACAGCAGCAGCCACGCGGCTTGCACCAGAGTGTTGAGCGTGACTTGCTGTTGCTGGGCAAACGCCTGCAAACGCGCGGTTTGCTCGGCACTCAGGTGCGTATAGATCGCGTGATAACCCGCTTGCGGCGCCTTCACCGGCAAGGCGCGGGCCAGGTGCGTGGCGCCTTCAAGGGCGTTGAGTTTGTCTTTCCAGAACGCTTCGCTGGCCTCGGCGACTTGCTGGCCGAGCCAGTCGATGTAGTCGATGTAGTCGCGATACGCGGCCACCGGTTCCTGCGCGTCGCCACTGTAATGACGCAGCACTTCACCGATCAGGCGCGACACACTCCAGCCGTCCATGAGGATGTGGTGATAGGTCCAGATCAGGCGATAACGGTCGTCTTCCAGACGCACCAGCAGCAGGCGCAGCAACGGCGCACGGTTCAGCGAGAAGCCACGTTCACGTTCATCGCTGGCCAATTGGCGCACACGCTCGGGCTGGTTATCCAGACCGCGCCAGTCGAGTTCGGTCAGCAGCGCCGGTGCGTTGCGCAGCACCACTTGCAGCGGCTCCTTGTCGCCCTCCCACAGGAACGCGGTGCGCAGGATCGCGTGACGCTGCGCGGCGTCGGCCCAGGCCTCGCGGAAACGCGGACCGTCAACGCCACGCACGCCCACTTCGATCTGGTTGACGTACAGCCCCGAGTCGCCGTCCTGCACCGAGTGGAACAGCATGCCCTGCTGCATCGGCGACAGTGGATAAACGTCGTCCACCTCGTCTGCCGTCAATGCCAGCGCCTGATATTGCGCTGCGCTCAGCTCGATTTTCAGCGCCGGCGCAGCAACTACCGGCGCGGCTTCCTCGGCTTCCACAGCCTGGGCGACGGTCGCCAGTTCGGCGATGGTCGGGTGACTGAACACGTGCTTCGGCGAAATGCTCAGGCCGGCCTTGCGCGCACGGCTGACCGCCTGGATCGACACGATGGAGTCACCGCCCAGCTCGAAGAAGTTGTCCTGAATCCCGACCGGCACTTCGAACAGCGCCTGCCAGACCTCTTGCAACGTCGCCTCCACGGCATTGCGCGGCGCGATGTATTCACGAACCTGCTGATCGGGTTGCGGCAACGCGCGGCGATCCAGTTTGCCGTTCGGCGTCACCGGCAGTTGCTCCAGCAACATCACATGACTCGGTTGCATGTGCTCGGGCAACGCGTTGCGCAGGTGCTGTTTGATCCCGTCGAGCACCAACGACTGGCCGACCACGTAAGCCACCAGTTGCTTGGACTTGCCGACATCCAGCGCGATCACCACCGCCTCGCGCACCTGTGGATATTCCAGCAGGCAGGCTTCGATTTCACCCAGTTCGATACGCAAGCCACGGATCTTCACTTGATGGTCGATGCGGCCGACGTATTCGATCACGCCGTCATCGCGATAACGCGCCAGGTCGCCGGTGCGATACAGACGCTCGCCCCGTGTACTGAACGGGCTGGCGACGAAACGCTCGGCCGTCAGGTCCGGACGGCGATGGTAACCCCGCGCCAGACCGATGCCGCCCAAGTACAGCTCACCGACGCAGCCCGCCACTTGCGGTTGCAGGCTGTCGTCGAGGATGTAGGTCACCAGGTTGGCAATCGGGTAGCCGATCGGCACGCTGATCGAGCCGTCATCGACGCACGTCCAGTGGGTCACGTCGATGGCGGCTTCGGTCGGCCCGTACAGGTTGTACAACCCAACGCCGGGCAGCACGCGGAACAGGCTGTTCTGCAAATCCGCCGACAACGCTTCGCCGCTGCACATGATCTGCCGCAGGCTGGCGCAGCGTTCAAAGCCCTCGCCCTGAACAAATGCCTGCAACATCGACGGCACGAAATGCAGGGTGCTGACCTGATACTGCTCGATCAAACGCACCAGCTGCGCCGGGTCGCGATGGGCGCCCGGTTCGGCCACCGCAAGGCGCGCACCGACCATCAGCGGCCAGAAGAACTCCCACACCGACACGTCAAAACTGAACGGTGTCTTTTGCAGTACGGTGTCGCGACGGTCCAGCGGGTACGCGCCCTGCATCCACTCGATGCGGTTGAACAACGCATCGTGACGGTTGGCCGCACCCTTCGGTTTACCGGTGGAGCCGGAGGTGTAAATCATGTAGGCCAGCGATTGCAGCTCAACCACGCACGGCAGGTTTTCGTCACTCAAGCCTTCGACTAACTGAGCGCTGTCGTCCAGGCAGATCGCCGTGGTCCCGGCGGGAATCGGCAATTGCGCCAGCAGATGACGCTGGGTCAACAGCACGTGCACGCCGCTGTCCTCGAACATGTGCTCCAGGCGCTCGCGCGGGTAATCCGGGTCCAGCGGCACATAGGCGCCACCGGCCTTCATGATCGCGAGCAGACCGATCACCAGTTCCAGCGAACGCTCGGCGGCAATCCCCACCAGCACTTCGGCGCCGACACCTTGGGCGCGCAGGTAGTGCGCCAGTCGATTGGCCTGCTGGTTGAGTTGACGATACGTCAGGCTCTGACCGGCAAACACCAAAGCCTGGGCGTCCGGGGTTTTCAGCACCTGGGCTTCGAAGCACAGGTGGACCGGGCGCACGTCGGGCCAGGTCACGGCGGTGTCGTTGAAGACTTGCACTTGCTGTGCGGTCTGCGCGGCGTCGAGCAGGCTCAGGCGGCCCAAGGCTTGCTGCGGTTCGCGCACCATGGCATCGAGCAACGCCACCAGACGATTGCTCAGGCCGTCGATGGCCTCGGCGGTAAACAGCGCGGTGTCGTAATTGAAACGCAGGTCCAGGCACTCGCCCAGCTCGGCGGCGATGGCCAGCGGGAAACTGGTCTGATCGTGATTGCTGATGCCGGAGAACTTCAGCGCACTCGGATTACCGCCCTCCAGCGCCTCGGTGACCGGGTAGTTTTCGAACACCAGCAGCGTGTCGAACAATGCCTCGCCGGAATGCCCGGCCCAACGCTGCACATCCGCCAGCGGCGTGTATTCGACATCGCGCAGTTTGAGATTGAGCGCCTGCACCTCGGCCACCCATTGGCTGACCGTGCGCTCAGGATGCGGCGTGGCGATCACCGGCAAGGTGTTGATGAACAGGCCGACTTGCTGCTCGATCCCCTGCAACTCGCTCGGACGCCCCGACACCGTGGCGCCGAACGCGACGGTGCGCTGGCCGGTGTAGCGCTGCAACAGCAACAGCCACGCCGCTTGCAGCAAGGTGTTCGGCGTCACGCGGGCCTGCCGGGCAAACCCGCTCAGGCGTTCGCTGGCCGCCCGGTCCAGGCTCAGGTGAACGGTGCGATGACCGTCGCCCTGCCCTGCGACCGGTCCCGGCATCGCGCCGGCCAAACGTGTCGGCTCGTTGAACGCCTGCAATTGCTCCAGCCAGAACGCTTCGCACGCAGCGCGATCACGCCCGCCCAGCCACGTCATGTAATCACGATAACGACCGCCGCTCGCCACCGGCATCACGCCGGAGTAACGCTGCAACACTTCGCCGAACAGCTGCGAGGTGCTCCAGCCGTCCAGCAGAATGTGGTGGTTGGTGAAGATCAGGTGATGGGTGTCGTTTGCGGTCTGTACCAGGGTCAGGCGCAGCAACGGCGCGGCTGTCAGGTCGAAACCGCGCAGGCGATCGTCTTCGGCCAGACGTTCCAGGGCGCGTGCCTGATCCGCTTCATTGCGCCAATCAAGCACGGTCACCGGCAACGTGGCGTTGGCCAGAATCACTTGCAGCGGCTGCGAGCCAAGGCTCTCGCTGAAGAACGCGGCGCGCAGCACTTCATGGTTTTCCAGCGTCTGCTGCCAGGCGCCGCGGAACGCTTCGACGTCAATGCCCTGCACGTCCACGCGCATTTGCGGGATGTAGGCGCCGGCATCC
This sequence comes from Pseudomonas sp. FW300-N2A2, assembly GCF_017351735.1. Classification (NCBI taxonomy): domain Bacteria; kingdom Pseudomonadati; phylum Pseudomonadota; class Gammaproteobacteria; order Pseudomonadales; family Pseudomonadaceae; genus Pseudomonas; species Pseudomonas sp. FW300-N2A2. Next base: position 54,472 of record NZ_JACNDU010000018.1, on the reverse strand, counting down.
GGGGCAAACAGGCTGTGGAACAACATGCCTTCCTGCATCGGTGACAGCGGGAAGATGTTTTCGATCTCACGCGCCGCCAGCGGCAGTGCATCGAGCTGCGCCTGATCGACGCTGACCAGCGGCACATCACTCGGCGTCAAGCCACCGGCACCGCTCAGGCAGTGTTCGATCAGCTGTTGCAGTTCGCCAGCGTAGGCCTCGGCCAGACGCAGCACGGTATCCTCGGCAAACACGTCGCGGCTGAAGGTCCAGCTCAGGCGCAATTGCCCGGCGTAAACCTGACCGTTAATGCTCAGGCCACGGTCCAGCGTGGCCGAAGCGCCCTGCTCGGCGCCCCCGCTTTCACGGGCCGGGCGCCACGGTGCCTGTTCATCGAAGCTGGCATCGAACTGACCCATGTAGTTGAAGGTGACTTGCGGTTGCGGCAAATCCTCAAGACCGGCCTGCGCCAGATACCGCAGGATGCCGAAACCGATGCCTTTATCCGGCACGGCGCGCAGCTGTTCCTTGACCGCCTTGATACTCCCGGCCAGATCGCTGGCCGGGGTCAACTTGACCGGGAAAATCGAGGTGAACCAGCCCACGGTGCGGGTCAGGTCGATGTCGTCGAACAGGTCTTCACGACCATGCCCCTCCAGTTTGACCAGGGTCGAAGGCTGGCCGGTCCAGTCCCCCAGCACCCGCGCCAACGCCGTCAGCAACAGGTCGTTGACCTGCGTGCGGTACGCCGCTGGGGCGTCTTGCAGCAGTTGGCGGGTGAATGTGCTGTCGAGCACGGTTTCCACGCTCACGGCGTGTTGGCTGGCGAGGCTGCCTTGGGGGTTATCGGCGGGCAGGTCCACTACCACGTCGTGGTATTGGCGCTGCCAGTAAGCGGCCTGACTCGCCAGTTCGGGACTTTGCGCATGGGTTTGCAAACGCGCCGCCCACGCTTGATAGGCGCTGGATTTGGCCGGCAGGCGCACAGGTTGAGCCTGACGCGCCTGGTCGTAGGCCGTTTGCAAATCTTCGAGCAACAGACGCCAGGACACGCCGTCCACCGCCAAATGATGCACCACCAGCAGCAAGCGCTGACCGCCCGCGCCCATGTCCACCAGCAAGGTGCGCAACAATGGGCCATCGTGCAAGTTCAGGCTGGCCTGTGCGGCGTTGCAGTGCTCAAGCAGCTCGTCGGCATTCGCAGCCTGACGCTGCCACAGCAGTTCGGCGTTGCTCCAGTGCTCGGCCTGAGCCTGTTGCCACACGCCATTCACCTGATGCAAACGCAGGCGCAACGCGTCGTGATGTTCCAGCAACGCGGCCAATGCCTGTTGCAGGCACGCGCTGTCGAGCGGCTCGCGAAGTTCCAGCAGCACCGATTGGTTCCAGTGGTCCCGGGCCTCGATGGACTGCTCGAAAAACCAATGCTGGATCGGTGTCAGCAGCACATCACCGCGCACCGGGCCCTGATCGATGACCAGACCGGCGCTGCGCTGCGCGACCTTCGCCAGACTCTGCACGGTCTGGTGTTGAAACAGGTCACGCGGGGTGATGCGAATCCCGGCCTGACGCGCACGGCTGACCACCTGAATCGAGATGATCGAATCGCCGCCCAGCTCGAAGAAGTTGTCGTCGATCCCCACGCGCTCAAGCTTGAGCACGTCTTGCCAGATCACCGCCAACTCGGCTTGCAGATCGTCCACCGGCGCCGTGTAAACCTGCTGCGCCAGGGCAGCATCTGGCTTGGGCAACGCGTTGCGGTCGAGCTTGCCGTTGCTGGTCAGCGGCCACTGATCAAGCTTGAGCAAATGCGCCGGCACCATGTAATCCGGCAGACCGGCCTGCAAATGTTCACGCAGCGACTGACGCAAATCGGCGACGTCCTGGGTGACGGTGAACCAGGCGACCAGTTGCTGGCTGCCATTGATCTCGGGCGCCAGCACCAGCGCTTGTTCAATGGCCGGGTGACTTTGCAGACGGTCCTGGATTTCCCCCAGTTCAATGCGGAAGCCACGAATCTTCACTTGATGGTCGATGCGTCCGGCGTACTCGATGCTGCCATCGGCGCAATAGCGCGCCAGATCGCCGGTGCGATACAGGCGTGCACCCGCCTCGGCGGCGAACAGGTCCGGGACAAACCGCGTGGCGGTCAGATCGGCGCGCTGGTGATAACCCCGCGCCAGACCGGCACCGCCGACGTACAGCTCGCCGACGCAGCCCTTGGCCACCGGGTTCAGGCGTGGGTCGAGCACGTACCAGCGCAGGTCGGCAATCGGCTCGCCCAGTGGCGAGCTGTTGGCGCCGTCGAGGTCGGCGCGGGACAACGGCCGGTACGTCACGTGCACCGTGGTTTCGGTAATGCCGTACATGTTGATCAGCAACGGCTGTTGCTCATCGAACGCGTCGTACCACGGACGCAGGCTCGCGACGTCCAGTGCCTCGCCGCCGAACACCACATAACGCAGGGCCATGCCCTGGGCATTGGCGCAGGCAAACGGCATCAGCTGACGGAACGCAGACGGGGTCTGGTTGAGCACCGTGACCTGCTCATCACACAGCAGGCGGGCGAACTCTTCCGGGGAACGGCTGATGGCGTGCGGCACCACCACCAACTTGCCGCCGTAGAACAACGCGCCAAAGATTTCCCACACCGAGAAGTCGAAGGCGTAGGAATGGAACAGGCTCCAGACATCGTCCGCGTTGAAACCGAACCAGTGTTCGGTGGCGCTGAACAGGCGGGTCAGGTTGCTGTGCGGCAACAAGGTGCCTTTGGGTTTACCGGTGGAACCGGAGGTGTAGATGACGTACGCGAGGTTTTCCGGGCAGGTCAGGTTCGGCAGATTCTCGACGGACGCCTCATTCAGCCAGTCGCTGGCGTGGTCGAGGCAAATCACTTCGATGCCTTCGGACAACGGCAGGCGCGGCAGCAGCGCGGAGTCGGTCAGCAGCAATCGCGTGCGGCTGTCGGCCAGCATGTAGGCCAGACGATCCTGCGGGTATTCCGGGTCCAGCGGCACGTACGCGCCGCCGGCCTTGAGGATCGCCAGCACGCTGACGATCATTTCCAGCGACCGCTCCAGCGCGATCCCCACCAACACGTCCGGCCCGACACCGCGCTCGCGCAGACGCTGGGCGATGCGGTTGGCCTGTTGGTTCAGTTGCGCGTAGCTGAGGGTCGCGCCGTCGCAGGTCACCGCGATGTTGTGCGGGTGCGCGGCGGCCTGGGCTTCGATCAGTTGATGCGCGCACAGCGTGTTCGTGGCTTGCGAAGCGGCGCTGCGGTTCCAGTCCAGCAACGTGGCGTGCTGCTCGGTTGCGGCGAGCATGTTCAGGTCGGCCAAGGCGACCGAGCCGTCGGCACAGATCGCCTGCAACAAGTTCAGCCAATGCTGGCCGAGACGCTCGATGGTCGAAGCGTCGAACAATTCGGTGGCGTACACGAACGAGGCGTGGATGCCGTCGTCGCTCTCCACGGTGTCGAGCATCAGCTCGAACTTGGTGGTCTTTTCATCCCAGATCAACGGCTCGACGCTCAGGCCCGGCAAGTCCCAGCGCTGTTCGCCGCCGGCTTCGCGCTGGTGGTTGAACATCACCTGGAACAACGGCGTGTGGCTCAGGCTGCGCTCAACATCCAGGCCATCGACCAACTGTTCAAAAGGCAAATCCTGATGCGCCTGCGCGCCCAGTGCCGCCACCTTGACCTCGGCCAGCAACTGCAAAAATGGCTGGTCGGCATGGGGTTGGGTACGCAGCACCTGGGTGTTGACGAAAAAGCCCAGCAGGTTTTCCACGTCCTGACGGGTACGGTTGGCAATCGGCACGCCGACGCGAATGTCCCGTTCGCCGCTGTAGCGATGCAACAGGGTTTGCAACGACGCCATCAACACCATGAACAGCGTGCAGCCTTCGCGACGGGCGAGATCTTTCAGAGCCGACGCCAGGGCCGCCGGCACGTTCAGCTCGACGCTGGCGCCCTGCTGGCTCGGGATCGCCGGGCGACGACGGTCGGCCGGCAGGTTCAGTGGCGGGTGCTCGCGACCCAATTGTTCACGCCAGTAAGCAAGCTGACGCTCGGCCTCGCCGGCCTCAAGCCACAGGCGCTGCCAACGGGCGAAATCGGCGTACTGAATGCCCAGCTCCGGTAGCTGCGGCGCTTGCCCGGCACTGAGTTGCGCGTAGAGCTGGGTGAATTCCTGCAACAGAATCGGCAGCGAACCGCCGTCGGTGACGATGTGGTGGAACGTCAGCACCAGCACATGCTGCTGCGCGTCGAGGCGGATCAACCGGCAGCGCATGAGCGGGCCGTGCTGCAAGTCGAATGGCTGCTCGGCGTTGAGGCCTACCTGGCGATGCAGTTCGGCCTCGTCGGCGGCGTTTGCCTCGACCAGCGGCGCGTCCATCTGCGGGTGAATTTTTTGCAGCACTTGCTGCTCATCGAACACGAAAGTGGTGCGCAGCACTTCATGACGCTGCACCAGCGCAGCGAGGGTTTGCGCCAGCGCGGCGCGGTTGAGTTCACCGCTCAGGCGAAAGGCACCGGTCAGGTTGTACGCGGTCGCCTGTGGCTGCATCTGCCACAAAAACCACAAGCGCTGCTGCGCGTACGACGCCGGCAGCGTGTCGACCGCCGGGTCCCTTGGCGGGATCGGCAGCAGCTCAAGGGTCAGGCCTTGCGCGTGCATCTTTTCTTGCAAGGCACGCCGCGCATCCAGGCTCAAGCCGCAGAAACGCTGGGCCAGGGTCATCATTCTGTCCGGTGCAGCACTCATCGCGTGTGTTCCTCATCCACTTCGTCGAACAACGCTTCCAGCGCGTCTACATCGTTTTCTTTGTGTTCACTGTGCTGACGGAACTGCTCGATTTCCGCCGCCAGGCGCTCCAGGGTGTCGCCTTCAAAGAACAGCTTCAGCGGGATCGCCAGGTTCAGTTCCTCCTGAATCCGCGCACGAATCCGCGTTGCCAACAGCGAGTGGCCGCCGAGTTCGAAGAAACTGTCGTGCACGCCGACCCGCTCCACGTGCAGCGCTTCGGCCCAGATCGCCGCCAGGACTTTTTCCAGGTCGGTGCGCGGGGCGACGAAGGCACTGCGGCGCACGTCGAGGTCGAGCAAGGCCTGGCGGTTGAGTTTGCCGTTGGGCATCAGCGGGAAACGTTCCAGCACCTGCAAGCGTGCCGGCTGCATGTGTTCCGGCAGCGCTTCGCTGAGGTGGCTGCGTAATTCGTTGAGGCGGATGTCGGCGGTGTCGGCCGGGGAAATCACGAAGCCCAGCAGTTGCGGACCGGTCGGCGTTTCACGGGCGATGACGGCGGCGTCTTCGATACCGGGGGCGCTGCGCATGGCGGATTCGATCTCGCCCAGTTCGATGCGGAAACCACGGATTTTCACTTGATGATCGACCCGACCGAGGTACTCCAGCACACCATCGGCGCGGTAGCGTGCGAGGTCGCCGGTGCGGTACAGGCGTTGACCGGCCTGCTTCGCAAACAGATCGGGAACAAAACGTTCGGCGGTGAGCGTGGCACGCTTGAGATAGCCTCGGGCAATGCCCGCGCCGCCGACATACAGCTCACCTTCGACACCCACGGCCACCGGCATCAAGTCCGGGCCCAGCACATGAATGCGCATCCCCGGAATCGGCTGGCCAATCGGGATGGTGTCGTCATCCTGACCGAGCGGCAGTTCCCACGCCGAGCACCAGACCGTGCCTTCGGTCGGGCCGTATTCGTTGACCAGTGCCACTTGCGGCAAGGCCTCGCGATGGCGTGCGACCAGGGCGTTGCTGCACGCTTCGCCGGCCACGATCACGCACGCCAGGGCATGGCTGTCGAGGTGCTCCAGAATCTGTGCGTGGTAAGACGGCAAGGTCAGGTAGTGGGAAACCTCCTCACGCTGGATCAGCGCCGCCAGCAGCGCCGGGTCCTTGTAGCTGCCTTCGTCCGGCAGGCACAGGGTCGCGCCCTGCCCCAACGCCCAGAAAACCCCGGCCACCGAGCTGTCGAAGGAGAACGACGAGAGCATCAGGAACGCGCGCAACGGCTGACGATAGAACGCGCTGCGTGCAAGGGTCGAGGCCACCGCGTTGGCATGACTGATCATCACGCCCTTGGGCTTGCCCGTGGAGCCGGAGGTGTAAATCACGTACGCGAGATTGGCGCTGTCGCCCAGCGGGGCTGGCTGTTCCTGCGATGCGGACCAGACTTCGGCCTGCGGCATCAGCGAAATCACCCGCTCGCCGTGCAACGCTTCCGGCAGCGGCTGACAGGCCAGCACCTGACGCGCAGCGGCGTCCTGCAACATGAACGCCAGACGCTCGATCGGGTAGTTCGGATCGAGCGGCAGGTAAGCGGCGCCGGCCTTGAGTGTGCCGAGCAGTGCGATGACGATTTCCAGCGAACGCTGACCGTAGACCGCAACGATTTCATCCGGCGCCACGCCTTGGGCGCGCAGGGTATTGGCGACTTGGTTGGAGCGTGCATCCAGTTCGGCGTAGCTCAGGCGTTGACCATTGACGCTGACGGCGATGCGCTGCGGATGCAGGCGTGCCTGTTCGGTGAACAGGTCTTGCAGGTAGCGATGCGGCAGTGCCTGCTCGGCGGCCAGCGGGTTGAAGTCTTCGATCAAGCGGGTCAGTTGCACCGCGTTGACCTGAGTGGCCTGGCCCAGGGTCAGCTCGGGCGAGGTCAGCAACTGGCGGCTGAATTCGACAAACTGTTCCAGCCACGCCGCCAGCATCGACTCGGGCACCGCGCCGGCCAGGCACGACAACTGCAACTGTTCGCCTTGAACCCGCAGGCGCAGGACTTCTGGATTGGCATCGTCCACTTCGATGTTCACGTCGGCATCGGCCTGATACACCAGGCCATAACGCAGCGGCGTTGCGACTTCAGCGCTCAGTTCGAACTCGTTGAGGCAGTCGAGCCAGGACAGCGATTGCTCGACGTTGCCAGCAAACGAGGCCAGCGCTTGCGCCAGGGTTTCGTGGCTGCGGTGATCAAACGCTACTGGCAAACGGCGGGCGAAACGCCCAAGGGTCGCTTCGGTCTGCTCGTTGCGCCCGGCCACTTCCCAGCCCATCAGCAACTTTTCCTGATTGCCGATGCGTGCCACAAACGCGCTCCACAACAGCAACGCCACGCGCTGCGCTTCGACGCCCTGAGCGGCGGCCAGCCGTTGCACATCAGCCAGCCATGCCCCGTCGTCGAGCGTCGCCTGATGGCGAGCCAGCGTCACTCCAACGGCCTTTTCGAAAGGCAGATGATGGGCCTGCGCGAACTGCTGTTGCAGGTTGCGCCAGAACGCAGCGCCTTGATGGCCGATGTCTTCTTCGCGCAGTTCTTCCTGCCATGCGGTGTAATCCAGGTACTGCAAGTCTTCCTGATTGTCGGCCAGTGTTTCGCCGCGCAACAGGCTCGCCAGCTCCGCCGACAGCACCCGCAGCGACGCTGCATCGAGGCTGCTGGCCAGCGCCAGCAAGGTGACGAAACGCTGACCGTCCGTGGTTTCCACTGACGCCACCACCAGCACCCGATCCGACGCCTTAGCCAGGGTTTCGCGGCTGCGACTCAGCGCTTCATCCAGGGAAGACACGCGCCCCAACAACGCGACCGGCAACTCATCGCACAAGCTCTGTACCGGCCATTTCATCCCCGGCAAACGGCGATAGACCGTGCGCAGGGTTTCATGGCGCAGGCCCAGTTCATCCAGTGCCGCACGCAATGCCGGCGCCTCCACAGCCTGGGCGACCGGCACGGTCAGGGCGGCGAACAGCGGCTGTCCGCCCAGCTCCTGAGCGCGCAAATAAAAGGCCTGCTGAGCCGAAGTCTGGAAAACGTCTACCGAAGGTTCGAGGGCGGTGGTGTTCATGTCGAGGGTCCTTATTCCTGATCCAGGTCGGCGCTTTTCTGCGCGATGGCCATGGCCGTGAGGATTTTTCTGTAGCCAGTGAATTCGTTGCGCGCATGCACGCTGAGGATGTTGTCCAGCAGGACCACGTCGCCCTTCTCCCAGGCGAACTCGACCATCACGTCGCGATAGATGCCTTGCAGGTGGCGGATGACGTCGTCGGGGATGGCCGAGCCGTCGCCGAAGAAGGTGTTTTGCGGCAGGTCCAGCGGGCCGAATTCACGCAGCAGGTTGTCGCGGATGCTGTCCGGCAGGGTCAGCGCGTTGAAGAAGGTGCCGTGGTTGAACCAGATGCGCTCGCCCGTCAGCGGATGGCGCACGATGGCCGGGCCGTTTTGCCGGGTGCGCAGGCGATTGCCGGACTTCCACTCGGCCTGAATGCCGATCTTGGCGCAGTAGGCTTCGACTTCGCCGCGATCTTCGCTCTGGAACACGGTCTGCCATGGCAGCCCCATGCCGTCGCCGTAGTTGCGCACGTACATGATGCGTTTACGCTGAAACTCCTCGCGCACGGCCGGGTCGATTCGCGCGAGGATTTCGCGGGTGTCGCCGAACGGTGTTTCGCCGCCGGTGGTCGAGGGCGTGTCGCAGTAGAAGTACAGGTGACGCGGGAACACCGGCGAATAGGAATGCTCGTTGTGCGGGAAGATTTTCTCCGCCGCCGGGTAATCGGTGGAGCTGTAGATCTTGAACTGACCGGTGATCTGGGTCCGTGGCGAGGCGCGGAACAGGTACTCCAGGGCGCCGTCGGAAATCGCCGCCACACAGCGATTGAATTCGGCGATGTCGGCCACCTGGAAGCCACGGAACAGAATCACCGCGTGATCAAGCAGCTTGCTTTCGATCAGGGCGCGATTCTCCGTCGCCCATTCCACCAGGCTCACACCAGGCACTGCCGGGCGGCACACCAGCGGCATGCTGGCGCCGTCGAACATCGGCGCAAAACTCACCAGCCGGGTCGGGTCGGTGGACAGGCTCTTGCGCGCACCGCGGCCGATTTTGGGAATGGACTTGGTGGTTGAAACAGTCATAAACCCCTCCAGAAAATGATGACGGCGGCGCCCGGTTGGCACCGCCGCAATGAATCAGTCCGCCGCGCCTTGCGTTGCCGGCGTGCCGCGACGACGCTTGATCGCCATGGGCCCGCCCAGCAACGCCTTGCGCTGCTCGTTCAATCGCGCATCGGCACGGCGCTGCACCTCGGTGGCCAGTTCCAGCAGATCGCTGACCGTCAGCTCGTCGGCGCGCAACAACGCTTGCAGTACCGCCTCGATTTGTTCGAACAGGCTTTGCAGCGTGCTCGGCAAGTACTGCCCGGCGGGTGTTTCGAAACTCAGGTGAATGTGTTCGGCCTCGTTGTAGAACGCAGCGACCATGCCGATCTCGGCAGCTTGCCGGCCCGACGGGAAGTCCTCGACCAACAAGCCGTCCATGGAGGGCAAGCGACCGACGCCTTCCTGATAGATCAACTTGATGTCGAACAACGGCGAACGCCCGGCCCGACGCGGCAAGCGCAACGCTTCCACCAGTCGCTCGAACGGCAAGTCCTGATGGTCCGAAGCCTCCAGAACCGCACGGCGACAGGCTTGCAAAAGTTGCCCGGCAGCCTGGTCGGCATCGACCTCCACTTGCAGCACTAATTGGTTAACGAAGAAGCCGACCATTTGTTCAAGCTCAACTTGATTTCGGTTGGCGATATCGGTGCCGATGCGCACGCGGCTGACCTCGGTGCGCTGGCGCAACACCAGGGTGAAGCCGGCCAATAGCACCATGAACAGCGACAATCCACGCTGTTGGGCGAAGTCGCGCAACTGCTGACTCAAGGTCGAATTCAAGGTGAAATGTTGGCTGGCGCCTTCCTGCGCCTGACGCTGATCGCCGTCGCTCGGCAGCTCCAGCACGGCTTGCGGCTGACCGAGGCGCGCCTGCCAGTAATCGAGCTGACGTTGCAGCTCGCCGCCCTGCTCCAGCCACTGACGCTGCCATTTGGCGAAGTCTGCGTATTGCACGCTGTGCTCCGGCAACTGCGCGACACCACCCCGGTTGAGGGTCGGGTACAGCGTGACGAATTCATTGATCAGAATCCGGAACGACCAGTCATCCGCCGCGATGTGGTGCACCGTCAGCAGCAGCACATGCTCCTGATCCGCAACCTGCAACACCCGCACCCGCAGCAAAGGCCCGTTGCGCAGATCGAACGGCCGGGCGACTTCTTCACGGGCCAACTGCGCGGCTTCGACGTCCGGGGCCGGCAAATGCCGCAGGTCGCTGATGGCGAAATCCAGCGGCAGTTCGGCGTGTACCCGCTGCCAGGCCTGGCCGTCTTCCTCATAGAACGTGGTGCGCAACACGGCGTGGCGTTGCACCAGGGTTTCGAAGGTTTGCTGCAACGCCGACAGGTTCAACGCGCCGCGCAACCGCAAGGCGCCGGGCATGTTGTACATCGAGCTGTCGGGTTCGAGGTTCCACAGGAACCACAACCGCTGCTGGGCAAAGGACAACGGCTGGCGTTCGCCGGAGTGGTCCGCCACCAGCGCCGGGCGTTCGCAGACATTGGCGGCGTGCCGCAGGCCTTGCACCTGCGCCGCGAAATCCTGCAGGCGCGGGTGCTCGAACAGGCTGCGCAAACTCACCGACAGGCCCAGACGCTGACGAATCTGCGAAACGATCTGCGTGGCCAGCAACGAATGACCGCCCAATTCGAAGAAGCTGTTTTCGCGATCGACGCGGGCCACCTGCAACACCTGCTGCCAGATCTGCGCCAGCTCGATTTCCAGCTCACCTTGCGGTGCGGTGCCGGCCACGGCTTCCCAGACTTCGGGTGCCGGCAGCGCCGCACGGTCAAGTTTGCCGTTGCGGTTGAGCGGCAATGCGCTCATCACCACCAGTTGCGCCGGGAGCATGTAGTCCGGCAGACGCTCGCCCAACGCCTGGCGCACGGTTTCAGTGAGTTGCCGGGACTCGGCGCTCGGCAACACCGGCACCACATAACCGATCAATTGCTTGCCACCGACACCTTCGTGCACCAGCACCGCAGCTTCGCTGATCATCGGCAAGCCTTGCAGGTGCGCTTCCAGTTCACCGAGTTCAACGCGGAAACCGCGAATTTTCACCTGATGGTCGATGCGTCCCAGGTACTCCAGCGCGCCGTCCTCGCGATACCGCGCCAGGTCGCCGCTGCGGTACAAACGTGCGCCCGGCATGGTGGAGAACGGATCGGCGATAAAGCGTTCGGCACTCAAACCCGGACGCTGGTGATAGTGCTGGGCAATGCCGGCATCACCGCCGATGCACAACTCGCCCACGCAACCGGTTGGCAACAGATGGCCCTCGGTGTCCAGCACGTACAACGCCCGGCCGGGCAAGGCGCGGCCAATCGGCACGCCGATCAGGTTTTGCGTGTCGGCCAGGGTGCACAGGTGGGTGCTGGAAACCACCGTGGCTTCGGTCGGCCCATAGGTGTTGAGCAGGCGTACGTCGCCGAGACCGGCGGCATGCCAGAGCTTCAAGCCCTCCAGCGACATGGCTTCGCCACCGACGTGAACCTGCCGCAACCGACCTTTGTCGCGCTGAGGCTGCGCGGCCCATTCCTGGGCCAGCAAATACCAGTAGGCCGCCGGCAAGTCCGCCAGGGTCACGCCCTGTTCGATGATCTGCCGGTACAAGGTGTCGGTGTCCCACAGCTCATCGCCGCGCAACACCAGCGCCGCGCCTACGCACAGTGGCGGGTAGCACTGCTCGACAAAGCCGTCGAAGCTGAACGTAGCGAATTGCAGCACGCGGTCGTCGGCGCTGAGTTGCGAATAGTCCGCCGCAATCACGCAAAACTCGCGCAGTGCGGCGTGGGCCAGGCACACGCCTTTCGGCCGCCCGGTGGAACCGGAGGTGTAAATCAGGTACGCGAGGTCTTCGGCACAGGCGAGGTTGACCGGGTTGGCCGTGGAATAGCCGACCAGCGACGCCGTCGTCAGCGCCAGGCGCGGCAAGCCTTCGGGCAGCGCGACATCGTTCAGCAGCTCCGGTTGCGCCAGCAGCAGGTCCATGCCGCTGTCTTCGATCATGTAGGCCAGGCGTTCGACCGGGTAGTCCGGGTCCAGCGGCACATAACCGGCACCGGATTTGATAATGGCCATGAGGCTGACGATCATCTGTGCATTGCGCCGCACCGACAGGCCGACCCGTTGTCCCGGCGCCACACCGTGTTCGCGCAGGCGATGGGCGAGCTGGTTGGCCTGGGCGTTGAGCTGTGCATAAGTCAGTCGCTCGTCGCCGACGATCACGGCCCATGCATCGGGCGTGCGGGCCGCTTGCTGCTCGAAACGCTGATGCGCCAACAGCGGACTGTCCAGCAACGGCGCGGCGGGACGTGAGCCCAACAACACCTGGGCTTTTTGCTTCGCATCCAACAGACTGACGGCGCCCAACACCTGCTGCGGCTGCGCAACGAATTGCTCCAACACATGCAGTAGGTTCGCACTCAAACGCTCGATCTGCGCAGCGCTGAACAAGGCCCGGTCGAAACTGAATTCCAGACGCAGGCTGGCGCCGACTTCGATGCCGAGGGTCAGCGGGTAGCTGGTGATTTCGTGATTGCGCATTGCGCCGAAGGTCAGTCCCGCTGGCGCCCCTTGCTTCAGCGCTTCGGCCACCGGGAAGTTTTCGAACACCAGCAAGCTGTCGAACAGCGCGTTGCCCTGCTGCCCGGCCCAGCCCTGAATGTCGTAGAGCGGCACATGCTCGAACTCGCGCAGGCTCAGGTTCAGCGCTTGCAGTTCATTGAGCCATTGGCTGACCGGTTGCGCGGACGAAGGCGTGGCAATGATCGGCAAGGTATTGATGAACAGCCCCAACTGTTGCTCGATACCCGGCAACGGTGCGGATCGCCCGGCAATCGTCGCGCCGAACGCCACGCACGATTGGCCGGTGTAGCGCTGCAACAGCAGGCCCCACGCGCCCTGCAAAAAGGTGTTGAGGGTGATTTTCTGCTGCCGGGCAAACTCTGTCAGACGCTGCATCGCGGCGCTTTCGAGCGTCAGGTGATGCTCGCCCATGCCGCGCCCTTCGATCGGCGCCGGCAAGGCTTGCGCCAATAAAGTCGGCGTTTCGAGCGCGGCCAGCGCCTGTTTCCAGAACTGTTCGCCCGCCGCCGGTGGCTGCTGCTGAATCCAGCCGAGGTAGTCGCGGTATTGCCCCAAAGGTTTCGCCAGTGTCTGCCCGGCGTAATGCTGAATCACCTCGCCAAGCAACTGCGCGTTGCTCCAACCGTCCATGAGGATGTGATGACTGGTGTAGATCAAGTGCCAGGCGTCGCTGCCCTGGCGCACCAGCATCAGGCGGAACAGCGGCGCGGCACTGAGTTCGAAACCACGGCTGCGCTCTTCGGCGGCCAGTGCATCGAGGTCGATATCAGCCGCTTCGATCACCTGCAATTGCAGGTCGATCTGGCGATGAATCACCTGATGCGCAGCTTCCAGGCCCAACCAGTGGAAGCTGCTGCGCAGAATGTCGTGACGGTTGATCGCCGCCTGCCACGCCCGACCGAAGGCCGCCAGTTCCAGCCCCTGAATCTCCAGGCGCAGTTGGTTGATGTAGGCCTCGGCCTGCGGCTCATACAAGGTATGGAACAGCATGCCCTGCTGCATCGGCGTCAACGGATAAATGTCTTCGATGGTCGGGGCTGCGACGGGCAAGGCGTCCAGCTGCGTCTGGTCGATGCGAGCCAGCGGGAAGTCCGACGGTGTGACCTGGCCCGCCGGCGTTACGCAGCAGTGTTCGATCAGTGCGGTGAGTTCTTCGGTGTAGGCGTCGGCCAGTTTTTGAACGGTGCTGTCGGCGAACATGTCGCGACTGAAGCCCCATTGCAGGGAGAGTTGACCGCCATAGACCTGGCTTTCCAGCGTCAGCCAGTTGGCCAGCGGCGCATCGTCACCCTGGGCCTGGCCGCCGCTTTCCGCTGCGGGTACAAACAGTGCGTCTTCATCGAACTGGCGGTCGAACTGGCCGAGGTAGTTGAAGGTGATGCGGGGCGCCGGCAACCCTTGCAACGCGTCACGCTGGGCCGGTTCGCCGAGGTAACGCAGCAGGCCATATCCCAGGCCTTTGTCGGGGATGGCGCGCAGTTGTTCCTTGATCGCCTTGATCGTGTTCGCCGTTTGCGCACTAGGTTGCAGGCGCACCGGGAACAGGCTGGTGAACCAGCCCACGGTGCGCGTCAGGTCGAGGTCGTCGAACAAGTCTTCACGGCCATGACCTTCGAGCTGGATCAGCGTCGAGTTATGCCCGGTCCAGCGGCAGATCACCCGCGCCAGCGCGGTCAGCAGGAGGTCGTTAACCTGAGTGCGATAGGCTGCCGGCGCCGTTTGCAACAATTGCCGCGTCAACCCGGCGTCGAGCTTCGATTCGATTTTTTGGCCATGGCGATGCTGCAAGCTGCCCAGCGGATTTTCACACGGCAGGTCGCGGGCATCGGCGTGTTGTGCCTGCCAGTACGGCAGTTGCTGATCCAGCGTGCGGGCATGCGCTTGCAGGTGTTTGGCCCAGTGTTGATAAGCGCTGGTTTTGTCCGGCAACGTCGCGGCGCTGCCATCCGCCAATTGCGCGTAGGCCTGCTGCAGGTCTTCGAGCAGCACCCGCCAGGAAACGCCGTCCACCGCCAGATGGTGGACCGCCAGCAGCAGGCGTTGCGTGCCATCGTCGAGGCTGACCAGCAGCGCGCGCAGCAACGGCCCTTCGGCCAGATCGAGGCTGCGTTGCGCTTCGTCGCACAGGGCCGTCAACGCCTCGGTCGACGCCGCGTGCCGCTGCCACAACCCGGCCGTTTCGACCTGTGGTCCATGAGACTGCTGCCAGCCATCGACACTCGCGGCAAACCGCAGGCGCAAGGCATCGTGATGGTTAATCAGCGCAACCAGCGCGGCTTCCAGTGCTTGCGGGTTCAGCGCCTCGCGCGGCGTCAACAGCAAGGACTGGTTCCAGTGTTGCGGTTGCGCGATGGCCTGTTCGAAGAAGTAGTGTTGCGCCGGGGTCAGGATGACCTCACCGCTGACCGGTCCTTGGTCGATGGCACTGCGGTTGTCGAATGCCGCTACCAGCGCCAGGCTGCGCACGGTCTGGTACTGAAACAGGTCGCGCGGGCTGAGACGGATGCCGGCCTGACGGGCGCGGCTGACCACTTGAATGGAGATGATCGAGTCACCGCCCAGCTCGAAGAAGTTGTCTTCGAGGCCCACACGTTCCAGGCCCAGGACGTCCTGCCAGATCTGCGCCAATGCCATCTGCATCGCATCTTGCGGCGCGACGAACGCCTGTTGTGGCGCCGCGTCCGGTTGCGGCAGGGCCTTGCGGTCCAGTTTGCCGTTGGCGGTAACTGGCAACGCGTCCAGCGGCATCAGGTAAGTGGGCACCATGTATTCCGGCAGGCTATTGAGCAGCCAGCCCTTGAGGGTTTCCGGCCACTGCGCCTCGGCGTTTTCCAGCACCAGGTACGCCACCAGATGTTTGCCGCCCTGCACCAGGACCACCGCCTCGCGCACCAGCGGATGCTGCATCAGGCGGGTTTCGATTTCCCCCAGTTCGATACGCAGGCCGCGCAGTTTCACTTGATGGTCGAGGCGGCCGAGGTACTCGATCACCCCGTCGGCACGCTGGCGCACGCGGTCGCCGGTGCGGTACAAGCGTGCGCCGTCATGGAACGGGCACGGCACAAACCGCTCGGCCGTCAGCCCCGGACGCCGGTGATAACTGCGCGCCAGGCCGGCGCCGCCCAGGTACAACTCCCCCGCCACGCCTGCCGGCACCGGCAGCAACTGCGCGTCCAGAACGTGGGTGCGCAGGTTGGCAATCGGCCGGCCGATGGGCACGCTGTCGGCGCCCTCGTCAACGCACGTCCAGTGGGTCACGTCGATGGCCGCTTCGGTCGGTCCGTACAGATTGAACAATCCGGCGCCCGGCAGCTTGGCGAACACTTGAAGCTGGGCATCCAGCGGCAGGGCTTCACCGCTGCACGCGATGCGTTTGAGGCTGGTGCAGGCTTCAACGCCCGGTTCGTGGATAAACGCCTGAAGCATCGACGGCACGAAGTGCAAGGTGCTGATGCCGAACTCGCCGATGAGGCCGATCAACCGCGCCGGCTCGCGATGCGCGCCCGGCGGCGCCACCACCAGACGAGCACCGGTCATCAATGGCCAGAAGAACTCCCAGACCGACACGTCAAAACTGAACGGGGTTTTCTGCAACACCGAGTCGCTGCCGTCCAGCCCGTACGCCTGTTGCATCCAGCACAAACGGTTGACCAGCGCCGCATGGCTGTTGCCGGCGCCCTTGGGTTTGCCGGTGGAACCGGAGGTGTAAATCACATAGGCCAGGTTCAGCGGATTTACCGACACCTGCGGGCAATTTTCGCTGTAACCCGCCAGCCAGTCCTCGTCCTGATCCAGTGCGATGACCTTGATGCCCTCGGTCGGCAGCGTGTCAACCAAGGAGCTTTGGGTCAGCAACACGCCAATTGCACTGTCTTCGATCATGTAGGCCAGGCGTTCCGCCGGGTATTCCGGATCGAGCGGCACGTAAGCACCGCCGGCCTTGAGAATCGCCAATAGGCCAATGACCATTTCCAGCGAACGCTCAACGGCAATCCCCACCAGCACATCGGGACCGACACCCTGCTCGCGCAGGTAATGCGCCAATTGACTGGTGCGCGCATCGAGCTGTGCATAAGTCAGCTGACGGTCGCCAAACACCAGCGCCGGCGCCTCGGGTGTGCGCAGGGCCTGGGCGTGGATCAGTTCATGAATGCATTGCTCGACGGGATAGGTTTCGGCGGTGCGGTTCCAGTCATGCACCAGCACCTGTTGTTCATCCGCCGCCAGCATCGGCAGCTCGCCGACCCGCTGATGTGTGTCGATCACCATCGCCTGCAACAGCCGCGTCCAGTGCTGCGCCATGCGCGTGATGGTCGGTGCGTCGAACAGGTCGCTGGCGTAGGTCAGCGCGGCGTGCAGCTTGCCGCTCTTTTCATAGGTGTCGAGGGTCAGGTCGAACTGCGTGGTGCGCCCTTCCCACTCGATCGCGCCCAGCACCAGGCCGGACGCGGTACTGATGCTGGACATGTCCGCAACCTGCGGCTGGTGGTTGTACATCACTTGGAACAACGGCGTGTGGCTGAGGCTGCGCTCCAGTTTCAGCGCTTCGACCAGACGCTCGAACGGCAAATCCTGATGGGCCTGGGCACCGAGCGCAGTCTCCTTGATGGCACGCAGCAGATCGTCAACGCGGGTGTGGCCATCGAGCCGGGTGCGCAGCACTTGGGTGTTGACGAAGAAGCCGATCAGGCCTTCGATTTCCGCTCGGTTGCGGTTGGCAATCGGCACCCCGACACGGATGTCGGTCTGTCCGGTGTAGCGATGCAACAATGCGTTGAACGCCCCGAGCAACAGCATGAACAGGGTGATGTTGTGTTTCTGCGCGGTGGCGCGCAGTTGCTCGGCCAGTTGCGTGTCGACGGCGAATTCGTAGCGCGTGCCGCGATAGCTCGGCATCGCCGGGCGCGAGTGGTCGGTGGGCAACTCCAGCACCGGGTGCTCATCGCCGAGTTGCACTTGCCAGTAATCGAGTTGGCGCGCTTGCTCGCCCGCCTCCAGCCAGCGGCGTTGCCACAAGGCGTAGTCGCTGTACTGGATCGGCAGCGGCGCGAGTTGCGGTTGTGCACCGGCCTCGAAGGCGTCGTAGCAGCGGATGAACTCGTCGATCAGCACGTTCATCGACCAGCCATCGGAGACGATGTGGTGCAGGGTCAGCAGCAGGACGTGTTCCTGCTCGGCGAGTTTGAGCAAGGTCACCCGCAGCAGCGGGCCGATGGACAGATCGAAAGGCAGTACGGATTGCTGTTCGGCCGCTTGGGCGACGGCACGTTCGCGCTCCGTTTCCGGCAAGGCGCTGAAGTCCACGTGCTTGATGATCAGCGGCGCGCTGGCCGGCACTTGCAGCAAGGTGTCGTCGGCCTGGCGCTGGAACACCGTGCGCAGGGTTTCGTGACGCTCCACGAGGCTGACGAAGGCTTGTTCCAGCGCCGACAGGTTCAACGCACCAGTCAAACGCACCGCGCCCGGCAGGTTGTAGGCGCCACTTTGCGCGTCCAGTTGCCAGAGAAACCACATGCGTTGCTGGGCATACGACAGCGCCTGGCGATCCTCGGCCTCGACGCCGGCAGGAATGGGGAACCGGGCGAAATCAATGCCTTCCTTTTGCAAGGCCGCAAGGAACATCTGGCGCTTTTCCAGGGGCAACCCGATAAACCGGCGAGCAAGTTTCAAGGAGTCATCAGCATTCATTTCTAAGCATCCGGATCAGTGGCGGGAAGCACAAAGGCACGTCGTCCCTATAAAACGAATGCAGACCGGAAAAATTAGCGAATGAGAATAAGTGTCAGCGGGGAGATGGATCGAGGTCTGTGGACCGCCAAAAATCATTGTGGGAGCGAGCCTGCTCGCGATTGCGGTCCATCATTCAACATTGATGTTGACTGAACCACCGCAATCGCGAGCAGGCTCGCTCCCACAGGGGGATAGGTGATCTTGAGATTGTATTAGGCAGTGGCGGCCATGGCGTGCCGGCGATGGTGGACGTCGAGCTGGTCCTTGATCACGCGCAGCACCTTGGCTTCGTGCTCATGGATGAAGAAGTGACCGCCGGCCAGCATGTCCACGGAAAAACTGCCGTGGGTCTCCTTGCTCCAGCCGATCAACTGTTCGGTGGTTGCGCGATCCTCTTTGCCGCCGAGCACGTGCACCGGGCATTTCAGCAGCGGACGCTGGATCGGCTCGAAACGGCCGCACAGCAGGAAGTCTGCGCGCAGGATCGGCAGTGTCAGGCTCATCAGTTCTTCATTGGCCAGCACTTCTTCGCTGGTGCCATTGAGGGTGCGCAGTTGCTCGATCAGCTCGGCATCGGTTTTCGGATCGGCGAAACCCTGATCGTAATCAGCCCGCATCGTCGGTGCAGCGGTGCCCGAGGCGAACAGCGCCACCGGTTCCGGGCAACCCAGCGAGCGCAAGGCATGGGCCATTTCACAGGCCAGCAACGCACCGAGACTGTGGCCGAACAGCGCGTACGGCGCCTTGAGCGTGGCTTTCTGTTCCTGGGCGAGTTGCAGCGCCAGGCGCCGCATGTCGGTGTGCAACGGTTCGCCGAACCGCGCGCCACGGCCCGGCAGTTCCACCGGCTGCAGCTTGAGCCACTCCGGCAGCTTGCGCCGCCAGCGGCTGTAAACCATGGCGCTCGCGCCTGAATAGGGCAGGCACAGCAATGTCAGCTGGGTCACCGGGCTTACCTCGAAAAGTTGTCTGTAAAGAGAACGGATGAGGTCCGCCGGGAATTAGTACAGAGCCCCCTGTAGGAGCCGGCTTGCTGGCGATGGCGGCGTATCAATCGACATTGATGTGACTGACACACCGCTATCGCCAGCAAGCCGGCTCCTACACAGGTAAAACATCATTTCAAATGGCGATAGGTTGGGACCGCGGAACCAAGCACCACCGCCCCCGCCGCAATCGCCACCCAAAACCCGCTGCGCGCGCCAAACGCATCCACCAGCCAACCCGAGCTGGCCGCGCCAATCGCCACGCCGATGCTCATCCCCGTCACCAGCCAGGTCAGGCCTTCGGTGAGTTTGGCCGGCGGCACGATGCGTTCCACCAACGCCATGGCGACAATCAGCGTCGGCGCAAAAGACAGACCCGCGACGAACACGGCCAGCGCCAACCCGACAATATTGGTCGCCAGCAGCAACGGCAACGTGGTCACCGCCGTCGCCACCCCGCCGTACAGAAACAGTCGCGGCAGCGGCACTTTCGAGCGCAACGCGCCGAACGCCAAACCGGCCAGGCATGAACCGATGGCATACACCGACAACACAATGCTCGCCGCCGCCGGTTGCCCTTGATGCTGGGCGAAGGCCACGCTGACCACATCCACCACGCCGACAATGGTGCCCATGGCGACCATCAACAGCATCAGCAACTGAATTTCGCTGGAACGAATGATCGAGCCCTGATGGTGTTCTTCATGGGGATGTATCGCCGGTTCGGTGTCCCGTTGCAGAACGAACGCCGTGACGCCAATCGCCAGCATCAACAGTGCCGCCAATGGCCCCGCTTCGGGGAACACCACCACGCACAAGCCCACCGACAGCGGCGGCCCGACAATAAAACAGACTTCGTCGAGCACAGATTCCAGGGCGTACGCGGTTTGCAATTGCGGCTGGCCGCGATAGACCTCGGTCCAGCGCGCCCGCACCATCGCCGACATGCTCGGCATGCAACCGGCCAGCGCGGCGAACACAAACAGCGTCCATTGCGGCGCCTGCAAACGCGTGCACAACAACACCAGCAACAACGCGCCGCCACCGATCAGTGCCGACACCGGCAAAATCCGACGCTGCCCGAAACGGTCCACCAGCCGCGAAACCTGCGGCGCGCAAAACGCCGTGGCCAAGGCAAACGTCGCTGCCACCGCACCGGCCAATCCGTAGCCGCCCTGCAATTGCGAGAGCATGGTGATCAGGCCGATGCCGGTCATGGAAATCGGCATGCGCGCGATCATCCCGGCCAGCACAAAGGCTCGGCTGCCCGGGGCTTTGAACAGTTCGCGGTAGGGGTTGGCCATGGCTCGGCTCTCGACAAGGGCCTGCAAGTTGCCATAAGGCTGGTTGAGGGGAAAGCGGGTAATTGTTGGTTGAATGTGAAGGCCCCATCGCCGGCAAGCCGGCTCCTACAGTGGACCGCGATCAATTGTAGGAGCCGGCTTGCCGGCGATCGAACGTTAACGCGGTCCACCTGCTTAAACACCCAGGCCCCGTAGGCCAAACACCTACAAGCACCAAACAAAACCGCACCGCCCCCGAAAAATCGTTTGTTGCCGATCATTACATCCCCACCTAACATCCCTCCTCAACGGGTACAGCGGAGCTGTCCAACAAAACCCGAATTCAAGGAACCTGAATGAGCCAGCGCATCTACCGCAGCATCGACACCCCACTCCGATCCGGCCTGAACCGCGATGAACTGTGGGAAGGCCCCGACAAAGGCCTGATCAAATGCTGGGAAATCGGCCGCCAACGCGCCGCCCGCTTTCCCGAAATGGCCCGACAATGCCTGGCCAGTGAACTGCCGGTGCTGGGCTGGAAAGGGGGCGTCAGCCGCAGCCTGAAGAAACTCGAAAAGTACGGATCCCTCAAATACCTCGCCCAGTGGCAAGGTTTGCGCGGGGAAGACCTGGACGTTGACCTGGCTGAAGAACGGGCATTGACCTGCTCGCGAACCGGGATGGTGGTGACGTTTACGCCGGATCGGGCGAAGTACTTCAATCAGGTCATGGAAACGGAGGTCTGATCTGCCTCGGAACTCACTGAAAACCGCTCGCGATAGGCTTGCGGCGTCACGCCCATCGCCCGCAGGAAGCTGCGCCGCAACGTCTCTTCGCTGCCAAACCCGCACTGCACCGCGACCCGTTTGATCGGCACGCCGGTATCGCTGAGTAACCGCCGCGCCGTTTCGACCCGAATCAGTTCGATGGCCCGCGCGGGCGTCTGGCCGGTGTCGGCGCGGTAGTGACGGACGAAGCTGCGTTCGCTCATGCCAGCCTGCAAGGCGAGGGTCGGAACGCCCAGGTCCATGGTGAGGTTTTCGCTGATCCAGGCGTGAAGATCGTCGAAACGGTTGCCTTCCTTTTGCAACGACAGGGTCACGCTGAATTGTGATTGACCGCCCGGACGCTTCAAAAACACCACCAACTGCTGCGCCACTTCCAGCGCCATGGTGCGACCGAGGTCCTCTTCGACCATGGCCAGCGCGAGGTCGATACCGGCAGTGACCCCGGCCGAGGTCCAGACCGGGCCGTCATTGATGAAGATCGGATTGGGTTCGACACGCAAGCGCGGGTGTTTTTGCGCCAACTGCTCGCAACGGGTCCAGTGAGTGACCACCCGCCGGCCATCGAGCCAACCGCTGGCCGCCAGCAAAAATGCCCCGGTGCACACCGATGACACCCGCCGACACCCCGCCGCATGCTCACGCACCCAAGCCACCAGCGCCTCATCCTCAGCCGCCGCATAAACGCCCCAGCCGCCGGCAATGATCAGGGTGTCGCTGCCCTGCCCGGGCAACGGTTCCGTCACCAGCGCCAAGCCCGCCGACGACGTCACCGCCCCGCCGCCGCTGGCAATCACCGTCGGCGCGTAAGGCGGCGGCAAGCCTTTCTGGCGGGCAATGTCATTGGCCGAGGCGAATACCTGCAGCGGCCCGGTGACGTCGAGCAGTTGCACGTTGGTGAAGGCGAGCACATGGATAGTCTTGGGCATGCTTGGCGTAATTCGTGGGGTAATTGGCGTATACGCCAAATCCTACGAGCCTACAGTGAAGCCGTCCACTCACTTCACGAGAAAAACACCATGACGTTGCAGATCGGTTTTCTGTTGTTCCCGCAGGTTCAGCAACTGGACCTGACCGGCCCTTACGACGTACTCGCCTCGCTGCCGGACGTGAAGGTGCATTTGATCTGGAAAGACCTGATGCCTGTCACCGCGAGCACC
Organism: Pseudomonas sp. FW300-N2A2; assembly: GCF_017351735.1. Taxonomy (NCBI): domain Bacteria; kingdom Pseudomonadati; phylum Pseudomonadota; class Gammaproteobacteria; order Pseudomonadales; family Pseudomonadaceae; genus Pseudomonas; species Pseudomonas sp. FW300-N2A2. Next base: position 32,006 of record NZ_JACNDU010000018.1, on the reverse strand, counting down.
GGCCTGGTGCTGAAGCCCACTGTCACCTTCGACGATTGCCCGGCGCTGGATGTGATCTGCGTTCCCGGCGGCAGCGGTGTCGGGCCGTTGATGGAGGATGAGCAGACGTTGGCGTTCATCAAGGCGCAGGCGGCCAATGCGCGGTATGTCACTTCGGTGTGCACCGGCGCGCTGGTACTCGGCGCGGCAGGTTTGCTCAAGGGTAAGCGCGCCACGACTCACTGGGCGTATCACGAGTTGCTTGGACCGTTGGGTGCAATCCCGGTGAAGGATCGGGTGGTGCGCGATGGCAATCTGCTGACCGGTGGCGGGATCACCGCCGGGATCGACTTTGCCCTGACCCTGGCGGCTGAATTGTTCGATAAGGACACGGCGCAATTGGTGCAATTGCAGCTGGAGTACGCGCCGGCGCCACCGTTTGAATCTGGCAGCCCGGAATCAGCGCCTCAGAGTGTTTTGGCAGAGGCTCATCGGCGTACGGCGCCATCGTTGCAGCAGCGGACGCTGATCACTGAACGGGCCGCAGCAAATCTCGGCTTGTAGGTAATCAACTGTAGGAGCCGGCTTGCTGGCGATGGCGGTGGGTCAGTCAACAGATTTATCGCCTGAACACACGCCATCGCCAGCAAGCCGGCTCCTACAGTTGATGTGTGTGTGATGGTTGAATCACTTTTCTACGGGCGAAAAAAAACCCGCCAGAGGCGGGTTTTTCCCAAGACCATTGTCGACTCCCTGTCGGTAGCGAATCCTTGCTGATGGTCGATCATCCGTGATCCTGAAGCGCTTCCTGTGCTTCAGTTGATGTGGCTAGATTACGCATCGGATCCAATGTGCAATAGAAGACATAGCTACCATCGCGTGTAAGACATTCGCTATACCAGCCCTTCCGAAAACCCTTAGACGCCTCAGGTATCGAGCGCTCAAGCCGCGAGTTTCGCGGCCTGCAGCGGAGCTACGACGGGTAGGGTCTGCGCCATGGTGATCATTCTTCCTGTCTCACCCGGGCTTTGGCGGTTTCAGCCAAAAACTGTTCAATGTTGTTCATCTGTTCCTCCCAGCCCCGGCTGTCCATGCGGAAAGCCTTTTCGCGGCGTGTCTGGGGGATGTGATCGAAACCGGACTCGAACACCTTGAGCAACGTACCTTCAGGGTGGTCCTCCAGCTCGAACTTCACCAGCGTGGTGGGTTCCTGGGAATAGTCGACATCCGCGCGCACCGCGTAGGGGTGCCAGCGAAACGAAAACACTCGCTCCGGCTCGACCCGCTCCACCAGCACATTCCACAAAACGTGCTCATAACCGGGGTACGTGACCTGCCCCTGAGTCCACTCACCGGCGACAAAACGCTTGCCTTCCAATGCCACGCCAAACCATTGCCCGAACGCTTCGGCATGGGCCAGCACACGCCAGACCTGCGAGCGCGGGGCTTTAAGCAGGATCTTCCTTTCGATGCGATCTGATGCTGGGTTCATAAGTCACCTCCTGTACTGAACAGTAGGCCTGTGTGACCACAAGTCCAACCCTAAAGTTGTACCAATCGGGCCTCTCAATCAACCTGCCTGAAATATTCGGCCGCACATCCGGGCCAAAGTTCGGCGCTGCGAACAAGAGTCATCAGGCGGGAGCTGCTACCGTTTGCAGGGACGACATTGACCGGACAAGGAAGATTCATGCAGCCCTCACTCATGGAACGTTATCGCGGCGCCCTGCTGGGCCTGGCCTGCGGTGATGCCGTCGGCACCACGGTCGAGTTTCAGCCACGCGGCTCGTTCAGGCCCCTGACCGACATGGTGGGCGGCGGCCCATTCAACCTGAAACCCGGGCAATGGACCGATGACACCTCAATGGCGTTGTGCCTGGCCGAAAGCCTGCTGAGCAAAAACGGCTTCGATGCCGCCGACCAGATGGGCCGCTACCTCAATTGGTGGCAACGGGGTTACATGAGTTCGACCGGGGAATGCTTCGACATCGGCATGACCGTGAGCGAGGCTTTGGCCCGGTATCAGCAAACCGGCGAACCCTTCGCGGGTTCAACCGATCCCTACACGGCGGGAAATGGCTCGTTGATGCGGCTGGTGCCGGTGGTTCTGAATTACTTCCCCGACCGCGACCGGATCAGGGCGTTTTCCGCAAACAGTTCCCGCACGACCCACGCCGCGCCTGAAGCCGTTGAGTGCTGCCAATTGCTCGCCGAGCTGATAGGTCACGCGTTACAGGGCGCGGCCAAAGCGGATTTACTCCGCTTGCCGGCCACGACCTTCCTGGAGCCAAAAGTCGCCGCCATCGCACGCGGCGATTATTTCGACAAACCTGAAAGCGCTATCCGTGGCAGCGGTTACTGCGTCGCCTCGCTGGAAGCCGCGCTGTGGTGTTTTCATCACACCGACAGCTTCGAAGCCGCCATCCTGACGGCCGCCAACCTGGGCGATGACGCCGATACCACCGCCGCCATCGTTGGTCAGTTGGCCGGCGCTTTCTACGGTGTCCAGGCCATTCCCGAACGTTGGCTGGCGAAGTTATACCTGCGCGAAGACATCGAGGCTTGCGCGGATCAATTGCTCAAGGCTTCCGGCGCTGACACCGCAAGTGAATGAGGCTTCGCTACACTGCACCTCTTCTTTTCCTGTCACAGCGAGTTTCCCATGAACCCACGCGTGCTCCTGGCGCTGACGCCGTTGCTGTTCACCACCGTTGCCCATGCCGTCGATTGCGACAACGCCACCGACCAGGCCACGATGAATCAATGCGCGGCGCAGCAGAACAAGGCGGCGGACAAGGAGTTGAATGCGCTTTACCAGCAGATCACCGCGCGTTTGAAGGACAGCCCCGAGAGCAAGAAGCAGTTGATTGGCGCGCAACGGGCGTGGATCGGGTTCCGGGATGCCGAGTGCAGGTTTTCGGCGTCCGGGGTTGAGGGCGGGAGTGTTTATCCGTTGATCTACGGTGACTGCATCACCGAGTTAACCAAGGCGCGGGTGGAGACCTTCAAGAATTATCTGAAGTGCCAGGAGGGAGACATGAGTTGCCCGGTGCCTGGGCAGTAAGTTCTCGATTGGATTCATTGGCCTCATCGCCGGCAAGCCGGCTCCTACAGGGATTTTCAGTGTGACCGCGATTGCGTGAACACCGCTGAACCCTGTAGGAGCCGGCTTGCCGGCGATGGCGTCAGATCAGACGCCGCAACTACCGGACAAATATCTGCGCCGTGGTAATCGCCATATCCCCACCCGGCAACTTGATGCTGCCCACCTGTTTCAGGCTGTCGGCATCAAAAATCGCCACATCGTTAAACGTCCCCGCCAGGTAAATCTTGCTGCCGTCCTTGTTGAAGGAAATGCAGTAGTAGGAATGATCCAGCGTCGCCGCCTGGAGCATTTTCTTTTCCTTGATGTCGTACTTCGCCAGGCGATTGAGCACGCCGAACATCAGGTTCGGGTCCTTCGGCGAGCGCATGCCGCTGAAGTAGATTTCCGTCAACGGGCCGAAGTCGGTGGTTTCGGTCTTGCCGGTTTTCAGGTCGATGCTGAACAGCCCGTACAGGTACTCGGCGGTCAACGGATCCTGCTTCTTGTCCTTGAACTTTGCCGCGGTGTAGAGCAGCGAGAAGTCATGGCGATAGGTCTGCTGGTTCCACACATAAAGCACGTCCGGCGCGCTGTAGTTCGCCCGTTTCCAGTGACGGCTGGGGATCAGCACGTCGAATTTTCCGGTTTTCACATCGACCTTGTAGACGTCCGCCCCGGCCACATACAGCGTGCCGTCGTCGCCACTCTGCATGATGGTCAGCTGCCGTGGCGCCGGGAAACTGCGCACGGGTTTGGCATCCATGCCGGCGTCGGTGGCGTAGACATCCAGTCGTGGCTGCTGAACTTCATAGCGGTCATTGAGCATCAACGTCGGGTTGGCAACGGTGAACAGCTCCTTGCCGTCATGACTGAGGGTGAAGGCGAACATCGACTTCGCTTTCTCCCCCGGCTTCTGGGTGATGCTGGCGTGGAACACCTGTTTGCAGCTGTCCAGTTCGACGCCGTAGATGTCCGCGTAGTGGTTGTTCAGCACGTAGGCGGTCTTGCGATCCGGCGACAGCTGCACGGTGCCGGGGCCAAAGGCGTCGGGCATCTTGCAGGTCTTGAACAGGGTGTCCGTCGCCAGGTCGATGACGTGCAGGTTGTTCGGATAATTGGTGGTCAACATGTACTCGTGACCGTCTTGCAGTGCGGTGTTTTCATCGGCCAGAACGTTGAACGAACAGGCACTCAGGACGGCAAACGCGGCCAGGCCGCAGGCTTTGATGCTAGGCATGCTGGAATCCTTCTTGTCTGTCCGATCACTTGTCTTTAGGGAAGACAGTGCCAAGGTTGCGCCAGTTGTCGTTGGACGCCTGGGCATCCTTGTTCCAGTCCGGGTAGGTGCTCATCATGTCCGGCACCTGGGCCGGCCACCAGCAAGGGTCGGAGCAGCCATAAAGGTCGGCTTCCATCGGCTGGCACAGCGACGACACACCGCCAAACGCATCGATTTCCCAGCCCGGGTCGGTGGTCGAGGCGCAGCCCGCGACAGAGCTCATCGCCACCACTTCTTCGATGCGGTTATCGGCCGCGGCTTCATCGAGTTTCAACGCTTTGTTATTGATTGCCTTGAGATGTTTCATATCAGTGAGCCTTGCGCGGAGTGATGTAGCTGCTGATAAACGCAGGGTTGTTGGCCATGATCCGGGTGTAGACCTCGATGCCGAAGTCGACCCAGTCACGCATCAGTTCGCAGTAGTGATAGGTCGGGTGGGTCGGGTCGCCATAACGGGCGTAACTCTCGTGGTAGCAGCCGCCGGAGCAGAGGTTGCGGATCTGGCAGTCTTCGCAGCCGGTGTTGGTACGGTCGAGACGCTGGGACAGGAAGTCGTTCAACTCCACCTGTTTCACCCCGCTGTGCACGTTGCCGAAGGTCGGCAAGGACGAGCCGGTGAAACGGTGGCACAGGTTCAGTTCGCCCTTGTGATCCACCGCCAGCATCTTCAGGCCCGCGCCGCACGGCAGGGCTTTTTTGTGGCCTTCGTGGATGTCTGTGATCAACTGGTGAAGGTTGGAGAAGCCGATGTTGCGGTGCTCCAGCGCCGCTTCCAGATAACGCCGACCGAGCGCCTTCATGTTGGCGAACACCTGCACCAGTTCATCACTGGTGAGGTTGAAGCTGCTGATGTCGCCGGAAGTCACCGGAGCAAAGCCGACTTCGGCAAACCCCAGCTCGTTGAACAAGTGATCCCAGATGGTTTCGACGTCGGTAACGCCGGTGGTCAACGTCACTCGCGCGCCCACCGGACGACTGTTGTAGCGCGACAGCAGCATCTCGGCCTTGCGCCGCACCACGTCGTACGTGCCCTGCCCGCCCACGGTGATGCGGTTGCGGTCGTGCACGGTTTTCGGCCCGTCGATACTGACGGAGAGCCCGAAACGGTGGGCGTTGAGGTAGTCCACGGTTTCTTCGGTGAGCAGCGTGGCGTTGGTGGTCATCACGAACTCGACGAACTTGCCGGCTTCGCGAAAACGCTTCTCACAGTAATCGACCATGTACTCGATCAGCTTGCGATTGCTCAACGGTTCGCCGCCGAAGAACACCACGGTGAAGCGCTCTTCGTCCGGGGATTCGCGCAGCAGCATTTCCACTGAAGCGATGGCCGTTTCAACGTCCATTTTCTTGCCCGCCGACGGCTTGTCGAGGTCTTCCTTGTAGCAGTAGGTGCAGCTCAGGTTGCAGCCGGTGTTGACGTTGAGCACCACGGTATTGATCGCGGTGCGCTCGACCCGTTTGGTGCCAATGTCCGGGGTCAACGGCGAACCGTCGCTGACCAGTTCCAGCGAGATCAGCTCGCGCAGGGTCTCGGTGATTTCTTCGCCGTTGAAACGTGCGGCCAGGCGCTGGATCAGGTCGTCCGACGAACAGCCTGGACCGCGCAAGGTGTCGATGATGGTGCCCGTCAGCTCATCGCTGGCGAACAGCGAACTGCTGGGAATGTGGAACAGCATGCGGTCGGCATCGACGTGCACTTCGTGCAGATTCCGCTCGACCAGATTCAAAATAGCGCCCATTGCAACCTCCTGTGCAGACCTCCTTCACGAGGCCTGCGGTCATTCCAAAAAGTGTCTGAAACGGTTAACGGTCAGCCAACTCATGGAATGGGTGGATTGTTCCAGCGTTGCACGGTGACGATCATGTGGCCCTCGCCGGTCAGGGATTTCCCCGCGTCGTCGACGGCGGCGATCACCTTGAGGTTGCCGGCATTGTTGGTGGACATTTTGCGTTGCGGGTTCGGCCCGGCATCGCCCGGTGTGAACACGCCGCTGTCAGCCTGCATGGTGCCGGCGAACTTGACGTCTTCGTCTTCCTTGGCGCGGTCGTCGAAGGCTTCGACTTTCCATTGCGCCGGGAACACGCCGATGCGATACGGTTTGCCGTCAGCGCCCTTGCCCCAGGCTTCGGCGTCAAAACGGCCCTGGACTTTCGGCGTCGAACCACCGCCCTCGCCGATCCGCGCCACCGAGAACTCGGGCACGACTTTGACTTCGGCGATTTTGCTGTAGACCGACAGGGTCGGGCCTTTCAGCGTGCCGACGGTGACGTTGCGCAGCCCCGGCTGGGCATTGGCGGCTGCCTTGAGCTTGACGCGCATACGCTGCGGACTTTGCTCCAGCACTTCGACCACTTCCACGCCTTTGCCGAAGTTCGGCTTACCGCTGAGACCGCTGCCGACCAGGGTCACTTCTGACACGCTGCCGGCCTTCAGGTAACCCGGCTGCACGGCGAGCAAACGACTGCTGCCCTGCTTGGCCGCGACGAAGTCCAGACCCCGTTCATCGTGCTCGGCCTCGAACATCCGGCCTTGCATCGCATTGCCCTGGGCGGCGAACACCTGGCGCATGGTCACGCCGTCGATGGTCACGTTGCCGCGCCATTCGTAGCCGGTGTAGAGAATCGCGCTGCCGTCGCCATTGAACGGCGTACCGTCGGCGTATTGGCCTTTGACGCTGACCTTGAAGGTGTCGTCGCCAGCGGCGGTCACGCTCATCACCCCGGCCAGTTCACCTTTGCCCGGCAAGTGGCCGCTGAAGCTCCAGTCACCGGCAAACGCTTCGGCTTTGGGTGCTGCGCTCAGCCATTTTTTCCAGGCCGGGTTGTCCAGCGGATAACGCTTGGCCAACAGCGGCACCATGTCTTTGCGGGCAATGTCGAACCAGTCGCGGTCGCGGGCCAACGCCTGGTATTCGAGGGACGGCCATTGGCCGAGGTGGAAATTCACCAGACGCTCCCATTCCTGGGCCGGACGCCGTTGCAAGGCGACCCGCGCACCGGAGTGGCAGCGACCGCACATCTGGCTGGTCTGGTCGTCGAACTTCTCGACGGTATTGAGTCGACGCTCCAGCGCGTAACGCACGCCGTCCGTCTCGCTCGGCGCCAGGCCCTGGGTGTCGGCCAGGTATTTGACCAGGGTACGGCGGTCGTCATCGCTGATCTGCAAACCGTGCATGGTCTGCATCCGGGCGATGCTCATCAGCCAGCCTTCCGGGGTTTTGCGCTGGTGGCTGATGCGGCTCAGGGTGTTTTCGGCTTCAGGGGTGTGACAGCCCTGACAGGTTTCCTTGAGGATGGTCTGGGCGTCGCGGGCTGCCAGGCTGTCAGGCGAATGCAGCGCCACACACGCGGCCACGGCCAGCAGACTGACGCTCAGGCCTGATCGGAGTTTTCTCTTCATCAACGTCGAACCTCGCACGGTGCTTTCTTATTTTTGTGGCTTATCGTTTTTATGGTTTCTGCCGCCGGCGGCGCACCGCAGACGGAGGCAAGAGAAACGTCTGCGATGAGCAATACACGGAGCGTGCCAGCTTGCCGATTACCTTTTTTATCAAGCGTTTGCGTGAAGTTGAATGCGATTGGCCATGCTTGATCGAGAGCGCGTGCGTCTAATATCGCGACAGTTGTTGCAGTCTGAGACAAGCATAGATGCCTTAACCGGGACAGCTCATCGCACGACGATTGACGACAGGCCCGTGCGGGGGCGAAATGGTTGTTCACCAATTGCCGTTCAGGGGATAACGAAATGGCAAACATCACTGTCCTGGCGGGGGACTTTCTGCAGGGTGACGGAGAGTACAGAGACGGCGTTTTCACCTTGAGAACGTCGCTTCACCCGTGGCCCGGCATCACCCTGCCACTCTCCTCGTTCAAAAGCGTGGAAGTCGCCAACGAAGAGTCGATCAACAACATCAAGGACGCCATCGGCTTCGGCGTCGCCGGCGCCATGCTGCTGGGGCCCATCGGCGCGATTGCCGGTTTCATGCTGGCCGGAAAAGAAACCGAAGTGACCTTTCTGGCAACGCTGAAAGACGACAAAAAGCTGCTGGCTGCCGTTGATAGCAACACGTTCGATGAGATTTCCCGGAAAATAGCAGCTTGATTGCCTGACGCGAGCCGCACCGGCCTTCAACGGTGCGGCTTGTCGCCGGTTCAGATGGAATAGGTGGGATGAATGCTCTTGTGCGCCTCGATTTCCTGGCGCATGTCCGCCACCAGCGTGGCGATGGCATGGGGACTGTCCAGTGTCCACACCGGAACGTGGGTGGCGATCAGGTCCACTTTGCCCGTCATGCAGTCACAGACCCGGATCGTCATGGACTGGTCCGCTTCCATGTTGCAGGTGCAGACGGCGGGTAGAAAACTGTGTTCGATGATGCTTTGAATTTCCAGGGTTGAAAGGAACATCGCAACCTCCCTTACGCCAGATGTATAGCAGGGGAAATGCTCCGTCATTTCACCACCGAGCCTGAAAATTCTATTCCCCAAAGGTGGGGGGCTCAAGGGCGCAACCCGGTTGCTCGTCGTCTCGACGGGTGGTCATCGGCGCTCAAGGTATCGCGCTTTGCGCCGATAACCTGCTACACCAAACGTTAAGGGAATGACGACATGGCAATTTCTTTAAATGCAGCCTTGATCCAGCCATCGGCCGCTCAGCTCAGCCAGTCCAGCCAACCACTGACCGCGAAAACGCTGACTGAAGACCTGCAGAAAACAGCGGTCAACATCAATCCGGCAGCGATTTACCATCCAGGCGATGAAACCCCGGCATCCAGTCCGGCCATGGAATCGATCGAGACCTGGATCGGCCGCACCCAGTCACCCGACTTCCCGCAGGTTGCCGAGCGGCACAAAAATGCCCATCAATCGCTGAAATACTCCTTCGAAGAGTTCCAGTCAGCGTTGGCCCATGCCTACCCGGATCTCGCCGACAAAAAATTTGGCTTCACCATTCAAGCGGATGGAAGCCTCAAAGCCCTCAACAGTTCAGGCCAGCTCAGTTCTTCCGATATGAACCGGCTGAACAATCTGCTGAATGCTTCCAGTTCGCTGAAATCGGCAGCGAGCAGTTACCGCGACGCCTCCATCGACCTGGTGGCCGCCGACTCCGTATGGGGCGGCAGCTACGTGGGCGGGTACAACCTGAACAAGGAAAACTTCGCCAACACCATCGATCTGGGCGCCCTGTTCTTGAAGAAAGGCTCGGTGCCAAACGCTGAAACCCTGAACGGCTTCTTCTCTTCCCAGTTGTGGAGTAAAGGCGAGCGGATGACGCGGGAGACGGAAACGGTGATGCTGGCCGAGCGCAACAAGATCGACGTGACGGCCTGATTCCGACAACAGGCGCGGAGTGCCCGAATCAGCTCAGGCCGCATCGTTGGCCTGAGCTGAAAAAACCGTCTCTTGAATCTCAGCTGCCGTCGCGATTTGCGACAACACAGCGGAACCCGACGGCCCCGAATTTCATCCCACGCCCGCCACCAAAGGGCTATCCGGCCCTTCCGGACAGTTGGCACAGCCATTGCGAAAGCCTCGTTCTCACGAACAACAAGAGGCCTCGCCATGACGCTCCCCTACCTGCTTCCCGCCACCTCGGCGTTCATCCAGCGCGCCCCGCGCATGCTTATCGGCGGCGACTGGGTCGAGGCTGCCGACGGCCAGACCATGCCACTGCACAACCCGGCCACCGGCGATGTGCTGTGCGTGGTGCCGCGGGCCACGCCCGAAGACGTTGACCGTGCGGTACTCGCGGCGCGTCAGGCGTTCGATGATTCCGCCTGGACCCGCACCCGCCCCCGCGAGCGGCAGAATTTGCTGTGGAAACTCGCCGATCTGATGGAACGCGACGCCGAACTGCTGGCGCAGCTGGAATGCCTGAACAACGGCAAGAGCGCGGCGGTGGCTCAGGTGATGGACGTGCAACTGTCCATCGACTTCCTGCGCTACATGGCCGGTTGGGCGACCAAGATCGAAGGCTCCAGCGTGGAAGTGTCGTTGCCGCTGATGCCAAACGATCAGTTCCACAGTTTTATTCGTCGCGAAGCGGTGGGCGTGGTCGGCGCCATCGTCGCCTGGAACTTCCCGCTGCTGCTGGCCTGCTGGAAACTCGGCCCGGCCCTGGCCACCGGTTGCACCGTGGTGCTCAAACCCGCCGACGAAACCCCGCTGACTGCCTTGAAACTCGCTGAGCTGGTGCTGGAAGCCGGTTACCCCGAAGGCGTGTTCAACGTGGTCACCGGCACCGGCATCACCGCCGGTTCGGCGCTGACCCACAACCCGCTGGTGGACAAGCTGACCTTCACCGGCTCCACCGCCGTCGGCAAGCAGATCGGCAAGATCGCCATGGATTCCATGACCCGCGTCACCCTGGAACTGGGCGGCAAATCGCCGACCATCGTCATGGCCGACGCTGACCTGAAGACCGCCGCCGCAGGCGCTGCCAGCGCGATTTTCTTCAACCAGGGCCAGGTCTGCTGTGCCGGTTCGAGGCTGTATGTGCAGCGCAAGCATTTCGACAATGTGGTGGCGGACATCGCCGACATTGCCAATGCCATGAAGCTCGGCAACGGGCTGGACCCGAGTGTCGAGATGGGGCCGCTGATCTCGGCGCGCCAGCAGGAACGGGTTTACGGGTACATCGAAAAGGGTCGGGAAAGCGGTGCGACGATTGCCTGCGGCGGTGAACAATTCGGGCCGGGATTCTTCGTCAAACCGACAGTGATCGTTGATGTCAACCAGAAGCACTCGCTGGTGCAGGAGGAGATCTTCGGGCCGGTGCTGGTGGCGATCCCGTTTGATGATGAGGCCGATGCGTTGCGCATGGCCAACGACAGTCCCTATGGGCTCGGCGCGAGCATCTGGTCGAATGATCTGGCGGCGGTGCACCGGATGATTCCGCGGATCAAATCCGGTTCGGTGTGGGTCAATTGCCACAGCGCCCTGGACCCGGCGCTGCCGTTTGGCGGGTACAAGATGTCGGGGGTCGGGCGGGAGATGGGGTATGCGGCGATTGAGCATTACACCGAGTTGAAGTCGGTGTTGATCAAGCTGTAGTAGCGGCGCCCTCCAGGCCCCCATCGCTAGCAGGCTAGCTCCCACAGGGAAATACATTCCAATGTGGGAGCTAGCCTGCTAGCGATAGGGCCAGACCAATCGCTACAAATATCAGGGCTTGAACCCCTGCCCCAACAACCAACTCCTGACCATCCTCCCCTGCTCCACCGTCAACCCCGCCAACGCCTGCCCGGCCGGTTCAGTCCGCAACCTGCGCACCAACGGCGCCAACTCAACCCCCTGCACATGCCAGATCCCCAACGGCTGATCCGCTGTAATCACCACCTCGGCCTCATCCACAAACCCATCCTTCAACACCGGCGCCCGCTCGATCCGCAGCGCGGCAAAATCCGCCTCGGCATGCGCCACCTCTGCATCCGGCCACTGCCGCCGCGCCTGCCAGAATGGTTGATCCAGCCAACGCTGCTCATCGGCATAAAAGTCCCGCCCGATCCGCGCAAAACGCAAAAACAACTGCTCCACCCGTTGCTGATGAAAGCGCTGGGCCAACGCCGACCGCTCAGGTTTTCGCAACAACGTGTTGATCACCGTCGGCGCCTGCAACGCCGAGGACAAGGACTGAAAGATGCCATTGCCCGACAGCGGGTCCACCGCCATCGCCGCATCGCCGACCCGAATCCAGTTTTCTCCGCACACCTGCGGGCTCAAAATCGCGGTGCTGCTGCGGGCGTGCAGCTGTAGATCGACCTCATATTCGGCACCAAAAAACTCACGCGCCAACGAGGAACCCTGGCGCTGCTGGCGACAATAATCGAGCAACTGCGCCTTGCCCGGCAGCTCGGCGCTGGCGACGTCCACCGTCCATTGCCAATAACACTGACCGTCCGCCCGCCGCGCCATCCACGCCCAGCCGTCCGCAAGACTTTCCACGGCACTGGCGGTGTTGCCCGGCGCGCCTTGCCAGCGATTGAGCAGGCTGACCGTCTCCGGCCCGCGCAGCCCCTTGCCGAGTGCGGGTGCCTGGCGTCCGCGCGCCTCCACCAGAAAATCGGCAACCAGCGCTTCGTGCCCTTCAATCTCGACCCGATGTCCCTCCGCCGAGGTCTGAACGCTCAGCACCCGACCTTCAATCAGCTCAACGCCCGCCAGGCGCAGGTCCTCGCGCAGTCCTCGATCAAAGCTCGGGCGGTCCAGCAGGAATTCGATGTTTTGCGCATGCTGCTGACCGTTCCACGACACCTGCCGCTGCGACGGCAACGCCGCATCCGCCAGCGCCTGATGCAGACCGGCACCGCGCAAGGCCTCCAGCACCCGCAGCGAAACGCCTTCCAGCGCAGCGAACCGGCGCCACTCGCTGACCAGCGTCACGGGGTAACCGAGCCGCCGCAAGCCCAAGGCAACCGCCGCCCCCGCTGGCCCCGCGCCCAGAATCAGGATCATGCTCCGAAGCGCCGTTCAGGACCGCGATAACGGGCATTCTTGCGCAGCCAGTCGATGATCTGTTCGTTGCTCGCCTCGGGCTGTGAAACCAGGAAACCGGCAATGTGCCCGCTCAACGCCGCGCAGCCCAGACTGGCACCGGACTGCCCCGGATACGTCCCGTGCACGCACGCCGCGAAATCCGCCTGAGCGCTGTTGAGCCATGACCATTCCTGTTCGGCGCAACGTGCATCGCCGGTCACCCGCAGCACCTGTGGATAATTCGCCGGGAACACGCCATCGCCCTGCGCCGGGCTCGACGCACACAGCAGAATGCCTTGCGCTACCGCTGCCGCGCAGGCTTCGCGCAATAGACTGCGGTCCTGGCGCAAACCGAGGCTCAGATTGATCAGCCGTACGTCCTGCGCCACCAGCCAGTCAATCGCCGTGGCGATCTGCAAGGCGCTGGTGACGCCGCGCTGGTCGAACACCTGAGCCACGCAGAACACCGCCGAAGGAGCCCGATGACTGATGGCTTCGATCACCGCACTGCCGTGGCCGAGCGGGTCGTCGCGCAAGTCACTTTCGGCCAGACCGTCCGCCAGCAACGAGAACCGTCGCCCGGCGATCACCTGCACCCGCTGCGCCGCCGAATGGCCGCTGTCCACTACACCGATCCGCAGTTCAGACTTCATGCTGCACCGTTTTCGACGTGAGCACGCCGTCGAGCAATTCGAAACGCAGGTCGGCATCGGCCAGGGTTGAGGGGCGATGACTGATGAGGATGCGCGTGCGTCCGGCAAACAGTCGGTCGATGGCCTCGATCACTTCGCGCTCGGTGGCTTCATCCACCGCCGAAGTGGCTTCGTCGAGCACCAGAATCAGCGGATCCTGCAACAGTGCCCGGGCGATGGCGATGCGCTGTTTCTGCCCGCCGGACAACTGCTGACCGCGTTCGCCCAGCGGACTGTCGAGGCCTTCGGGCAATGAGGCGATCAGGCTGTCGAGTTGCGCCAGCCGCGCCACGTCGGCGATTGCTTCACGGCTGGCGTCGGGCACCGCGTAGGCCAGGTTATCGGCGAGGCTGCCGCGAAACAGCACGATGTCCTGACTGACCACGGCAATCCGCCGGCGCAACTGGAACAGGTCCAGTTCCCGCAGGTCGACTTCGCCGAGCAGCACCCGCCCGGACTGTGGATCGTGATGCCGTTGCAGCAAATCGATCAGCGTTGATTTGCCGACGCCGGAGCCGCCGCTCAGGGCGACTTTCAAACCGTAGGGAATCCGCGCTTCGATGCCGCGCAAGGTGCTCGGCCGACCGGGATGGCTGAAGTGCACATCGTCGAAACGCAGTTCGCCGGAAGTTGGCATGGGCCGGGGTTCAACGGGGCTCAGCACGGTCGGTTCTTCACCGCGCAATTCCATGACCCGCCCCAGACTGACCGTCATCCGCTGAATCGCCACGTAGAGCCCAAGCAGACTTTGAACCGGTCCGACCGCCATCCCCAAGTACGTGGAAAACGCAATCAACGCGCCCAGTTGCCACGTCCCTTGCACCACCCAATAACCGCCAATCAAAAACGCACAGGCACGGGACAGCGAGGTCAGCGTGCCCGGCACCGCCTGGGTGAAAAACTCGGTGACTTGCAGGCGCAGCAATTGACTCATGTAGCCCTGCCCCAACGCCTCCAGACGCCGCGACTCACGTTGCTGCTGACCGGCCGACTGAATGAATTTCATCACCGGCAGGGTTTCGACCATGAACGACGACATGTCCGCCGAACGCTCGCGCAACTGGCGCACATCGCGCTCGACCTTGCGCCGCATCCAGCGCAGCCAGAGCACGTCGAGGGGAATCAGCACCAGCGCCAGCAGCGACAACTTCCACGACAACGTCAGCAGCATCGCCACGGCGACCACCAGACCGATCACGCTCGACACTGCCGAGAACAGCGAATCCACGGCGAAGCGCTGGATCTCCGCAACATCGCCATCGAGTCGCGACATCAGGTCGCCGATGCGCCGTTGCCCGTAGAAGCTCGGTGACAGGGTTTGCAAATGCCGATAAAGGTCGTCGCGCAACGAGAACAGAATCCGCCCGGACAGCCGCGTGTGCAGGTAACGATTGATCCCCGAGAGCGCCGTGCCGAGCAGCCCGGCGACGATCATCAACCCGGCGATCAGCACCAGCATGGGGAAGTTGCGGGCCAGCAAGCCATCGTCGATCAGCAGCTTGGTCAGCCAGGGTTGCACCAGCACCAGCGACGAGGCGCAGACCGATAAACCGAGCAGTCCGGCAATCGCCAGACGATGCGGGCGCACAAAGCTGTAGAGCCAGCGCAACGCCGCTTGCAGGGCTTCGGGATTCTGGCTGTCGATCAGCCGAACGATCAGGCGCTGCATCACGAACGCAACTGTTTGAGCTTGCGGTACAAGGTTGCGCGGCTGATGCCCAAGGCGTCGGCGGCGGCCGAGACGTTGCCCTGATGGCTGTCCAGGGACTGGCGAATCAGCTCCAGTTCGTTTTCGCGAATGCTCCCGGACGCCGGCCGCTCGCTGGCGTTCAGTTCGTCGAGCATGCTGTCGGGCAAGTGATCGAGGGTGAGGACGGTGTCCCCCGGTTCGCGCATGGCCAGCGCCGTGCGCAAGACCATTTCCAGTTGGCGGATGTTGCCCGGCCAGTGGTAACCCGCGAGCAAGCGGTTCAAGTCGTCATGCAGGAGCATGGCCGGTGCATCTAGCCTGGCCAGCAGACGACCGACCAGCGCGTTGAAATCGTCGCGTTCGCGCAGGGCCGGCAACATCACGCTGATACCGTTGACCCGATAGAACAGGTCTTCGCGGAAGTGTTTTTCTTCGACCAGACGCTTGAGGTCGCGGTGGGTCGCGCAGATCAGGGCGACGTCGATGTCCTGTTCTTCACCGGCGCCCAAAGGCGCGACTTTACGGTCCTGCAACACGCGCAGCAGACGCGCCTGCAAGGCCAGCGGCATGTCGCCGATTTCGTCGAGAAACAACGTGCCGCCATGGGCCTGTTGCAGACGCCCGACCATGCCGCCGCGCCGGGAACCGGTGAACGCGCCTTCACGGTAGCCGAACAGTTCCGACTCGATCAGGCCTTCGGGAATCGCCGCGCAGTTCACCGCGACAAAGGGTTTGTCGCAGCGGCTGCCGGCCATGTGCAAGGCGCGCGCGATCATTTCCTTGCCGGTGCCGGTTTCGCCGAGCAGCAACACCGGCAACTCGTTGGCCAGCCCCTGACGGGCCATGCGCAAGGCGCGGGCATAACGGACGTTGCTGCCGGCCAGGGCGTCGAGATCCGGTTGAGGTTTGGCGGTTTTGGCGGTGCTGCGCGGCGGCGTGCTGACGTTGATCGAGCGCTGCGGTGCGCGCAGGGTTTTATAGAAAAATTCGCCTTTGGCGGTCTGCAAACTGCCGACGCCGCCCTGATGCAAACGCGACAACAGTTGCAAGCCGTCGACACCGAGAAACTCTTCGCAACGGCGACCGACCAGCGCCGAGCGTTCGGCATGGAGCAACTGACACGCCTGGGCGCTGACCGCAAGAATCTGCCCGCCAAGGCTCACCGCCAGCAAGCCCTGCCAAGGGGATTCGAGGTACTGCCGGCGGCTGTGGAACGCCAGCACGATCTGGTCGGGGAAACTGGCGTTGAACACCCGGCTTTCAATCTGGCTGACCGCCATGGCCAACAGCGCGGTGCTGTCGTGAACGCGGCCGAGCGGGCCTTCGCGGGTCAGGTCGAGGACGCCGAGGATGTCGCCTTGCGGGCAATAAATCGGCACTGAGGTGCAGGAGAAATCGGTCAGGCGATCGAGGTAATGCTCGCCGCAATCGATCATCGTCGGCCGGGCTTCCACCAGCGCGGTGCCCAGTGCGTTGGTGCCGCGAGCGGCTTCGCTCCAGCAGGCGCCAAGGGTGATGTCTTGCAGGCCGCTGCCCTTGAGGCGATCGGCACGGCCTTCGACCGCGAGGATGGTGGCGTCGGAGTTGGCGAGGATGATCAGGCCTTCCTTGCCCTGGCGGTCGGCCAGGTAATCGATCGCCGGCAATGCCGCGTCGATCAGCAGGCGATTGTTCGCCAGCAGCACGTCGAGGCTCGCGCTCGATTCCAGCGCCAGTTCATGCTTGCTGTTGAAATGCACGCCATGGCTGAGGCTGCGTCGCCACGATGCATCGATTTCCGCCCGCAACACGCCATCGGGGACTTCACCCTCAAGATGGAGTTTTTCCCGGGCCAGCCGGGCTTCACGGTGCAGCTTGGGGGAAGTTGTTTTTATTAGCGTCATCAAGCGCTCCGGATCGGTCCGCCCTGCGCTTTTTTAAGTTCAGCGCCCTGCCGCAATCTTTACGTTAACGTCAGGGCGATGGCAAGTGTGTTTCATCCGTTGTACCGCGTTATCGTTCATCGCCGGCAAGCCAGCTCCTACAGGTTCAGCGTTAACCACAATTTAGCGTTCACACCAATCCATTGTAGGAGCTGGCTTGCCAGCGATGGCGGCCTCCCAGTCCACAAAGAATCAGATCCGCCACACCTCGGGCCCGACAAAAAACGCCCGTGCATTGTCCTCAAGACTCTCCAGGTGATACCCACCCTCCTGCACAATCAGGCACGGCAACCCAAGGCTGCGAATCCGCTCACCCAGCCGCGCAAACCCTTCCCGCGTCACCGCTACTTTGCTCTGCGGGTCCAGTTCGAAAATGTCGAAACCCAGGGACAGCACCAACGCCTCGGCAGCGAAATCCTTCACCGCCGCCAGCGCAACCTCCAGTTGCCCGAGGAAGTCCGCCTCACTCGAACCATGGGCCATCGGCAAGTTCAGGTTGTACCCCTCGCCCGCCCCGACACCGCGCTCATCCGCAAACCCGGCAACCCCCGGATAGAAGTTGGTCGGATCGCCATGCACCGAGACATACAGCACGTCATCGCGGTCGTAGAAAATCTCCTGAATCCCCTGACCGTGGTGCATGTCGGTGTCGAGCACCGCGACGCGTTCAAACCCGCCGCGCAACACCTGCGCCGCCACCGCCGCGTTGTTCACATAGCAGAAACCACCGGCCGCTTCGGCCCGGGCGTGATGCCCCGGTGGACGGCACAACGCGTAAGCCGCCGGCTCGCCATCAAGCAACGCCTGCGCCCCGGCCACTGCGCTTTGCGCCGACCAATAGGCCGAACGCCAGGTCTGTTCGCCCACCGGGCAACTGCCATCCGCGAGATAACGTGCGGCCTGAGCCAGGATTCCGCGCAGAGCGTTTGGCTCACGGACGAAGATGTTCGACATCACTTCGTCGCCCCAATCTTCCGGGACTTCCTTCCAGCGCTGATGCGCTTCCTGGAGAAACGCCAGGTACGGCGCACCGTGCACCGCCAGCAGCGGATCAAGTCCGGCATCCACCGGCTGCTCGACTTTGAAACCCAGCGAGCGAGACGCCTGCACCAGTCGCTGCGCACGCTCCGGCACTTCCTGCGGCGTGCGCATCTGTCCGCGGGAGTAATAGCTGCGTGGATGGTGAAGCAATTGTTCGGGATGGAAAAAACTGCGCATGGGCCTGATTCCTGTCAGTTAACGTAATTCTCGAATCCGAGTGCACCCTCCTGTAGGAGCGAGGCTTGCCCGCGAAGGCGTTGTGTCAGTCAAACGTCGATGTTGTGCTGACGCCTTCGCGGGCAAGCCTCGCTCCTACAGGGATCGGGTTTATTCAGTTCTGCCGGCGCGGGACAGCACGGCGTTGAGCAGCACGTCGGTGCCTTGCCGCACGTCTTCCGGCAGCACGTCTTCGGCTTCGTTATGACTCAAGCCGCCGATGCACGGGATGAACACCATCGCCGTCGGGCAGAACCGCGCCAGGTGAATCGCGTCATGCCCGGCACCGCTGACAATCGATTGCTGAGCGTAGCCCAGGGCATCCACAGCGTGCTGCACCGCCGCCACGCAGTCCGCGTCGAACGGTGTCGCCGGGCTGATCCAGTGCGGGGTGATCGTCAGGTTGAGGCCGCGACCGTCGGCAATCGCCTGCAGCCGCGCGCGCACTTGCTGCTCCATCGCATCGATGGCGTCGTCGCGGTGATGACGCAGGTCGACGGTAAAATTCACCAACCCGGGAATGGTGTTGCGCGACGACTTGTTGATGCTCAACTCACCAACGGTGGTCAGGCCCTCCGGGGCGAAATCGGTGGCCAGACTTTCAATCGCCTGAATCATCCGCGCCACGCCGTACAGTGCATCCTTGCGCAGGGGCATCGGCGTGGTGCCGGCGTGAGCGGCCATGCCTTCGACCCGCACGTCGAGCCAGCGAATCGCCTGGCCGCCGCTGACCACGCCGATGCTCTTGGCGTTGTCTTCAAGGATCGGGCCTTGTTCGATGTGGGCTTCAAAATACGCATCCACCGCGCCGCCCAACGGACGCTCGCCGGCATAACCGGTACGCTTCAGCTCATCACCGACGCTGATGCCATCGGCATCCCGCACCGCCAGCGCCGCCTCCAATTGCATGATGCCGGTGAACACTGCGGAGCCAAACATCGCCGGGGTGAAGCGCGCGCCTTCTTCGTTGGTCCACACCGCCACTTCCAGCGGCTTGCGGGTCTGGATGCCGAGGTCGTTGAGGCAGCGCACCACTTCGAGGCCGGCGAGCACGCCGTACACGCCGTCGAAGCGTCCGCCTTCAGGCTGAGTGTCGAGATGGCTGCCCATCATCACGGGCGCAGCGTCCGGGTCAGTGCCGGCGCGGCGGGCGAACAGGTTGCCGATGGCGTCCACGCTCAAGGTCATGCCAGCTTCGCGGCACCAGTGGGCAAACAGTTCGCGACCGGCCTTGTCTTCATCGCTCAAGGCCAGTCGGCAACTGCCGCCACGGGCGGTGGCGCCGATTTCGGCCATCGCCATCAGACTGGCCCACAGGCGTTCGCCATTAATCTTCAACATAAGATCCTCCAAGACAATTCAAATCCCTGTAGGAGCCGGCTTGCCGGCGATGGGTCCTTCAAGACATGCACTAATCTTTCGGACGCCATCGCCGGCAAGCCGGCTCCTACAGGTTCGGTTGTGCGTAATTGATCGGTGTCAGGCGTTGGCTAACTCAACGCGTTCAGCGCTGGCATG
The DNA here is from genome assembly GCF_017351735.1 of Pseudomonas sp. FW300-N2A2. Classification (NCBI taxonomy): domain Bacteria; kingdom Pseudomonadati; phylum Pseudomonadota; class Gammaproteobacteria; order Pseudomonadales; family Pseudomonadaceae; genus Pseudomonas; species Pseudomonas sp. FW300-N2A2. Next base: position 12,109 of record NZ_JACNDU010000018.1, on the reverse strand, counting down.
GCGACGGGCGAGGGACAGCACGCAGACCAGCGAAGTCGCCGCAATCAGGCTGTAGAACAGCGCCATCGGCCACCATTGACCGGCGAATTTATGCGCCAGCAGCGTGCCGATCAGTGGCGTCAAACCACCGGCCACGGCGCCGCAGATCTGATACGCCAGCGAAATCGCCGTGTAGCGCACGCGGGTCTCGAACATGCCGCTGACGTACCCGGCGATCACTGCGTAGAACGACGCCATGCACACCACCGCCAGCGCGATGCCAAGGATGATCAGCGGTGCCTGGGCCGAGCTGACCAGCACGAACATCGGGTACGGCGAAGCCATTGCCAACAACGACACCAGGCACAGGAAACGCGTGGCGCCGATTTTTTCCGCGAGCCACGCCGCCAGCGGCTGAATGCAGAACTGAATGATCGCCACCACAAACAGGCACTCGAGGATCAGCGAGCGCGGCAACTGCAGTTGCTGGGTGGTGTAGGCGATCATGAAGGTGTTGGTGAAATACACCCCGGCAATCCCCAGGGTGTTGGCGCCGATGCACAGCAACAGCGGACGCCACGCGGTGCGCAGGACTTCCATGACCGGCGCCTGCTCTTTACGCGTGCTCTTGGCGGCGAGTTCGCGACTGGCGAGGAACTCCGGTGACTCGTTCACGCCCAGTCGAATCGCCAGCCCCACCAGCAGCAGCAACGAACTGGCGAGGAACGGCAGGCGCCAGCCCCAGCTCATCAGGTCTTCTTCCGGCAAACGGGTGACTGCGCTGAATGCCAGCAGCGACAGGATCAAACCGGCCGGGCTGCCAAGTTGCGCAAAGGACGCGAAGAAATTGCGACGACCTTTCGGCGCATGCTCGCCGGCCATCAAGACCGCCCCGCCCCACTCGCCACCCACGGCAATGCCCTGGACGATGCGCAGCAGAATCAGCAGTACCGGCGCTGCGGCGCCGATCTGTGCATAAGTCGGCAGCAAACCGATGCAGACCGTGACCACGCCCATCATCAGCAAGGTGATGATCAGCGATTTCTTGCGCCCGATGCGGTCACCGATGTGGCCGAAGATGATCCCGCCCAACGGCCGCGCAAAGAAGCCCACGGCGAAGGTGCCGAACGCGGCCATGGTGCTGAACAGTTTGTCGTCGGAGGGGAAGAACAGCGCACCGAACACCAGCGCGGCGGCGGTGGCGTAAATGTAAAAGTCGTACCACTCGATCATGGTGCCGATGAAGGCTGCGGCTGCCGCACGGCGTGGCTGGGAAGAAGCTGGGGGCTTCATGGTTCGGACTCCATTGATTGTTTTTTTGGCAGGAGAAAAGCAGTAAATCCAAGGCACTCTGACGGCGCCTGTCTGGGAGTGATTTATCGTCCCGAGGCTATGATTAGTCAATTTTCTATTTATTATGCGCAGTATTACTACAGCTTATAATCGAGAGCCACATGGTCGAACGCGATGTGCAACGCCTGCTCAATGACCGACTGGACTGGAACCTGCTGCGCACCTTTCGGGTGATCGGCCAGGAGCTGAGCATCAGCCGCGCCGCCGCCCGCCTGCACCTGACGCAACCCGCCGTGAGCCAGGCATTGAAGCGTCTGGAAGAACAACTCGGCCGCCAACTGATCGCCCGTCGCGGGCCACGTTTTGCCTTGACTGAAGTCGGCGAGCAGATCTTCGCACTGGCCGGGGAAATCTATGGGCAGATGTCCCAGGTCAGCAGCGTGCTGGAGCAACCGGCCGACGAAGTGATCGGCAAGGTGCGCCTGTTGATCATCAGCCGGATCTACTCGGAACGCTTCGATGACTTCCTCGCGGACTTCCATCGGCAGCACCCGCGGGTCGATCTGGAGGTGGATGTGATGCGCAGCTCCGACATCGTCAGTGCGCTTCAGGAAAAAACCGCGACGCTGGGGCTGAGCCTCAATCGCCGTCCGCAACCGCGCCTGGAGCAACGGTTGTTCCTGCGTCAGCGCTATGCGTTTTTCTGCGGCAAGCATCATGCGATGTTCGGCCAGCAGAACGTCGATCAAGGGGATTTGCAGCGGGAGAATTTCGTCAGTTTTACCAGCGACCAGATCGGCGGCATGCTCTCGCCGCTGACGATTTTTCGCGATCAGCAGGGCTTCAGCGGACGCATCGTGGCGTCGTCACCGAGCCTGGAAGAAGTGCGGCGACTGGTGATCGCCGGGTTCGGAATCGGCTGTTTGCCCGAGCACGTGGTGGCGGCGGACGTCGACGCCGGATTGCTCTGGCGCCTGCCGCCCCACGAAGGGATCGCCGACGTGGACATTCATTTGCTGTGGAACCGCGAGCAGCGCATGAGCCGGGCCGAGACGATATTTATCGAGAGCCTGCAACGCTGCCTGACGGCTTAGACGCGCAACACCTGCGCGACCGGTTCACCGGCGCGCAAGCGTTCGAGCAAGCGCGGTTCGGCATGATCGGACGCCAGTGCCTGCTCGATGACACCGGCCGCGGTGTGCCAATCGAGAAACAGCACGCCGTTGTCGTCCGCCAGCACCAGATCACCCGGCTGCACGGTGACGCCTGCGCAGTGAATCGGCTGGTTGATCTGGCTGTCGCCGCGACCGTGCAGCTTGGTGGTCAGCAAGCTGGTGCCGCGAGCGAAGACCGGCAATCCGCCCTCTCGCAGCTCCAGCAAATCAGTCACGGCGCCGTCCACCACGATGCCCGCCGCCCCGGCACAACTCGCGGCACAACTGGTCACCGCGCCGACCGGTGCGTGTTGCCAGTCGCCGTCGGTGTCGATCACCAACACGTCGCCCGGCTTTATCAGCGCCAACGCCCGGTTGACGGCAATGGCATCGGCACCCACCAATTTCAGGGTTAGCGCACGGCCCACCAGTTTCACATTGGGCACCATCGCCCGTAGTTGCGAGTCGGCAAAACCCGCCTCCAGAAAATGGCCGAGGGTTGGAAAGCTCACCGCTTTGAACTGCTCGATCAACTGTGACTCATCCATTCTGCGGCTCCCTGGCAATCACCTCGGCCACACAGTCGATCTCCAGCGACACGCCCCACAGTGCCACGCACACCGTGGTTCGCGCCGGCGGCGCATGGCCGAGAAACTCGCGATACACCGCGTTGAACGGCTCCAGTTGCGCCGGATCGGTGAGGTACGCGTTGACCTTGATCACGTGGCTGAAACCCGAGCCGGCTTCAATCAGGATCGCCTCGAGATTGCGCAAGGTTTGCCGCACTTGCTCGGTGAAATCGGCGGGCTGCTCATCGAGTGTGCTTTGGGCCGGAATCTGCCCGGCGGTGAACACCAGATGGCCGCTGACCACCGCTTGAGAGTAAGGCCCGACGGGGGCGATGAAACCCGGAGCGGATTGAATTCTGCGCATGCTGTTGAGCTCCATTAATCAGGCCGCAGCCGATTTGAAAGGTTTGCGAACGGGTTGATCGGCAGCCGGGCCCGCCGCCGGGATTTCGCTGATGTCGCGCTTGAACGTCTCGGTCAGCAGCAACAGCGCCAGCAAGGAAATCAGCGCCGCGCCGATCATGTACCAGGCCACCGACGAGCCTTTGCCGGTCGCTGCGAGCAACGCAGTGGTGACGATGGGCGTTGCGGCGCTGCCGAGCAGGCCGGACAGCATGTAGCTGATCGACAGTCCCGAATAACGCACGCGGGTGCCGAACAACTCCGCCAGGAAGGTCGCGATAGGCCCGTAGTTGGCGGCGAATGCGGTCATCAACAGCAAGTAGCCGAAGATCACCAGCGACAGCTCCTTGGTGTCCATCAGCCAGAACATCGGGAACGCGACCAACGCCTCGGCAACGATGCCGGCAACAATGATCGGCTTGCGGCCGAAACGGTCCGACAACGCGCCGAACACCGGCAGCATGACGATGCACCAGGCGCAGGACAGCAGCACCACGCCCAGCATCACGCTGCGACTGAAACCGAGATTCTGCGTGCCGTACGTCAGGCCGAACGCGACGATGATGTTGAACGACGCGCCGGTCGACATCGTCGCAATACCGCCGAGCACCACTTGCTTCCAGTACTTGCGGAAGACTTCGGCCAGCGGCATTTTCACCTGCACTTCCGCTTCCTTGACCTTGTTGAAGGCCGGGGTTTCGGCGATGTTCAGGCGGATGTACAAACCGACGGCAATCAGCAAGACGCTGGCCAGAAACGGAATGCGCCAGCCCCAGGCCAACAGGTCTTCAGGCGACAGCCACGCGGCGATCACCAGGAACGCCAGGTTGGCAATCATGGTCCCGGCCGGGACGCCGATCTGCACCCAGGAACCGTACAGGCCGCGCTTGTTGGCCGGCGCATGTTCCACCGCCATCAACACCGCCCCGCCCCACTCACCGCCCAGCGCCAGGCCTTGAATCACCCTCAGCAATAACAACAGGATCGGCGCCCATATCCCGATGGCCGCGTAATTGGGTAACAAGCCGATCGCGAACGTGGCGGCGCCCATGGTCAACAGCGAAATCAACAACATTGACTTGCGACCCAAGCGATCACCGAAGTGCCCGAACAACGCCGCACCGACAATCCGCGCCAGATAAGCCGAAGCGAAGGTGCCGAATGCCAGCAATGTGCCGATCAGCGGCACGAAGTCCGGGAAGAACACCTTGTTGAAGACCAGCGCCGACGCGGTGGCAAACACAAACAGGTCGTACCATTCCACCGTGGTGCCGATGACACTGGCCACGGCAACTTTTTTCATGCTGATTGCAACTTCCGGCGGGGCACCGGACTTTTCTGCGGACGATAGATCGCTCATCACTGACTCCAGGAATTCTTCAGAACTCGTTTATTTAATTGTTTTGACTGGCAGTAAATCGTTTGAGAGTGAGGGATTGTTGTTATGTATCGCCCAACTGAGTGGGCGAGTTTTTATATTCAGTAACCCAGTAATCGGTCCGCGTTATTCAATAAAGGTTCGCCGGCATTTAAACGGCGAAAGTTCTCCGCAACTTGTTCGGCAATGCAGTCGTGGGAGGCTGCCGAAGCCATGTGCGGCGTAATCGTCACACCGGGCATAGTCCAGAGACGGTGATCAACCGGCAGTGGTTCTTGCTCGAAAACATCCAGCAGCGCGCCGCGCAGTTTTCCTCGTTTCAGGGCGTGTTCAAGGTCGTCGATATTGAGATGACCGCCCCGGCCGCAATTCACCAGCGCAGCGCCATTGGGTAATTGTTCGAAAGTTGAATGACCAAGAATGCCGCGAGTTTCGCGGGTCAGCGGCAACAAGTTGATCAGCAACTCCACACCCTCAAGAAACGGTTTCAGGTTTGCCGCACCGGCGAAGGTCTGCACGCCGCTTATCGTCTTGCCACTGCGCGCCCAGCCACGAACGTCGTAACCGGAAGCGGCCAGATCCTGCGCGATGGCGCTGCCCAGCGATCCCAGCCCCATCACACCCACCTTGAATTGCCCCGCTGCCCGTTGCAGCGGCCGCTCCCAGCGCTGCTCCTGTTGCTGCAACAGCACTTGATCGAAACCACGGTGATAGTGGATCACCGCCCAGCGTACGTATTCGGTCATGCCCTGACGGTGGCCGGGATCGACCACCCGGCACACCGGCAGATCCGGGCACGACGGGTCGTGATCGAGGTGATCGATGCCGGCCGCCACCGAGTGAATCACCTGAAGGTTCGGTAACGCGGCGAGGCTGCCCGGCAAAGGGAACCAGCACGCGGCGATCTGCGCATTTTTGGCCAGCGGATCATCCGCCAGCACGGTGGTGAGCTGCGGCGCGCTCCGGGCGAACGCGGCTTGCAGTTGCTTGAGCAGCAAGGTGTCGCGGGAAAGTAAAACCACGGTGCTCATGACAGATAGGACTCACGCTGGGATTCGATCAGGGTCAGTGCGGCCTCCCAGGCCAGGTCGATGATGTTGTCCTGCTCATCGCGGTCAAACTGCTCGGCGGTGTGTGCACACACTTCCGGCGACGGGTAATGCAACGCGGAACCGCCGGCCAGCGCCGCCACCTGCGCCTGGCAGGCCCGCTCCAGAAAGTGGATCTCCTGGAACGCCTGAGCCACGCCGGAGCCACCGACCAGCAAACCGTGATTGCGCAGGATCATTGCCCGGTGCGGCCCCAGATCAGCAATCAACCGCTCGCGCTCATCCAGCGACAACGCGATGCCTTCATAGGTGTGATACGCCAATTTGCCGTAGAACTTCAGCGCGTGCTGACTGATCGGCAACAAGCCCTGTTTCTGCGCCGCAACGGCCATGCCGGCGGCGGTGTGGGTATGGATCACGCAATTCAGGTCCGGACGGGCCATGTGGATCGCCGAATGAATGACGAACCCTGCGGCGTTGACCCGATGACCTTCGTAATGCGGATCGACGACGCGCCCTTCCTGATCGATGCGCACCAGATCCGAGGCGCGCATGCGGTCGAAAATCACCCCATAGCGGTTGATCAGAAAGTGATGCTCAGGCCCTGGAATCCGCAGGGTGATGTGGGTGTCGATCAAATCGGTCATGCGAAAGTGCGCGACCAGCCGATACAGCGCAGCCAGTTCGCAACGGGCCTTCCATTCAACCGGGCCGATGTGTTCAGGTTTACTCACGAATACACCTCTTTAGCAGCGTGGGTGACGACCGGGTTGGCGCGCAGTCGGGCCAGCCCGCAAACACCGATCAGGGACAGGGCCGAAAGCAAGGTGAAGAACACCGCCAACGGCAGCCATTGTCCGGAAAACTTGCTCGCCAGCAGCGTGCCGATCAGCGGCGTGGTGCCGCCAGCCAATGCACAACTCAACTGGTAAGCGATGGAAATGCCCGAGTAGCGCAGGTGCACCGGGAACGCCTGGGTCATGTAACCGGCGATCACCGCGTACAGCGCCGAAAGGATCACTACCGCGAGGGCGATGCCGAGGGTCATCAACAGAATGTTTTGCGTGCCCACCAGCAAGAACATCGGGTACGGCGTGACCATGCACAGCAGCGCAACGAGCTTGAGAAAACGACCTTCGCCGATGCGCTCGGCGAGCAGTGCGCTGAGCGGTTGCGAGAGCAACTGAATGACGGTCACCAGGAACAGGCAATCGAGAATCGTCGAGCGTGCGATGCCCTGATACTGGGTGACGTAGGTGATCATGAAGGTGTTGGTGAAGAAGAACCCGGCCGAGCCGATGGTCACTGCGGCGGCAGCGAACAGGATCTGCCGCCAGCACGTGCGAATCACGTCTTTCACCGGGTATTTGGCGGTCTCGTTGTTGTCCCGCGCCTTGGCGAATTCCGGCGACTCATGAACGCCGGAGCGGATCATCAGGCCGACCATCATCAGCACACCACTGGCGAGGAACGGCAGACGCCAGCCCCAGGCCAGGAAGTCTTCGGGTTCGAGTGATGTCACCAGGCGAAAAGCAATCAACGCCAACAACAAACCGGCTGGGCTGCCGAGTTGGGCGAATGATGCGTAGAAGGTTTTGCGCTTGGCCGGCGCGTGTTCGCTGGCCATCAACACGGCCCCGCCCCACTCGCCTCCGACGGAAATGCCCTGGATCAAACGCAGCACGATCAGGCCGATCGGTGCCCAGATACCGGCGCTGGCGTAACTCGGTAACAGACCGATGCCGGCAGTTGCCACGCCCATCAGCGCCATCGTCACCAGCAACATTTTCTTGCGGCCCAGACGGTCGCCCAGATGTCCGAAAACCATGCCGGCCATGGGACGGGCGATGAAGCCGACGGCGAAACTGCCAAAAGCCGCCAGGGTACTCATCACCGGGTCGCTGCTGGGAAAGAACACTTGCCCAAGCACCAACGCTGCCGCTGTGGCGTAAATGTAAAAGTCGTAGAACTCGATGGTCGTGCCAATGAAGGCAGCGGCCGCCGCTCGACGCGGCTGTGCGGTGGTGTGCATGCAAGGACCCTGTGTATTTATAGTTTTGGGCAGGTACTGAAGGCTGTTTACGGTTGCGCTCTGTGGCGCTTGTGGGCTTTATCGCTTCCATGCCAGGATTAGTCAATTTTCATATTCTTATCTTTACTATTAGCGCTGCTACTACATGGGATTGTCATGACTTCCACTAACCCCTGGGTGGGCCGACGTTTTCTGAATGATCGTCTCGACTGGAACCTGCTGCGCACCTACCTTGTGATCGGCCAGGAAGGCAGCATGAGCCGTGCCGCAGCGCGGTTGCACATCACGCAGTCAGCCGTCAGCCAGGCGTTGAAACGGCTGGAAGAACAACTGGAATGCGTGTTGATTGCCCGTAGCGGGAGACGGTTTGACCTGACGGAAACCGGGGAAGAAGTCCTGCGCATTGCGACGGATATCTACGGCGATATTTCGCGATTGGGCACTGTGGTGGAGAGTCGTCACGATGACGTGGTGGGCAAGATCCGCATCCTCACCGTCAGCGGCGTACAAGCGCGGCATTACGACGAGTTCCTCGCCGATTTCCATGAAACCCACCCGAAAATCGAGCTGGAAGTCGAGGTGATGGGCAGCTCGAACATCATCAGTTCGTTGCTGCAGAAGACCGCGACCATTGGCGTCGGCCTGTGTCGTTTACCGCAGCCGCGGCTGGAACAGCGGGTGCTGTTCCGAGAGCGTTATGCGTATTTTTGCGGGCAGCGTCATCGGCTGTTCGGACAAGAGAATCTGACGCTGGAACAGCTCGCCGCAGAAAACTTCGTCAGTTTCACCAGCGACCAGCTCGGCGGAAATCTTTCGCCGCTGACGCTGTTTCGCGACCAGCAGGGTTTTACCGGCAAGATCGTTGCTTCATCGACGAGCTTCGAAGAGATTTACCGATTGATTTGCGCAGGTTACGGGATTGGCTGCCTACCGACGCATTTGGTGAAAAGGGATGTCGAGCAAGGGTTGCTGTGGCGGTTGCCGCCGGAGGATGGGGTGGTGGATTTTGATATTCAGCTGCTGTGGAATCGTGAGCAGAAGATGAGTCAGGCGGAAACCGTGTTCCTCGAAAGCTTCCAGCACATGCTCAGCATTCGTGAGCCTGTGCTGTGAAGCCTTGATCGGTTAAACGTGAGGATCGCCAGGCGCTTTGCTCGGCGTGGCGTATTGCGGTTTCAGGTGGCCGTCCTGATCGAGTAACCAGGCGTCCATGATCTGTCGCACCACAGGCCCGGCGACGCGACCGCCGGCCTCGCCGTTTTCGATCATCACCGAGATGACAATCTTCGGGTGCTCGGCTGGCGCGAAGCCGACAAACAAGGCGTTGTCGCGGTTCCGCTCCAGGGTTTTCGCCCGGTTGTAGCGCTCACCCTGTTTGATCGCGACCACTTGCGCGGTACCACTTTTCCCGGCGATGCGATATTGCGCACCTTGGGCCGCCGCTCGGGCGATCCCGCGAGCGTCGTGCATCACCATTTGCATGCCGTGGTTGACCTGCTCCCAGTCACGCGGGTCTTTCAACAGGATGTTTGGCATCGGATGCTCATCCACTGGCGTCACACCGTCCACGGTCTTGGCCAGGTGCGGACGGTTCCAGACACCTTTGTTGGCGATCAGCGCAGTGGCTTGAGCCAGCTGCAGCGGCGTGACCTGCATGTAACCCTGGCCGATGCCGAGGATCACCGTTTCGCCGGGGAACCACGCCTGACGGCGCGTGGCGCGCTTCCAGGCCTGAGACGGCATCAAGCCGGCAGACTCTTCGAACATATCCAGCGAGACCTTCTCGCCGAGCCCGAACATCGCCATGTAGTCGTGCAGGCGATCGATGCCCAGCTTGTGCGCCAGGTCGTAGAAGTAGGTGTCGTTGGAGCGCATGATCGCCGCGTCCATGTCCACCCAACCGTCGCCGCTGTGGTTCCAGTTACGGTACTTGTGATCGAAGTCCGGGAGCTGGTAATAACCCGGGTCGAAGACGCGGGTCTGCGGGGTCACGACACCCGCATCCAGGCCGGCAATCGCCACTTCAGGCTTGATGGTCGAACCGGGCGCATAAAGACCGCGCAGTACGCGATTGAACAGCGGCCGATCGATGGAGTCATGCAGTGCCGCGTACTCCTTGAAGCTGATCCCGGTCACGAACAGGTTCGGGTCAAAGCTTGGCTTGCTGACCATGGCCAGCACTTCACCGGTCGATGGATCGAGCGCGACCACTGAACCGCGACGATCCCCCAAGGCTTCTTCGGCGGCTTCCTGAAGTTTGACGTCGAGGCTCAGGACGATGTTTTTACCGGGTACTGGATCGGTGTGTTTGAGCACTCGCAGCACGCGACCCTGGGCGTTGGTTTCGACTTCTTCGTAACCGACGTGGCCGTGCAATTCTGATTCATAAAACTTTTCAATCCCGGTTTTGCCGATGGATTGGGTTCCGCGGTATTCGACAGTGTCCAGGGCCTTGGATTCTTTCTCGTTGATTCGACCGACATAGCCGATGGAATGGGCGAAGTGCGCGCCCATCGGGTAATGGCGGACGAACTGCGGCTCTACGTCGATTCCTGGCAGGCGGAATTCGTTGACGGCGAGTACAGCGATTTGCTCTTCACTGAGTTCGTAGAACAGCGTGACGGGCACAAAGGGGTGGCGCGCCTGCTTCATCGCCTTGTCGAACAGCGTCCGGTCTTCAGCGGGCAGGTGCAGGAGATTGACCACCTCGTCCAGCTCTTCTTTGACGTCAGCGGCGCGTTCGCGGGTGATGGTCAGGTTGAAGCTGGGGCGGTTGTCGGCGAGGACCACGCCGTTGCGGTCGTAGATCAATCCGCGCGTGGGGGTGATCGGCAATACGTGGACGCGATTGTTTTCGGAGATGGTCGAGTGATAGTCAAACTCGACGACTTGCAGCACGTACATGCGCACCACCAGTGCGCAGGTGATAGCGACAACGAACAAGGCGCAAGCCATCAGTCTTTTGTTGACCAGGCGCGTCTCTTTTTCGTGGTCCTTGATCGGTATCGGTTGGGGCATTTCTGCAGCTGCTCTTTAACTAAAAAGGGGCGCCGATCCGTAGGCTTGAAATCAGTCCGTTAAAAAAACGAGCTGCACCATACCAAAAACCGTGCGGTCACTTTAGTGCGATTTCCTCTAACGGTTGTCCTTGAGGGCCAAAACGACGGTTGGTTTTTTCTGACTCGTGCGGTTTGTTCAAAATTGATATTCCGATTCATGCATTTTTCTTGCAGATAGGCCTGTGGATACTGGGTGCATGTCATTCCCTGTTTGGAGTCATTTCATGCACCCACGATTTACACGATTACTCGGCTCGAACGGTTTTTCCATTGGGCTGGAGCTGCCACTGGATAACGATTGGTCCAGCGACGGCCAGCGCCGACGAATTGCCGAAGACCGCCCTTTCGGTGTTCCGGATCTGAAGCAACATGCAGCGATGGCGAGGCTGGCGGACAAGGCTGGGTTCCGTGCTCTGTGGGTCCGCGATGTACCGGTTTACGACCCGAATTTCGGCGATGCCGCACAGGTTTTCGAAACCTTTTCCTACCTTGGGTACCTGGCCGGAATCACCGACAACATCATGTTGGGTACGGCGGCGGTTGTACTTCCATTGCGTCAGCCTTGGCTCACCTTGAAGTCAGCAAACAGTGTTGATGAGTTGAGCGATGGGCGTTTACTGCTTGGCGTGGCCAGTGGTGACCGACCGATGGAATATCCGTTGTTCGGCGTGGATTACGATCAGAGGGGAGAGATTTTTCGCGACACGGTGGAGTTGTTGCGCGACCAGGGTGAAGGCCGCCTGCCTGAAGGTGCGCACTTGCTTCCGCAGCGAGATGAAGCGGCTCCATTGTTGGTGGCAGGTCTTGGTCAACAATCACCCGCATGGATTGGTGAGCACATGGATGGCTGGCTCGCCTACCCGGGTACGCCAGATGAACATCGGCGCCGGGTCGGGTTGTGGCGCGAGGTGGGTGGGGATAAACCTTACATCAGCTTTGTCCACCTTGATCTGGCAGCCAATCCTCACGCCCCGATGCGACGTGTGCGTTTCGGCGGCATTTGCGGGCGGTTGGCGCTGATTGATGAGCTTCAAGCATTACGTGAAGCCGGGGTACAACATGTTGGCCTGCATGTGCGTCGTAGCGAACGCCCGGTTGCCGAGGTTATTGAAGAGATTGCTGAATACGTTCTGCCAAAGTTCCACTGACAATGCAGTGCCTTCAAGGGTCGCCAATGTGGCTGCCCTTTTTTTT
>NZ_JACNDU010000017.1:0-114170 GCF_017351735.1 Pseudomonas sp. FW300-N2A2 | reverse complement strand
GGGGGCGGCTAACCCGGCATCCATGCCGGGTTAGCCGCGCACGGCCAAGGATGGCCGATCGCGGCGGGCCCACGGAGCAGGACCGGAGCGAGGGCATGCCGAGCATTAGCGAGGCACCGAACGAAAGGGGCAAAAGCGCTTTGGTTACTTTCGCGCTTTTCGAAAGTGACTCGCTGTAAAAGCGAAACCGTCAGTGGCCGTTACCGCAAAAACGGATATGCCCCCAACCCAACCCAACCCAACCCCACATCAAGCCATCAAAGCTCGAACCGCAGCTCCGGCCAGATCGGCGAAGTACCGCGCTTTTGCGACTCCAGAATGGCCCGGCACAACGAACACAGCCGCTGGTCCTGGAACACCCGTCGATCAACGCTCGACCAGCGCGGCTGCGCGGGCAGCAGACTTCCGCACAAGGTGCGATCGGCCGAGCCGCCCAGCTCCAGCTGACGGGTCACCAGATGTACCCGCACTTCCTGGCAGGCGAACAGATCCAGCTGTTCGTCAGGCTCGATCAGTTGATAGGCAAAAAGTGACCAGGCGGGACGCGGCATCGGGGGCTCCAAATCGGGGGCGCCACCTTAGCCGAAACACCGCCGCTAGAAAAGCGTCAAAGCAGCGGTTTCAGTGTCGGCCAGACATTTTCCAGCAACTTGTCCTGAGCGCCCGCAGCCGGGTGCAGGCCGTCTGACTGCATCAGCTCAGGATGCCCGCCCACGCCCTCGAGGAAAAACGGCACCAGCGGGATTTTTTTCTCGGCGGCGACGTTGCTGAAAGCCTCAGCGAAGACCTTGTTGTAGCGCGCACCGTAGTTGGGTGGCAGTTGCATGCCGAGTAGTAGCACTTTGGCGCCACTGGCCTTGGAGCTGTTGATCATCGCTGCAAGGTTTTGTTGCAATTGTGTTGGCAGCATTCCGCGCAGCCCGTCATTGCCGCCCAACTCGAGGATCACCAACTCCGGTTTATGCTCTGCAAGCAGCGCAGGCAGGCGCGCCCGGCCTCCGGCGCTGGTGTCGCCGCTGATGGACGCATTGACCACCTTATCGTCGAAACCTTCGCGCTTGAGCCGTTGCTCAAGCAGCGACACCCACCCCTCGCGGGTATCCAGTCCGAAACCGGCGCTGATACTATCGCCAACGATCAGGACAGTACCCGCCGCTGCGTTCTGGGCCATGCACATCAAGGCCAGGCCAGCACTCAAAAACCACACTCGCATCGGATTCTCCATGGGCGCAAGCATTCTCACCGCGAAGGACCTCAGCAAAGTGGTTCCCAGCGCGGAAGGTGATCTGACTATCCTGCACGAACTCAGCCTGGAACTGAACAAGGGCGACAGCCTGGCCATCGTTGGCGCGTCCGGCTCGGGAAAATCCACCCTCCTCGGTCTGCTCGCCGGCCTCGACTTGCCGAGCAGCGGTGAAGTCACCCTCGCAGGCCAGGGCCTGAGCAATCTCGATGAAGACCAACGCGCACGCATTCGCGCCGAACACGTCGGTTTTGTCTTTCAATCATTCCAGCTGCTCGACAGCCTCAACGCCCTGGAAAACGTCATGCTGCCGCTGGAACTCGATGGCCGCAAAGACGCCCGTGAGCGCGCCACCGAATTGCTGCAACGGGTCGGTCTGGGCCAGCGCCTGACCCACTCGCCCCGCCAGCTCTCCGGTGGCGAGCAGCAACGTGTGGCGATTGCCCGTGCGTTTGCCGCCGAGCCCGACGTGCTGTTCGCCGACGAACCCACCGGCAACCTCGACAGCCACACCGGCGAGCGCATCAGCGATCTGTTGTTCGAACTGAACAAGGAACGCGGCACGACCCTGGTGCTGGTGACCCACGATGAACGCCTGGCACATCGTTGCCGGCGCCTGATCCGCCTTGAAGCCGGCCTGCTGGTCGCCCCTCTGGAGCCTTGATGGCACGCCTGCCGCTGTTGCGCCTGTTCAGTCTCGCCATCCGCCAACTGCTGCGCGACGCCCGCGCCGGTGAGCTGCGGGTGTTGTTCTTCGCTTTGCTGGTAGCGGTGGCGGCGAGTACCGCCATCGGTTACTTCGGCGCCCGCCTGAATGGCGCCATGATGCTGCGCGCCACCGAGTTTCTCGGCGCCGACCTGCTGCTCGAAGGCAGTTCGCCGGCGCGACCCGAACAGATCAAAAGCGGCGCGGATCTGGGCCTCGAACATGCGCAGGTGGTGGAGTTCTCCAGCGTAATCGCCACCGACAATGGCATTCAGCTGTCCAGCATCAAGGCCGCCGACGACGTCTATCCACTGCGCGGCGAGCTGAAAAGCGCCGCCGCGCCCTTCGCTGCGGAAGAATCCGGAGGCGGACCGAAACCCGGCGAAGCCTGGGTTGAAGCGCGACTGCTGACCGCGCTGGACTTGAAGATCGGCGACAGCATCGACGTCGGCATGCGCACCCTGAAACTTGCGCGTGTACTGACCTATGAACCGGATCGCGCCGGCAACTTCTACAGCCTGACGCCACGGGTGCTGATCAACCTCAGCGATCTCGCGGCGACCGGCGTGGTGCAGCCCGGCAGCCGCGTCAGCTACCGCGAACTCTGGCGCGGCAAGGCCGAAGCGCTGGAAACCTACCGTCAATTGATCAAACCCGGCCTCGCCGCCAATCAACGCATTCAAGACGCCCGCGATGGCAACCGGCAGATCGGCGGCGCACTCGGCAAAGCCGAGCGCTACTTGAACATGGCGAGTCTGGTCGCGGTGCTGTTGTCCGGTGTCGCGGTGGCGCTGTCGGCGACGCGCTTCGCCACCCGCCGCTTCGATGCCAGTGCACTGTTGCGCTGTCTCGGGCTGTCCCGTCGGGAAACCATGGTGCTGTTCAGTTTGCAGCTGACGGTTCTCGGACTGTTGGCCAGCATCAGCGGCGCCTTGCTCGGCTGGCTGGCGCAACTCGGGTTGTTCGCGCTGCTGCATGATTTGTTGCCGGCCGATGTTCCACCGGGCGGCCTGCTTCCGGCCATCGCCGGGATCGGCACCGGACTGGTGGCGCTGGCCGGTTTTGCCTTGCCGCCACTGGCTGCGTTGGGTCGGGTCCCACCTCTGCGCGTATTACGTCGCGACATGCTGCCGATTCCTTCCAGCACCTGGATGGTCTACGGCGCTGCACTGGGCGCTCTCGGGCTGATCATGTGGCGCCTGAGCCTGGATTTGGTACTGACCTTCGCCCTGCTCGGCGGCGGCGTGATCGCGGCGCTGGTGCTGGGCGGCCTGCTGTTGCTGCTACTGAAGAGCCTGCGCCGGATGCTCGCGCGCGCTTCGTTGCCGTGGCGTCTCGGCCTGGGTCAACTGCTGCGTCATCCACTGGCAGCAGCCGGCCAATCGCTGGCCTTCGGTCTGATCCTGCTGTCCATGGCGCTGATCGCTTTGCTGCGCGGCGAATTGCTGGACACCTGGCAAAACCAGTTGCCGAAAAACGCGCCGAATTACTTCGCGCTGAACATCCTGCCGGCGGAAAAACAGGCATTCACCGATCGCCTGATCGAACTGTCGGCACAATCGGCGCCGTTGTACCCGGTGGTGCCGGGGCGATTGATCAGCATCAATGGCGAACCGGTGCAGGACATCGTCAGCAAGGACTCGGCCGGTGATCGGGCGATTCAGCGCGACCTCAGCCTCACCTGGGCGGCAGACCTGCCGGCCGGCAACAATCTCACCGCCGGCAACTGGTGGGGCGATCAGGCGCCGGACGACGTTCCCGGCGTGTCGGTGGAAGGCAAAGTCGCCGAGAGCCTGAAGCTCAAGCTCGGCGATCACTTGGTCTTTACTGTCGGCGGGGTCAATCGCGAAGCGAAGGTCACCAGCCTGCGGGAGATCAACTGGGACAACTTCCAGCCGAACTTCTTCATGATTTTCCAGCCCGGCACATTGAAGGATCTGCCAGCGACCTACCTGACCAGTTTCTATCTGGCGGCGGGCCACGACCAGCAGATCGTCGACCTGTCCCGCGCCTTCCCGGCGGTGACCATTCTGCAAGTCGAAGCCTTGCTGGCGCAGCTGCGCAGCATCCTCGCCCAGGTCACCCTGGCGGTGGAGTACGTGTTGTTGTTTGTGTTGGCGGCGGGGATGGCGGTGTTGTTCTCGGGCCTGCAAGCCACGCTGGATGAACGCATTCGCCAGGGCGCATTGTTGCGGGCACTGGGGGCCGAGCGCCAGTTGCTGGTCAAGGCCCGACGGATCGAGTTCGGCCTGCTTGGCGCGGTCAGCGGGTTGCTGGCGGCACTGGGCTCGGAGCTGGTAAGCCTGGTGCTGTACCGTTACGCCTTCGACTTGCCGTGGCACCCGCATCCGTGGCTGTTGGTGTTGCCACTGATCGGCGCCTTGCTGATCGGCGGTGCCGGCGTGTTTGGCACCCGACGTGCCTTGAACGCCAGCCCCCTGACAGTCTTGCGCGAGGGTTGATAGACTCAACCCTTCTCAACCACAAGAAGTTGCCATGAGCCGTTATCGCCCTCCCCGCACCGCTGGCACCGCGCTGATCACCCCTGAAGGTGAAGCGCGGATGCGGGCCGAGTTCCATGAACTCTGGCATGTGCGCCGACCGCAGGTCACGCAATCGGTCAGCGAGGCCGCGGCGCAGGGTGATCGCTCCGAGAACGCCGAATACACCTACGGCAAAAAGATGCTGCGCGAAATCGACAGTCGCGTGCGCTTTCTCACCAAGCGCCTGGAAGCGCTCAAGGTGGTCAGCGAAAAACCCAGCGATCCGAACAAGGTCTACTTCGGGGCCTGGGTCACCATCGAAGACGAGGACGGCAAGGAGTCGCGCTACCGCATCGTCGGGCCGGATGAACTGGACTTGAAACTGGGCCTGATCAGCATCGACTCACCGCTGGCACGCGCCCTGATCGGCAAGGCACTGGACGCCGAAGTTCGGGTCCAGACGCCTACCGGCGAACAGTGCGTGTATATCGTGGCGATTGATTACCCATAAGCCTTAACGGCGGGTGATCAGCCCTTGCCGGGCGACGCGGGTCAGTTGCCTGATCATCTCTGGCGCGTCTTCGAGGGCGGGCGACTGAATCACCGCCAGGTCGAAACTGTCGCTGGCAAAACGCGCCAGTGACTCACCGTCTTCGACGAACTGGATCAGGAAAGCTGCGGGCCCACCGGTACGACGTGGCCAACCATCGAGGTAACGCAGGAGCGTCGGCTGATGTTTGCCGCCAAGCAGGATTTTTGGATTGCGCTGGGTCAGATGTGCCGTGATCGGCGCGGGGCGTACAACGGGGTTTAGTGCATTCATCGTGTCGTGTCTCTGCCTCAAAAGTCTGCATGGCAGGTGAGAGGCAACACCGAACCAGCGCTTTAGCGGTATTTCGAAGCCTGTTTCAAGCTTCTATCGGCAACTGAATGAGTCACCTGGCGCCCCGCAAGTAGCTGTTTAAATCGGCGCATGGCAGCATCCTAGAGAAGCTGACCGGACAGTGTCAAGAATGACGCACAACAAAAAAGGCCCGCGCAATGCGGGCCTTTTCGTTGAGCCAGAGCGATCAGCCAGCGATGGCACGATCAACCGACAGCTTGCCGGCGCCTTCGAACAGCACCGCGATGCTGCCACCCAGCAGGGCCAGGGCGAATTCATAACCGTTGTTGGCCATGAACAGACCGTTGCTGATATGCACGCTGAAAATCGCGACCAGCGACAGGAACGTCAGGCCAAGTGCCGCCGGGCGGACCAGCAAGCCGATGATCAAGGCCAGACCGGCGAAGAACTCGGTACCACCGGCCAACGTGGCCATCAGGTAACCCGGTGCCAGGCCGATGCTTTCCATGTACTGCGCGGTGCCCGCCAGACCGTAGCCGCCGAAAGCGCCGAAGAGTTTCTGCGAGCCGTGGGCAGCGAAGATGATGCCGACGAAGATCCGCAGGACAGTCAGGCCGTAGCCAGCGCGGGTAAACAGTACCTTGTTGATCAGTGAGCTCATGCTGTGTCATCCATTGTGTGTTTGTGTGTTGGTTGGCCGCTATATTAATCAATAAATTAAATGCTAAAAGCGCAAATTTTTCGCCATAACAATCAGTTTATTCGATCACTTCCTTAAGGCTACTTTCTGCCCCTGGGGCTCCAACGACTCCCGCTCCCGATCGAACGCCAAGTAATACTTGTTCACGCTATTAACATAGCTGACAGGCCCCATTCCCACCTGCTCCATGGCGATGCGCTCGACCTGGAAGAACCATTGATTGGGATTCAAGCCTCGCCGACGCGCCTCGGCGCGCATGCCCTGAACCCGCTCCGGCCCGATGTTGTAAGCCGCCAGCACGAACGCCATGCGCTCACGCTCGTTGAGTTTGGGGCTGGCAAAAAACTTGCGGCGGATCATCGCCAGGTATTTGGCCCCGGCCTGCACATTGGCATCGAGGTCCTGAATGTTGTTGACCCCTACCCGCTGGGCAGCGGACGGAGTGATCTGCATCAGGCCAGTAGGGCCACCGCCGCTTCGTGCGCTGGGTTGCAGCGCGGACTCCTTGAAGGCCAATGCCGCCAGATTCAACCAATCCATGCCTTGGGCATCGGCGTGTTTCTGCAATACCGGTCTGAGTTTTTCCAGGCGCTGGCGATCAGTCTTGGCCAGTGGGTAATGAACTTGATAGAGACGACGATAGATGCGCAGGAACGCCGCGTCCTGATCCGAAGGCTTTTTGTACCCGATCAGGAAGCGATCGATGCTCGCCCGCAGCATCGAGGCATCGCGACGTACGAACCAGAACTCTTCCCCCGGCTCGCTGATCAGCACCTGCCGATCGAAGCGCAACTTGGGCAGGATCTTGCCCCAGCGTTCGGCAATCGGCTGCTCGACGATGGTCAGGTGAAAAATCCCGCCCTGAACCATTTCCAGCACGTCTTCGACCGCCAGGCTCGGATCGACCCACTCGATCTTCACCGGTGCCAGTTTGTGCAAGGCAAGCTTTTGATTGATCTGATTGATCGCCTCCCCGGCGGCGCTGCCGGTGGGGAGCGCCAGGGTTTTACCGGACAGTTGCTCGAGGCGGGTGTAGCGTTTCTCGCCCTTGATTCCGACCAGGACCAGAGGAATGTCGCTGGCAATCGGTTCGCTGGTGCTGACGGCGTAGCCCGGTTGCAGATCGAGCAACTCGCCCGGCGCAACCAGATCACCCTCCCCGCGCTGCAACGCGCCGAGCAGTTGATCCTTGGCTTTGGGAATGATCTTGAGCGTCACTTCCTGACCGTCACGGGCATGGCCATTGAGGTATTGCTCGAAGGCACGCAAGCGATGGTATTCGACGCCGATGGCCTGGCCCTGGACTTCGCCGGAGCTGTTGCGGCTCTGGTTGACCAGCACCTTCAGCACACGGCTGCTGCGGATTTCCTGCAGGTCGCGCACCTGGGCCGCCGGCACGGCTTGCAGCGGGCCGGCCAGCCGCGCAACCGCCGGCATCGGCAGCAGCAACGAACCACACAGCAGTAACAAAATCGAGGGACGTGTCATCCACTCTCCGGAAAGAATACTGGGCCAATTTCAAAAAAATGTTTGAAATCGAACGACAGAAACAGAGCGCCTTGAGCGCTGGCAAAGTGCGAAAGACTGGCACAGTGATGGCATGCTGACCACCCCAGCTTGTCTCGCGGCATCAAAAGACAGCTTTAACTCGTTGTAGTTCTTGGCTTTTCTTATAAATCTACAGCTCTGATATGCTTTCCGGCCTTTGGTCCGAGGTAGCACCATGCAACTCATCGATATCGGCGTCAACCTGACCAACCCCAGTTTTGCCGACAAACACCAGGCTGTACTCGACCGCGCCTATGCCGCCGGAGTCTGCCAATTGGTGCTCACCGGCACCAATGTCGAAGGCAGCGAACAGGCGCTGGAGCTGTGCCGGCAATTGGATGACACGGCGCAACGGCTGTTCGCCACCGCCGGCATTCACCCTCACGCAGCCAGCGACTGGAACGCCGACAGCGCCCAGCGTCTGCGCAGTTTGCTCAAAGAGCCGAACGTAGTGGCGGTGGGTGAATGCGGGCTGGATTTCAATCGCGATTTCTCGCCGCGTCCGCAACAGGAAAAAGTCCTCGAAGAACACTTGGCGATGGCGGTCGATCTGCAACTGCCGGTGTTTCTCCACGAACGTGATGCCAGTCAGCGCTTGCTGGAAATCCTGCGCGATTACCGCGACCAATTGCCGGCCGCCGTGGTGCATTGCTTCACCGGCGAAAAGAAGGCGCTGTTCAGCTACCTCGACCTGGACTTGCACATCGGCATCACCGGCTGGATCTGCGACGAGCGTCGGGGCACGCATTTGCATCCGTTGGTGAAAGAAATCAAACGCGGGCGGTTGATGCTGGAGAGCGATGCACCGTATCTGCTGCCGCGCAGCTTGCGGCCCAAGCCGAAAAATGGTCGCAACGAACCGGCGTACCTGACTGAAGTGTTGCGGGAAGTGGCGTTGCATCGCGGGGAAAGCGAGGAAGAGCTGGCGGCCCACAGCACCGCGTGTGCGCGGGCTTTTTACGGACTGCCAGTGGTCGACTGAAACGCAATCAACTGTAGGAGCGAGCCCGCTCGCGATGGACTAATGAACACCGTGTTTATCCAATAAACACGCGTTATCGTTGGCGACCATCGCGAGCAGGCTCGCTCCTACAGAGGGGTGACACTCAGTGGCTGCTACGCATCATTTCCTTCGGCACATACTTGCCGATCTCGAACTTGCCGATCGCCGCGCGGTGCACTTCATCCGGGCCATCGGCCAGGCGCAGCGTGCGCTGCATCGCATACATGTAGGCCAGCGGGAAGTCGTTGGAAACCCCTGCGCCGCCATGGATCTGGATCGCCCGGTCGATGACGCGCAACGCCACGTTCGGGGCCACCACCTTGATCTGCGCGATTTCGCTTTTCGCCACTTTGTTGCCGACGGTGTCCATCATGTACGCCGCTTTCAAGGTCAGCAGGCGCGCCATGTCGATTTCCATCCGCGAGTCGGCGATTTTGTCGATGTTACCGCCCAGGCGCGCCAGGGGCTTGCCGAATGCGGTGCGATTCACCGAGCGTTTGCACATCAGTTCCAGCGCACGCTCAGCCATGCCGATCGAACGCATGCAGTGGTGAATCCGGCCCGGGCCAAGGCGACCCTGAGCGATTTCGAAGCCGCGTCCTTCGCCCAACAGGACGTTTTCGTACGGCACCCGGACGTTTTCGAACAGCACTTCGGCGTGACCGTGAGGCGCGTCGTCGTAACCGAATACCGGCAGCGGACGAACGATCTTCACGCCCGGTGCATCCACCGGCACCAGAATCATCGAGTGCTGGGCGTGGCGTGGCGCATCAGGATTGCTCAGGCCCATGAAGATCAGAATCTTGCAGCGTGGATCGCAGGCACCCGAGGTCCACCACTTTTTGCCGTTGATCACCCACTCATCACCGTCACGCACGGCGCGGGCGGCCATGTTGGTGGCGTCGGACGAAGCCACATCCGGTTCGGTCATGGCGAACGCCGAGCGAATCTCGCCGCGTAACAGCGGTTCGAGCCAGCGTTGCTTCTGTTCTTCGTTGGCGTAGCGCACCAGCACTTCCATGTTGCCGGTGTCGGGCGCCGAGCAGTTGAATGGCTCAGGCCCCAGCAGCGAGCGGCCCATGATTTCTGCCAATGGTGCGTATTCGAGGTTGGTCAGGCCGGCGCCGAGTTCGGACTCAGGCAGAAACAAATTCCACAGGCCTTCAGCCTTGGCCTTGAGTTTCAGTTCTTCCATGATCGCAGTCGGCTGCCAGCGGTCGCCCTCGGCAACCTGGCGCTCGAACACGGCTTCGGCGGGATAAACGTAGGTGTCCATGAACGCGGTCACGCGCTCACGCAGTTCTTGCACCTTGGGCGAATAAGCGAAATCCATGAGCAGCTACCTTCTGGGGGGAGGTTGTTTAGGTCATGCAATCGATGCTAGAACAGCTACGAAAATTTACCTAGCCTATTCTCGGCGTGTATTAACATTCATCACCGATATATGATCGGCTGATTGAGAACCAACAATAAGAGTGCAGCGCAATGAATCTGAGCAAGGTCGACCTCAACCTTTTCATCGTCTTCGACGCGATCTACACCGAAGCCAACCTGACCCGCGCCGGACAGATTGTCGGCATTACTCAACCGGCTGTTTCGAACGCTCTGGCCCGCCTGCGCGAGACGTTCAACGATCCTTTGTTCGTGCGTACGGCCCAAGGCATGGTGCCAACGCCGATGGCGCAAAACATCATCGGCCCGGTGCGCAACGCCCTCTCGCTGCTGCGGGTGTCGGTGCAGGAAAGCCGCATCTTCAACCCGTTGCAGGCGGTCAAGACGTACCGCATCAGCATGACCGACCTCACCGAAGCGGTGATCCTGCCGCCACTGTTCCAGCGCCTGCGCCGCCTGGCGCCAACGGTGATCATCGAAAGCTTTCTGTCCAAGCGCCGCGAGACCACCAAGGAACTGGCGGCCGGGCGACTCGACTTTGCGGTGGACGCGCCGCTCAACACCGACCCGCAAGTGCGTCACGTCAAGTTGATGGAAGACCGTTACGTGTGCGCCATGCGCAAGGGCCATCCGCTGGCGACCAAGGAGAAATTCACCCTCGATGACTATCTCTCACTGACGCACATCCATATTTCCAGCCGTCGCAGTGGTCTGGGTCATGTCGACCTGGCGCTGGGCAAGATGGGCATCCAGCGCAAGATTGCCCTGCGCTCCCAGCATTACCTGATGGCGTCGCAGGTGTTGCAGCAGACCGACATGGTCATGACCGTGCCGGAGCGCTTCGCCCGCCGCCATGATTTGTACTCGGTGAACCTGCCTGTCAACGATGTGCCGCCGGTGGAGACCCACCTCTATTGGCACGAAAGCACTGACCAGGACCCGGCCAACCGCTGGATGCGCGAGCAGATGATCGAGTTGTGCCAGCAGGTGACGGCGCATGAGAAGAAGCTCGATAAGGTGTAGGGCATTACACCGGGTTATCGTTCTTCGCGAGCAAGCTTCGCTCCTACAGGATTTACACAGTACCTGTAGGAGCGAGCGGTGCGGCGATCCGACTTGCCCGCGAAGAGGCCCGCAATGACGATGAAAAAACCCGCCCCTTGACGTAAACGTCAACCTGCCATTAGCTTAGCGCCATGACCTTTTTTTGAGCGCTTCCATGAGCAGCCAGACCTATAGCATTTCCGACCTCGCCCGCGAGCTCGACATCACCACGCGGGCCATTCGCTTCTATGAAGAGCAAGGCCTGCTCAGCCCCGAGCGACGCGGCCAGGAACGCATCTATTCGCCCCGTGACAAGGTCAGCCTGAAACTGATCCTGCGGGGCAAGCGCATTGGCTTCTCACTCGCCGAATGCCGCGAGCTGATCGAACTCTACGACCCCACCGGCGGCAATCAGAAACAGCTGCAAACCATGCTGAGCAAAATCGCCGAGCGCCGCGAACAGTTGGAGCAGCAGATGCTCGACATCGAGCAGATGAAGCTGGAACTGGACACCGCACAGGAGCGCTGCACCCAGGCGCTGGAACAAACGATGAAAAGCCAGCCGGTGGTTCAATAGGTTTACACCGTCCCCTGTAGGAGCGAGCCTGCTCGCGATGAGGGCGTGACATTCAATATGGATGTTGACTGATCGTCCGCCATCGCGAGCAGGCTCACTCCTACAGGGTTCCATGAACATTCAGACAGACAGCACAGGTCGATTCCCATGTCCCTTCCTTCCCACGTACGCCTGGTCGAAGTCGGCCCTCGCGACGGTCTGCAAAACGAAGCTCAACCGATCAGCGTTGCCGATAAGGTGCAACTGGTCGATGCACTCACGGCCGCGGGCCTCGGCTATATAGAAGTCGGCAGTTTCGTTTCACCCAAATGGGTGCCGCAGATGGCCGGATCCGCCGAAGTCTTCGCGCAAATCCAGCGCAAACCGGGCGTGACCTACGGCGCCCTCGCCCCCAACCTGCGCGGCTTCGAAGATGCGATCGCCGCCGGGGTCAAGGAAGTCGCAGTGTTCGCCGCAGCGTCCGAAGCGTTTTCCCAGCGCAACATCAATTGCTCGATCAGCGAAAGCCTGGAGCGTTTTGCGCCGATCATGGAAGCCGCCAGGCTGCACGGCGTCACCGTGCGCGGTTACGTGTCCTGTGTGCTGGGCTGTCCTTATGAAGGTCACGTCAAACCCGAACAAGTTGCCCTGGTCGCCCGCGAGCTCTATGCCATGGGCTGCTACGAAGTCTCGCTGGGGGACACCATCGGCACCGGCACGGCGGGCGCGACGCGCAAGATGTTCGAAGTGGTTTCGGCCGACGTGCCACGGGAGAAACTGGCCGGGCACTTCCACGATACCTACGGCCAGGCCATGGCCAACATCTATGCCAGCCTGCTCGAAGGCATCTCGGTGTTTGACAGCTCCAT
Organism: Pseudomonas sp. FW300-N2A2; assembly: GCF_017351735.1. Classification (NCBI taxonomy): domain Bacteria; kingdom Pseudomonadati; phylum Pseudomonadota; class Gammaproteobacteria; order Pseudomonadales; family Pseudomonadaceae; genus Pseudomonas; species Pseudomonas sp. FW300-N2A2. The sequence continues at coordinate 101,782 of NZ_JACNDU010000017.1, read as the reverse complement.
CGCCGGCCTCGGCGGCTGCCCCTACGCCAAAGGCGCCAGCGGTAACGTCGCCACCGAAGACGTGGTTTACCTGCTCAATGGCCTCGGCATCGAAACAGGTATCGACCTGGACGCCTTGATTCTCGCCGGTCAGCAGATTTGCACGGTGCTGGGGCGCCCCACCGGTTCGCGCGTGGCCAAGGCTCGCAGCGCGCAGTAAGTGCGCTGATGTGTCCAGGTGTTACCGCTGCGTCTGGAACGTGGGGGATAAGCGAGTAACACGGAAACAAATTGTAGGGGTTTACCTGAGCGAAAAATCCCACAAAAACTCAAGTCATTGATTTTAAAGGGTTTTTAAAAGTTGGCACGGCTTCTGCTATCTCTATGGCATAACAAGAATAAAAAGCAGCAAACCAATAAAAATAAGACGTAACGACTCTGACATAACAAGAACAACACGGCAGAGACGCAGCTAACAGATTTTTTTGGAGAAGGTGTGCTTTTCAGGGTGCTTTTCGGAGTAACCCGCAACCGGGCAGAGAACAATAAAACTACCTTCAGGTAGCTCCCGAACTGGTTGGATCGCTTAGCGAAAAAGTAGATCAGCGCTCAAAAAAATACGTTTGCTCTTGATCCCGGATGGGGATCGACAAAAACAGCGGTAAAGGGTCACGGTTGCCAAAAACAAAAACAGACCGCCCCTCAATAATAAAAAAAGAGCATGCGCAACGAAAAATTAAAGGGGAGCTTCGGCTCCCCTTTGTGCTTTCTGCGATTCAGGTTTTCCCCATCGCCCCTGTGGGAGCCAGCCTGCTGGCGATTGCGGTGGTTCAGACATAGGTATGTTGACTGACACTCCGCTATCGCCAGCAGGCTGGCTCCCACAAGGGGAAATTTGTCACGCCTTGTTGATGCGCAATTCCTCGATGCTGATCTCGCGCATCCGGAATTTCTGGATCTTGCCGGTCACCGTCATCGGAAACTCTTCCACAAACTTGAAGTAGCGCGGTGTCTTGAAGTGCGCGATGCGCTCCTTGCACCAGGTTTGCAGTTCTTGTTCGGTGGCACTGTGACCGGGGTGGAATTTGATCCAGGCGACGATCTCTTCGCCATAACGCGAACACGGGATGCCGATCACTTGCACGTCCGCCACGGCCGGGTGAGTGAAGAAGAACTCTTCCAGTTCCCGCGGGTAAATATTCTCACCGCCACGGATGATCATGTCCTTGTTGCGTCCGGCAATGCACACGTAGCCTTCATCATTCATGCTCGCCAGATCACCGGTGTGCATCCAGCCGGCCTGATCGATGGCTTCGGCGGTGCCTTGCGGGTTGTTCCAGTAGCCGAGCATCACGCTGTAGCCACGGGTGCAGAGTTCGCCGATGGTGCCGCGAGGTACCAGGTTGCCCGCCTCGTCGATGATTTTGCTTTCAAGCTGCGGTTGGGTGCGACCGACCGTGGTGACGCGCAATTCCAGTTCGTCTGAAGGACCGGTCTGCAACGACACCGGACTTGTTTCCGTCATGCCGTAGGCAATCTGCACTTCGTTCATGTGCATTTCGCTGATCACCCGACGCATCACTTCGATCGGACAGGTCGCGCCGGCCATGATCCCGGTACGCAGGCTCGACAGATCGAATTGCGCACGTTGCGGCTGATCGAGCATGGCGATGAACATGGTCGGCACGCCATACAGTGCGGTGGCCTTTTCTTCGGCGACGGTGGTCAGGGTCAGCAGCGGATCGAAGGCATCGTTAGGGTAAATCATGGTGCTGCCGTGGGTGATGCAGCCGAGGTTGCCCATGACCATGCCGAAGCAGTGATACAGCGGCACCGGGATCACCAGCCGATCATTGGCGGTCAGGCCGAGGCTTTCGCCCACCATGTAACCGTTGTTGAGAATGTTGTAGTGGCTGAGGGTCGCGCCCTTCGGAAAACCGGTGGTGCCGGAGGTGTACTGGATGTTCACGGCCTGGTCGAAATGCAGGCTGTCGCCCCGCTCGCGTAACTGCTCGCTGGATACACCCGCTGCGAGATCGCTCAGTTGCGACCACGGCAGAAAACCTGATGGCGGCTGCGCATCCAGGCTGATCACGCCGCGCAAGTCCGGCAGACGCTCGCTCTGCAACTGGCCGATGGATTGTTCTGCCAGCTCGGGCACCAGGCCTTGCAACATGCCGTGGTAGTTGGAGGTCTTGAACGCGCCCGCGCAGACCAGCCACTGGCAGCCTGACTGCTTCAGCACGTATTCGAGTTCCGAGCTGCGATACGCCGGGTTGATGTTGACCAGGATCACACCGATCTTCGCGCTGGCGAACTGGCTGATGCACCACTGTGCACAATTCGGCGCCCAGATGCCGAGGCGATCACCGGTCTGCAACCCCAGCGCGAGCAGCGCCCGGGCATGAAGGTCCACGGCGTCGGACAGTTGCTGCCAGGTGTAGCGCAACTGTTGATGGCGCACGACCAGCGCCTCGCCCGTCGGATACTGCGCGACGGTGTTATCAAATGCCTGACCGATGGTCATCGCCAACAAGGCTTTGTCCTGAGAACCACGGGTATAGCTGCGCTGCGGGCTTGCACTGGGTTGATCCATGACGACCCCTATTGTCTTTATTAATGGGCTACCAACGGATACCTGCAGGAGCGATGCTTGCTCGCGAAGAGGCCTCTACATTCAACATTTATGTCGACTGATCTGACGCTTTCGCGAGCAAGCATCGCTCCTACAAGTTGGGTCCGCTTTCTATCTTGAACTGGCTCTACTCTCGCTCAAGTTGACGTTAACGTAAAGGGTGATTGACAGCCTTTCGTCACAGGCTTACGTTAACGTAAAGGTGAGAGCCAAATCACGACCCTCCCCGCCCTACAAAAAAGCCAAAAGGTGACCCATGAGCTATCCATCCCTGAACTTTGCCCTCGGTGAAACCATCGACATGCTGCGCGATCAGGTCCAGTCCTTCGTCGCCAAAGAGATCGCCCCGCGCGCCGCTCAGATCGACATCGACAACCTGTTCCCCGCCGACCTGTGGCGCAAGTTCGGCGACATGGGCCTGCTCGGCATTACCGTCCCGGAAGAATACGGCGGTGCTGGCCTGGGTTACCTGGCGCACGTGGTGGCCATGGAAGAAATCAGCCGCGGTTCGGCGTCGGTCGCCCTGTCCTACGGCGCGCACTCCAACCTTTGCGTGAACCAGATCAACCGCAACGGCAATCACGAACAGAAAAGCAAATACCTGCCGAAGCTGATCAGCGGCGAGCACATCGGTGCCCTGGCCATGAGTGAACCGAATGCCGGTTCCGACGTGGTCTCGATGAAATTGCGCGCCGACAAACGTGGTGATCACTACGTGCTCAACGGCAGCAAAACCTGGATCACCAACGGTCCCGACGCCAACACCTATGTGATCTACGCCAAGACCGACCTGGAAAAAGGCCCGCACGGCATCACCGCGTTCATCGTCGAGCGCGACTGGAAAGGCTTCAGCCGCAGCAACAAGTTCGACAAGCTCGGCATGCGCGGCTCCAACACCTGCGAGCTGTTCTTCGATGACGTCGAAGTGCCGGAAGAAAACATCCTCGGCGTGCTCAACGGCGGCGTGAAAGTGCTGATGAGCGGCCTCGACTACGAACGTGTCGTTCTGTCCGGCGGCCCGACCGGGATCATGCAGGCGTGCATGGACCTGATCGTTCCGTACATCCACGACCGCAAGCAGTTCGGCCAAAGCATCGGCGAATTCCAGCTGATCCAGGGCAAAGTCGCCGACATGTACACCCAACTCAACGCCAGCCGCGCCTACCTTTATGCGGTGGCCCAGGCCTGTGAACGCGGCGAAACCACGCGCAAGGACGCTGCCGGCGTGATCCTCTACAGCGCCGAGCGCGCCACGCAAATGGCCCTCGACGCAATCCAGATTCTCGGCGGCAACGGTTACATCAACGAATTCCCGGCCGGTCGTCTGCTGCGTGACGCCAAGCTGTACGAAATCGGCGCCGGCACCAGTGAGATCCGTCGCATGCTGATCGGTCGCGAACTGTTCAACGAAACCCGCTAAACGGAGCTGTCCATGGCTATCCTGCATACCCAGCTCAACCCCCGTTCGGCGGAGTTTGCCGCGAACAGCGCGGCGATGCTCACCCAGGTCGACGCCTTGCATACCTTGCTCGCGCAAGTGCAGCAAGGTGGCGGTCCGAAAGCGCAAGAACGCCACACTTCGCGGGGCAAATTACTGCCCCGCGAGCGGATCAATCGCCTGCTCGATCCGGGCTCGCCGTTTCTCGAAATCAGCCAACTGGCGGCCTACGAGGTGTATGGCGAAGACGTGCCGGCCGCGGGCGTGATTGCCGGGATCGGTCGAGTGGAAGGCGTCGAGTGCATGATCGTGGCCAACGATGCCACGGTGAAAGGCGGCTCGTATTACCCGCTGACCGTGAAAAAACACCTGCGCGCCCAGACCATCGCTCAGCAGAACCGCTTGCCGTGCATTTATCTGGTGGACTCCGGCGGCGCCAACCTGCCGCGTCAGGATGAAGTGTTTCCGGACCGCGAGCACTTCGGGCGGATCTTTTTCAACCAGGCCAACATGAGCGCCATGGGCATTCCGCAAATCGCGGTGGTCATGGGCTCGTGCACTGCCGGCGGCGCCTACGTGCCGGCGATGGCCGACGAAGCGATCATGGTTCGCGAGCAGGCGACTATTTTCCTCGCCGGCCCACCGCTGGTGAAAGCCGCGACCGGTGAAGTGGTCAGCGCCGAAGATCTGGGCGGTGCCGACGTGCACTGCAAAATTTCCGGGGTCGCCGACCATTATGCCGAGAGCGATGAACACGCCTTGGCCATTGCCCGACGCAGCATCGCCAACCTCAACTGGCGCAAGCTCGGCGAACTGCAACAACGCACGCCCATCGCCCCGCTCTACAGCAGCGACGAGTTGTATGGCGTGGTCTCGGCCGACGCCAAGCAGCCGTTCGACGTGCGCGAAGTCATCGCGCGGCTGGTGGACGGTTCGGTGTTCGACGAATTCAAGGCGCTGTTCGGGACCACGCTGGTGTGCGGTTTTGCTCACTTGCACGGTTACCCGATCGCGATCCTCGCCAACAACGGCATCCTCTTCGCCGAGGCCGCGCAGAAAGGTGCGCACTTCATCGAACTGGCCTGTCAGCGCGGCATTCCATTGCTGTTCCTGCAAAACATCACCGGCTTCATGGTCGGCCAGAAGTACGAGGCCGGCGGCATTGCCAAGCACGGCGCAAAACTGGTGACCGCCGTGGCGTGTGCCAAGGTGCCGAAATTCACCGTGATCATTGGTGGCAGCTTCGGCGCTGGTAACTACGGCATGTGCGGGCGGGCCTACGATCCACGTTTCCTGTGGATGTGGCCGAATGCACGCATCGGCGTGATGGGCGCCGAGCAAGCGGCGGGCGTGTTGGTGCAGGTCAAGCGCGAGCAGGCTGAACGTGGCGGGCATAGTTTCAGCGCCGAGCAGGAAGCCGAAATCAAGCAACCGATCCTCGATCAATACGAAGAACAGGGCCACCCTTACTACTCCAGCGCACGGCTGTGGGACGACGGCGTCATTGACCCGGCGCAGACCCGCGATGTGTTGGCCCTGGCCTTGTCCGCGTCGCTGAACGCGCCAATCGAACCGAGCCGCTTCGGCGTGTTCCGGATGTGATCTGACTTTGTAGGAGCGAGCGGGCGGCGATCCGACTTGCCCGCGAAAGCGGTTTGTCAGTCACATCGATGCTGGATGTACCGACGCCTTCGCGGGCAAGCCTCGCTCCTACAAGTACCGTGGAGACGGATGAACATGAGCGACTTCAACACCCTCGAACTGCAGACCGACCCTCGTGGTTTCGCGACCCTGTGGCTCAGCCGGGAAGAAAAGAACAACGCGTTCAACGCCGAGATGATCCGTGAGCTGATCCTCGCGCTGGACAAGGTCTCGACCGACGCCAGCCTGCGCTTTTTGCTGGTGCGCGGACGTGGCAAGCATTTCAGCGCCGGCGCCGACCTGGCGTGGATGCAGCAATCGGCCGAGCTCGATTACCACACCAATCTGGACGACGCCCGGGAACTGGCGGAGTTGATGTACAACCTGGCCAAGCTGAAAGTTCCGACGCTGGCCGTGGTACAAGGCGCGGCTTTCGGCGGCGCACTGGGCCTGATCAGTTGCTGCGACATGGCCATCGGCGCCGACGACGCGCAGTTCTGCCTGTCGGAAGTACGCATCGGCCTCGCGCCCGCGGTGATCAGCCCGTTCGTGGTGCAAGCCATTGGCGAACGCGCGGCACGCCGTTATGCGCTGACCGCCGAGCGCTTCGGTGGACAACGCGCTCGGGAAATCGGCTTGTTGTCGGAGAGTTATCCGGGCAATGAGCTGGAGCAGAAAGTCGAGCAATGGATCGACAACCTGCTGCTCAACAGCCCCGCAGCCATGCGCGTCAGCAAGGATTTGCTGCGTGAAGTCGGCAACGGCGCGCTGACCCCGGCGCTGCGTCGCTACACCGAAAACTCCATCGCGCGCATCCGCGTCAGCCCCGAAGGCCAGGAAGGCCTGCGCGCCTTTCTGCAAAAACGTCCGCCGAGCTGGCAGGCTGAAACCACCCCCAAGGAGCCGCGTTGATGAGCGCACCTGTCATTACCTCTCTGCTGGTGGCCAACCGTGGCGAAATCGCGTGCCGGGTCATGCGCACCGCCAAGGCCCTGGGCCTGACCACCGTCGCCGTGCACAGCGCCACCGACCGCGAAGCGCGGCACAGCCGCGAAGCGGACATTCGCGTTGACCTCGGTGGCAGTAAAGCCGCCGACAGCTACCTGCAAATCGACAAACTGATCGCCGCCGCCAAGGCCAGCGGCGCGCAGGCGATCCATCCGGGTTATGGTTTTCTGTCCGAGAATGCCGGGTTCGCCCGCGCCATCGAACAAGCAGGCCTGATCTTCCTCGGTCCGCCCGCTTCGGCCATCGATGCCATGGGCAGCAAATCCGCCGCCAAGGCCTTGATGGAAACCGCTGGCGTGCCACTGGTGCCCGGTTATCACGGCGAAGCTCAAGACCTCGACACCTTCCGCGACGCTTGCGAACGCATCGGTTATCCGGTGCTGCTCAAGGCGACGGCGGGCGGTGGCGGCAAAGGCATGAAAGTGGTCGAGGACGTCAGCCAGCTGGCCGAAGCCCTCGCCTCGGCCCAGCGTGAAGCGCAATCCTCGTTCGGCGATTCGCGGATGCTGGTCGAAAAATATCTGCTGAAGCCGCGCCACGTGGAAATCCAGGTTTTCGCCGACCAGCACGGCAATTGCCTGTACCTCAACGAACGTGACTGCTCGATTCAGCGGCGGCACCAGAAAGTCGTCGAAGAAGCGCCCGCACCAGGCTTGAGCCCGGAACTGCGCCGCGCCATGGGCGAAGCGGCCGTGCGTTCGGCGCAGGCCATCGGTTATGTCGGCGCCGGCACCGTGGAGTTCTTGCTGGATGCGCGCGGCGAGTTCTTCTTCATGGAGATGAACACGCGCCTGCAGGTCGAACACCCGGTCACCGAAGCCATCACCGGCCTCGATCTGGTGGCCTGGCAGATTCGCGTGGCACGCGGTGAAGCGCTGCCGATGACTCAGGATCAAGTGCCCCTGATCGGCCATGCGATCGAAGTGCGGCTGTACGCCGAAGACCCGGGCAATGATTTCCTGCCAGCCACCGGGCGCCTGGAATTGTACCGTGAATCGGCTCAAGGTCCGGGACGTCGGGTCGACAGCGGCGTGGAAGAAGGCGACGAGATTTCGCCGTTCTATGACCCAATGCTCGGCAAGTTGATTGCCTGGGGCGAGGATCGCGAACAGGCGCGCCTGCGCTTGCTGAGCATGCTCGATGAGTTCGCGATTGGCGGTCTCAAGACCAACATCAACTTCTTGCGTAGAATCGTTGGTCATCCGGCGTTTGCGGCGGCTGAGCTGGATACCGGGTTCATTCCGCGTTACCAGGAGCAACTGCTGCCAGCGCCCTCGCCGCTCAGTGATGAGTTCTGGCAAGCCGCGGCGCAGGCGTTTTCCCAAAGCCAACCGGACACGACCCGCACTGATGACCTGAGTTCGCCTTGGGGGATCGGCACTGGGTTCCGTGCCGGATTGCCGACAGAAATCACCCTGCATTTGAGCTGCGAAGGTCAGGACCGTGCGCTGACGTTGGGCGCTACCCGATCGGCGCAACTCGCGGGCGAGCAACTGCTGACCGAACACAATGGCATGCGCCGCCAGCATCGGGCAATCCGTCGCGGCGGCGTTGTGTATCTGCAATGGGATGGTGAATTGCGCCGCATCGAGTCCTACGACCCGATCAGCGCCGTCGAAGCCAGTCACAGCCATCACGGCGGGCTCACTGCGCCCATGAACGGCAGCATCGTGCGGGTGCTGGTGGAGGCCGGGCAAACGGTCGAAGCCGGGGCGCAATTGGTGGTGCTGGAGGCGATGAAGATGGAGCACAGCATTCGTGCACCACACGCCGGGGTGATCAAGGCGCTGTATTGCCAGGAAGGCGAGATGGTCAGCGAAGGCAGTGCATTGGTCGAGCTGGAAGAAGCCTGAAATGCGGATCGGTCCTACGCCTTGCGAGGACCGATCTGATCAGAACCTGGCCGTTGCCTGAACCACTACGCCGATGATTCGGCAGGCTTCGGTGTAAAGGGCTTTCGGATACGTCGGATTGAGCGGGACCAGGTAACGCTGCCCGCCCTCTTCGATCAGTTTGCGAAACGTCGCTTCAGCGCTGTCCGGCCATTGGGCGATCACCAGTTTCCCGGGCTCCGGCACAATGGCCGGGTCCACCAGGATCATCATGCCCTCGGCGATACTGACGCCGCTCGGTGCCGTCATCGCATCGCCCACCACGGTCAACCAGAACGCCGCGCCCTGAGCGTGGTAGTCAGTCAGTTCGAAACGCGCCGTGTCATAGACCGTCGGCTCACCGTCGCGCACCTCGCAGGATTCACGCCAGTCACTGACCGGGTAACGGAAGTACGGGTTGTACTTGCGCACCAGATCCTGGCTTTCCTCCTTCGCAATGTCCGGCTCGCGGATCACCAGCGCCACCTCGAGAAACTCCATGCCCAGTGCATGCAGCACACGGTTCATGTCATCGATGCCCGGTTGGCGACGTTTGTTCAGCCAATGACCGACGCCGCCCTGGGACATCCCCAGGCGGTCGGCGAGTATTTCCTGAGTGACTTTGAGTTCACTCATCTTGGCCTTGACCAATTCAATCCATTTATCCATGTGCGGCACGATACGTGGGCGCCTCCGGCCAGCAAAACACAACTTGTAGTATTTAAATTCTCGTCACAAATACAGTTCGTACTACGATTGGATCACGGATTTGAATCTAACACGGAGCTTTGCCATCGCCATGACCATCCCCAGCAATGACTTGCCAGACATGCAGATCGACACCTCCCTCACCTCGCCAAAAGGCTCGGCCGCCGCGCAGCGCGCCCTGGACTATTACTTGAAACCAGCTGTGTCCGAAGCGGTGGAAGAGGAGCGTTTTTTTGATGTGAACCGCAATGTCAGCTGCGAGGAAGCACTGGTGCGAGCCTCAGACCTGTTGCGCTGCGCCGCCGCCACGGCGTACGAGTCGGCGAACAATCTGCAGGGCGTGCACCGGGACCTGGCGTTTTCGACGGTGCATATGATCGATATGGCCAAGGCGTTGCTGGACCGATCCCTCGACGGGGATCATCACGCATAAGGCAGGCAGGGATATTTCGCGGGGCGCGGGAAAGAATTTTCCAATCGCGCAGATAAAATCGTTTGACTTGCAAACGAGAATGATTATTATTGCATGCAGCTGGTCGCGAGATCAGTCGATTGTCCAAGTGACCTTAGGTCGGTCTCCTGGACTATCTCCTCATCAGGCTAATCACGGTTTTTGACCCGGCTTTTTGCCGGGTCTTTTTTTTGCCAGTTATTCTGGCTTTACCTTCAGGCTAATGAAGTCTTTGGGTGCTGCAAATTCGATGGCGCGGATAATATCAAAAGAATATCTGTTGGCAAGAGAAGCCCGGCAACATTGGGCCAAACTAATGGAAAATAGCACTTGAGAATCAATCGCACAGTCTCTAAGCTGCGACGGCGTCAAGGAGGACGCCCCCCTTTTACCCCCGCAATTTCCCCCGGTTTTTCCCTTCCCAGCGTGTAAAGTATCAGCCATAAAAATCATATTCAGGAATCGACTATGACCGTGGCTAGATCTTCTTTCGACATCAGCGCCAACTTCGACAGCGGCAACATTGAAGTGCTGGACATCAGCAATCCGTTGCAAGCCCTGCTGGCCATCAAGCCAGACACCCGCAGCCAGCATTTTCAGTGGTTTCACTTCAAGGCCAGCGGTTTGCACGTCGGACAGGAACACTGGTTTCGCCTGAACAATGCCAGCAAATCCTCGTACAACAAAGCCTGGGACGGCTATCAGGCAGTGGCGTCCTACGACCACGTCAACTGGTTCCGGGTGCCGACCATCTTCGAAGGCGACTGCCTGCGTTTCAGCCTCGAAGCCACGGCCACCCACGCCTGGTTTGCCTACTTCGAACCCTACAGCCGTGGCCGCCATGACTGGTTGATCGAACAGGCGCTGACCAAGGCCGGCACTGAACTGCTGGCCACCGGCAAGAGTGTCGAAGGTCGTGACATTCAGTTGCTGCGCAAAGGCACCGGCGCCGAAGGCCGGCGCAAGGTCTGGATGATTGCCCAGCAACACCCCGGCGAACACATGGCCGAGTGGTTCATGGAAGGTGTGATCGAACGCCTGGAAAGGCACGACGATCCAGTGCTGAACAAACTGCTGGCCAGCGCCGACCTGTATCTGGTGCCGAACATGAACCCGGACGGTGCCTTTCACGGTCACCTGCGCACCAACGCCATGGGCCAGGACCTCAACCGCGCCTGGCAGAGCGCCAGCCAGGAGATCAGTCCGGAAGTGCTGTTCGCTCAGCAACAGATGGAAAAGTACGGCGTCGACCTGTTCCTCGACATCCACGGCGATGAAGAAATCCCCTACGTGTTCACTGCCGGTTGCGAAGGCAACCCAGGCTACACGCCGCGGATCGAAAAACTCGAAGAGCATTTCCGCAGTCATCTGAAACACCTGACCAAGGACTTCCAGACCAAGCACGGCTACACCCGCGACGAGCCGGGCAAAGCTAACATGACCCTGGCGTGCAACAGCGTCGGTCAGAAATTCGACTGCCTGTCGTTGACCTTGGAGATGCCGTTCAAGGACAACAACGACAAACCGGATCCGTTGACTGGCTGGTCCGGTAAGCGTTCGAAGCAACTGGGCAAGGATGTGCTGACGACCGTGGCGGACATGGTCGATACCTTGCGCTGATCCTGCGCAATGGCTGCATGCCAAGCATGCAGCCACGCCTCATTCGGCCGCCACTCGCACACAATCCTCCGGCCGCAAAGCTTGATCTACAGCGTGCGCCCCAAAGCGCAAAGCTGGTTAACCGCGGTCCTTGCCCCGCAGCATGCTGTCGAGCACCTCATCACGCCGTACCCAACCGTGAAACAACGCCGCCGCCAGATGCAGCAGCACGGTCAGAAACAGCAGGTATGCCAGATACCCGTGCGCCTTGCGCAGGAACGCAAACACCTGCGCATTCGCCGGCACAATCGACGGTAACTGCAACGAACTGCTGAGCATCACCGGGTCGCCCGCCGCCGAAATCATCGCCCAGCCGAGCAGCGGCAGGATCAACATTAAGGCGTACAGCAAGACATGCGAAGCCTTGGCCGCCAGCGCTTGCCAGCCCGGCAAGTCTGCCGGCAAAGGAGGTTGCCGGGTGGAAAAGCGCACAGCGAGGCGCACGATCACCAGCAACAGAATGGCGATGCCCAACGGTTTGTGCAGATGGATCAGCCACTCGTGCCGCTCAGACACGGAAGCGACCATGCCCGCGCCGATAAACAGCATGGCAATGATCATCAGCGCCATCAGCCAGTGCAGCAGCCGCGCCAGCGGCGCGAAGTGGTTCGGTTGGTTGCTCATTGTTGAGCCTCCTGTTTGGCGGCGGGCAACTGGCTGACTTCACTGGTGCGGCGCAAGTAGGAACTGGCGTAACCGGCGGAGCGCGCGGCGAGCAACGGGTCGTCGGAACCTTCGATACCGGCGGGCAAGACCAGCGGGTCGTAGTTGATGTCCCGGCATTCGCCATTGAGCTGCGGCTGGGTGCTTTCGAGCACCAGCGTGCCGGCGTTCACCACTTTGCGACCGTCGGGCCAGGCCTTGCTGGCGTCGTTGACCGGATCACCGGGGTTGGCCAGCGTGATGTTCAACTGCCAACGCAACGGCCCCAAGGCAATCCGTTGAAGCAGGTCTTTCTCGAGAAAATCGCCACCCTCCGGCGCCGTGGCACCTGCCGCGTCCTGCACCAACGGCACCATGCTCCAGCGCACCGCTTGCTTTTGCCCGGCGGCGTTGACCAGGTAAAACGCATTGACGCTGTTATAGGTTTCCGTCACGTAACTGGCGGACGGCTTGGCGGTTTTGATCCAGGCCAGGAACGGCCCGGCCTCCGGGTGCGCCCCAAAGAACGCCGGCACCGCTGCCGGGTTCGGTTTGCCGGTGGCCGGGTCTGGCGACTGGGCTTGCTGCAATTGATAGAACGCTTCGGGCGTGCCCACCGGGAACACCGGCATGCTGTTCATCCCGGTGCGCCACTGTTGGCCGTTGGCCTGGGTGAAGCGCAGCGCCAGGCTGCGGATCGGCACGGCGCTGTCCGGCGCATAAGGGTTGCCGGCCGGCAAGGCAAAACGCCCGACCACCGGGGTCCGCGCCTCGTTGAACACCTGAGCGCTGGAATAGCTGCGCGCCTCGCCACTGCTTTCGAAATGCCCGATCACGCACACGCCTTTGGAGTGATTGCGCCGGAAGCCCGGGTGCACGCCGTTGTTGGTTTCCAGCACGTTGATCAGCTTTTTCGGGGTCAGTCGCTGTGGGTCAAAGGTGCCGTTGACGTAGGCAAATGCCCCGGCCACTGCAGCGACCACCACGGCAATACCGGCCAGACGCAACGTCAGGCTCGCGGCACTCAAGGGGGGCCGGGTGGGCGGTGATGAGCGATCTACCATGAAAGACTCCAGGGCCATCGGCCACAAGTGAGAAGGATCAAGCAGACGAACCCCGCGAACGTTTATTCCATCGTGCGGTATTTATTTTTTCAGGCGTGGAATAACCTTCAGTGCCGGGCGTCTCTCTAGTCCACAGCGTAGTGACTAGCCAGAACTTCATGAACGAGATCGACGAACAACTCAGAGAAATCATTCCCGGATTGCGCCGATTCGCCGTGTCGTTGACGCGCAACCCCAGCAGCGCCGACGATCTGGTGCAGTCGTGCCTGGAGCGGGCGCTGTCGAGTTGGGGCGACAAACGCCCCGAAGGCGACTTGCGCGCCTGGCTGTTTTCGATTCTGTATCGGCAATTTCTCGACGCTCACCGGCGCTCCCGGCGTTATGCGCGGATGCTCGAATTCTTTACCGGACGGGACGATACCCAACCGTCGGTGGAGCGCACCGTGATCGCCCAATCGACCCTGCAAGCCTTCGATCAGCTCGGCACCGAACAGCGTGCACTGCTGCTCTGGGTGTCGGTCGAAGGCCTGAGCTACAAGGAAGTCGCCGAGATTCTCGACGTCCCCGTCGGCACCGTCATGTCGCGCCTGTCCCGCGCCCGCCAGGCCCTGCGCCAACTCAGCGACGGCGAAATCACCCGCCCTTCCCTGCGGAGACTCAAATGATCAGCATGCCCCCGAGCGAGCGTGACCTGCACGCGTATGTGGACCACCAGCTCAATGATGACGACCGACGTCTGGTAGAGACTTTTCTGGCCGGCAACGTGGAAATCTCTGCACAGGTTCGCGCCTGGCAGCAGGACGCCCAGCAACTGCGCGCGGCCCTGAGCGGTGCGTTGCAGCAACCCGCCAACCCGGCCCTCGACCCGGCGCTGATTCGCCAGCGCCTCAAACGCCAATCACGCCGCCATCTGGCCAGCGCCGCGGTGTTGCTGATTGCCGTGAGCATCGGCGGCTTCAGCGGTTGGAAGGCGCGGGAGATGACCCTCCTCAGCGCGGCGGCGCCGATGGCCGACGCGATGCAGGCTTATCGGCTGTTTGCCCAGCAAGGCATGCTGCCGGCCGATTACAAGGTCAGCGATGACGGTGATATGCAGGGCTGGCTCGACCGCTATTTCACGCAGGCCCATCGCTTGCCGGACCTTTCCGGCGCGGGGTTCAAACCGGTCAGCGGGCGCTTGCTCAGCACTGAGCAAGGGCCGGCGGCGATGGTGGTTTATGAGGATCGTAGCGGGCACAAAGTCAGCTTCTACGTGCGCCCGCCGGGACCGAAAAACTTTCTGCTGCCGAGGGGTAGTCGCAGTGACGGCGGGTTGCAGGCTGAGTATTGGTCCGGCAGCGGCTACAACTACGCGATGGTCAGCCCGAGCGATACGCCGACGGCGCAGATGCTCAAGCAAACCGTGCAGTTCTAAGTCCCCCTGTAGGAGCCGGCTTGCCGGCGATAGCGGTGCATCAATCGATATTGATGTGACAGATAAACCGCTATCGCCGGCAAGCCGGCTCCTACAGGGATTTGCGGTGTGTTCAGCTTTGGCCGAAGACTTGGGACGGCCGCCGCAACAACGGATCAAACGGATTGATCCGCGGCCCGATCAGCGCTGCTTCGCGCTTGAGCATCTCCACCACTGTCGGCAAGCGATCCGGGCCCAATCGGTCACTCACAGTGGCCACGCTCAACGCCGCCACCGCTCGCCCCTCACGATCGAGAATCGGCACCGCCACGCCGGCCATGCCTTGCAGCACGCCGGTGTTGCGCCCGGCATAACCGAGGGCGCGCACGTTCTCGACTTCCGAACGCAGGAACACCTCGTCGTACAGGTGAAAATCCTTCAGCCGCGGCAGGTTGTAATGGATCACCGTGTCGCGCTCCTCTTCCGGCAGGAACGCCAGAATCGCCAGACTGCCCTGGCCCACGCCCAGCGCCACCCGCCCGCCAATGTCGCCGGTAAAGGTGCGAATCGGAAACGGCCCTTCACTGCGGTCCAGGCAGATCGCATCAAACCCGCTGCGCGCCAGTAGAAACAAAGAATCCCCCAGCGAAGCCGACAACCGCAGCAACGACGGCCGCACCAGTTCGCGCAGGTTTCCGGTATTGCCGGCACGCGCCGCCAGCGCAAAAAAATCCAGGCTCAGGCGATAGCGTTTGCTGCGCACGTCCTGCTCGACCATGCCCTCGTCCATCAGGCTGCGCAGCAAACGGTGCGTGGTCGGTTGCGACAAACCGATGCGCTGGGCCAGTTGCGTCACGCGCTCCCCGCCCTCGACGGTGTCACCCAGACTGCGCAGCACCGCAAACAGCCGGGAGACCGCACCGACGCCGACTTCATTTTTGTTTTCATTCCGCTCAATGGAATCAGTCATGCCATTTCTCGACAATTAATTTACTCACCGAATGAAACTGAAAATAGTCATCGCTTCAGTGAAATAGGCCATTGAGCCCATCCTAGTCTTCGTCCTAATCTGCGTCCACAGGGGCGATTCGAACAACAGCGGCAGCCGACCCAAGTCGAGCGCCAACGCACCCCGCAACACCCTTTCGTATCTGCCCATACAAAAAAGCGCGACCTCAGGCCGCGCATAACAATCTCAGGTGGAGCGCAGTTATGGCTTTTGTGCAACTTGAAGGACTCGGCAAACGTTACGGCGACATCGATGCCGTCGTCGCCACCCACCTCTCGGTCGAGAAAGGCGAGTTCGTGTCCCTGCTCGGCCCTTCCGGCTGTGGCAAAACCACCACCCTGCAAATGATCGCCGGCTTCGTCGAAGTCACCAGCGGGCGCATTCTGCTGGACGGTCGCGACATCACCCACGCCAAACCCGCCAGCCGTGGCTTGGGCGTGGTGTTCCAGAGTTATGCGTTGTTTCCGCACATGACCGTCAAAGACAACGTCGCCTTCGGCCTGCGCATGCGCAAAGTGCCCAACGGCGAGTTGCAGCAGCGCGTGGATCGGGTGTTGAAACTGGTGCGTCTGGACCAGCACGCAGAACGTTACCCACGAGAACTGTCCGGTGGTCAGCGCCAGCGTGTGGCGCTGGCCCGCGCCCTGGTGATCGAGCCGCCGGTGCTGTTGCTTGACGAGCCGCTGTCCAACCTCGACGCCAACCTGCGCGAAGAGATGCAATTCGAAATCCGCCGCATCCAGCGCGAAGTCGGGATCACCACGTTGATGGTCACCCACGACCAGTCCGAAGCGCTGTCCATCAGCGACCGCGTGGTGGTGATGCAGGCCGGGCGCATCACCCAGATCGACGCGCCCTACACCCTTTACGAACACCCGCGCACCGAGTTCATTTCCGGCTTCGTCGGCAAGGCCAATCTGCTGCCCGGCGAGCGTGACAGTGCAGGTGTGGTTCAGGTGCGCAGCGGCGGTGAACTGACCCTGAGCCTGCGTCCGGAAAAAATCGATCTGCGGGACAAAGATCACGGCCGCCTGCCAGGCAGGATCGTCAGCCGCTTCTTTCTCGGCAGCCAATGGTTGTACGGCGTTTCGACCAGCCTCGGCGAACTCAGCGTGGTGCGCCGCAACGACGGCTCGGCACCGCTGAACGAAGGCACACCGGTCGGCCTCGACTGGGACGCGGCGCTGCTGCGGGTGCTGAGTGTCGACGAGGTGTCGGCATGAGTACGCTCGTGGCTGTTCGCCAGGGACGTCAGGGCTATTTGTTGTCGGCACCGGCGCTGGCGTTGTACGTCTGCCTGCTGGTGATCCCGCTGCTGCTGACGCTGGTGTTGTCATTCAACGTCTTCGACTACAGCTCGGGCATCAACGGCGACGCCTACACCGTCGACCATTACAGCAGCCTGCTGGGTGATCCGTACTTCTACGAAATCTTTTTGCGCACGTTCTGGATCAGCGCCCTGACCACCCTGCTCTGCGTGGTGATCGGCGTGCCCGAGGCTTACATCCTCAGCCGCATGGGCGCGCCATGGCGTTCGATTTTCTTGATTCTGATCCTCACGCCGCTGCTGATTTCGGTGGTGGTGCGCGCCTTCGGCTGGAGCCTGTTGCTCGGCGCCGACGGCCTGGTCAACCAGACACTGCAAGCCTTCGGCGGCTCACCGATGAAGCTGTTGTACACGCCGTTCGCGGTGGTGATTGCACTGGTTCATGTGATGTTGCCGTTCATGATCATTCCGGTCTGGACCTCGCTGCAAAAACTCGACCCGGCCGCCGAACAAGCAGCGATGTCGCTGGGTGCCAGTCACTTCACGGTGATGCGCCAGGTGGTGTTGCCGCAAATCATGCCCGGTGTGTTGTCCGGCACGTTGATCGTGTTCGGCCTAGCGGCCAGCTCCTTTGCCATTCCCGGCCTGCTCGGCGGGCGGCGGATCAAGATGGTCGCCACGCTGATCTACGACCAGTACCTGTCGGAGCTCAACTGGCCGATGGGCGCCGCCATCGCCGTCGCGCTGCTGTTGCTCAACCTGCTGATCATGCTGTCGTGGAACCGGATGATCGAAGGCCGCTACAAGAAGTCATTGGGATAACTCGTCATGTCCAAGAACGGTCCTTTCGCCCTGCTGTTCCATACCCTGGTGGTGGTGTTCATGCTGGCGCCGCTGGTGGTGGTCTGCCTCGTGGCGTTCACCCCGGAAAACACCCTGAGCCTGCCGACCACGGAGTTTTCCCTGCGCTGGTTCCGTGCGGTGTTCGAGCGTGCCGACTTTGTCGATGCGTTTTACAACAGCCTGATCCTGGCGCTTAGCGCGGCCAGCCTGGCGACGTTGATTGCGGTGCCGGCGGCGCTGGCAATCACCCGTTTCGAGTTTCCCGGACGGGACTTTTTCAACGGCCTGTTTCTGTCGCCGATCATCATTCCGCATCTGGTGTTGGGCGTGGCACTGCTGCGCTTGTTTGCGCTGATGGGCGTCAACGGCAGCTTCGCCTGGCTGATTTTCGCTCACGTGCTGGTGATCACGCCGTATGTGCTGCGACTGGTGCTGGCCTCGGCCATTGGCCTGGATCGCAGTGCCGAACATGCGGCGCAATCGCTGGGTGCCGGGCGCTTCACGCTGTTTCGCCAAATCACCTTGCCGATGATTTTGCCGGGGGTCGCCGGGGGCTGGCTGCTGGCGTTCATCAACAGTTTTGACGAAGTCACGCTGTCGATCTTCGTCACCTCGCCGGCCACGCAAACCTTGCCGGTGCGTATGTACGTGTACGCCACTGAGTCCATCGATCCGATGATGGCGGCGGTGTCGGCCCTGGTGATCGCGCTGACCGCGCTGACGATGATTCTGCTTGATCGGGTCTACGGCCTGGATCGGGTTCTGGTGGGTAAACAATGAGGGCGCCATGGCTCTGCTGAAACGACTGGCCGAAGGCGACCGCCCGGCCGTGAACTTTACCCTCGACGGCGAACCGGCCAGCGGGCTGCTCGGCGACACCGTGCTGACCGCCGTGCTGACCTGCAGCGAACACTTGCGCGGCAGCGATTTCAGCGCACAGCCCCGCGCCGGGTTTTGCTTGATGGGCGCGTGCCAGGACTGCTGGGTTCGCCTGGGCGATGGCCGGCGAGTACGCGCGTGCTCGACGCTGCTAGAAGCCGGCGAGCAAATCAGCCGCGAACCGGGGCGATCGCTATGAACACACATTACATCTCCCCAACCCGGATCCCCTGTAGGAGCGAGCCTGCTCGCGATGGCGGCGTATCAGCCGACATCGATGTTGGATGCGAGGCCGCCATCGCCGGCAAGCCAGCTCCTACAAGGGATCTGTGTCTAGCACAAAATTCGCGACCAACCCCAATCAACTGTAGGAGCCGGCTTGCTGGCGATCGCGGTGCATCTGTCGACATGGATGTTGAATGTGAGGGCCTCATCGCCGGCAAGCCAGCTCCTACAGGGGAGCTGTGTCGAGCACAAAATTCGCGACCAACCCCAATCCACTGTAGGAGCCGGCTTGCTGGCGATCGCGGTGTGTCAGCCGACATGAATGTTGGATGTAAGGCCCCCATCGCCGGCAAGCCAGCTCCTACAGGGGAGCTGTGTCGAGCACAAAATTCGCGACCAACCCCAATC
The DNA here is from genome assembly GCF_017351735.1 of Pseudomonas sp. FW300-N2A2. Lineage (NCBI taxonomy): Bacteria > Pseudomonadati > Pseudomonadota > Gammaproteobacteria > Pseudomonadales > Pseudomonadaceae > Pseudomonas > Pseudomonas sp. FW300-N2A2. The sequence goes on along the minus strand of NZ_JACNDU010000017.1, from coordinate 82,662 downwards.
AACTGTAGGAGCCGGCTTGCTGGCGATCGCGGTGGGTCAGCTGACATGAATGTTGGATGTGAGGCCCCCATCGCTAGCAAGCCAGCTCCTACAGGGGATCTGTGCCGGGCACAAAATTCACGACCAACCCCAATCCACTGTAGGAGCCGGCTTGCTGGCGATCGCGGTGCATCTGTCGACATGAATGTTGAATGTGAGGGCCTCATCGCCGGCAAGCCAGCTCCTACAGGGGAGCTGTGTCGAGCACAAAATTCGCGACCAACCCCAATCAACTGTAGGAGCCGGCTTGCTGGCGATCGCGGTGTATCAGCCGACATGAATGTTGGATGTAAGGCCCCCATCGCCGGCAAGCCAGCTCCTACAGGGGAGCTGTGTCGAGCACAAAATTCGCGACCAACCCCAATCAACTGTAGGAGCCGGCTTGCTGGCGATCGCGGTGTATCAGCCGACATCGATGTTGGATGTGAGGGCCCCATCGCCGGCAAGCCAGCTCCTACAGGGGATCTGTGTCGAGCACAAAATTCGCGACCAACCCCAATCCACTGTAGGAGCCAGCTTGCTGGCGATGGCGGTGGGTCAGCCGACATGGGTGTTGGATGTGAGGCCGCCATCGCCGGCAAGCCGGCTCCTACAGGGAATCTGTGCCGGGCACAAAATTCGCGACCAACCCCAATCAACTGTAGGAGCCGGCTTGCTGGCGATGGCGGTGTGTCAGCCGTCATGGATGTTGAATGTGAGGGCCTCATCGCCGGCAAGCCAGCTCCTACAGGGGAGCTGTGTCGGGCACAAAATTCGCGACCAACCCCAATCAACTGTAGGAGCTGGCTTGCTGGCGATAGCGGTGGGTCAGCTGACATGGGTGTTGGATGTGAGGCCGCCATCGCCGGCAAGCCGGCTCCTACAGAGGATCTGCGTCGGGCACAAAATTCGCGACCAACCCCAATCAACTGTAGGAGCCGGCTTGCTGGCGATGGCGGTGTATCAGCCGACATCGATGTTGGATTTGAGGGCCTCATCGCCGGCAAGCCGGCTCCTACAGGGGGGTGGGTATGAAGTCGGTGGTTGTTGTGGGTGCCGGGCCGGCCGGGATTCGTGCGGCGCAGACGCTGGTGGCGCATGGTGTGCGCCCGGTTTTGCTGGACGAAGCCGCGCGCGGTGGCGGGCAGATTTATCGACGGCAGCCGGCGAACTTCAAGCGCTCGGCGGTCAAGCTGTATGGCTTCGAAGCGCGCAAGGCGAAGGCCTTGCACCAGACGATTGATGAGTTGCGCGAGCAGCTCGATTACCGTCCTGAAACCCTGGTGTGGAACGCCGAGGCCGGCGCGCTCGACACCTTGCACGAGCAGCGCGCCGCACGCTTGGAGTTCTCTCGGGTGATTGTCGCCACGGGCGCCACCGACCGGGTTTTGCCGGTGCAAGGCTGGACGCTGCCGGGCGTCTACAGCCTCGGCGCTGCGCAGATCGCCCTGAAATTCCAGGGCTGCGCCATCGGTGAGCGCGTGGTGTTCGCCGGCAGTGGACCGTTGCTGTATCTGGTGGCGTATCAATACGCCAAGGCCGGCGCGAACGTGGTCGCGGTGCTCGACAGCTCGCCGTTCAGCGCCCAGGCCCGCGCCCTGCCCGATCTGTTGGCGCAACCGGCCACATTGGCCAAAGGCATTTATTACCGTAGCTGGCTGACCGCTCACGGCATCCCGGTGCATCAGGGTGCAACCTTGAAACGCGTCGATGGCGAACACCGTGTGCAGTCGCTGCGTTGGGCCAACTCAAACGGTGAACATCAACTGGACTGCGACGCCGTGGCATTCGCCCATGGCCTGCGCAGTGAAACCCAACTCGCCGACTTGCTCGGCTGCGCATTCGCCTGGAACCCGCTCAACCGCGCCTGGCTGCCGCAGCGTGACAGCGCCGGTCGCAGCAGTGTCGCCGAGGTTTATCTGGCCGGCGACGGCGCCGGCATCATGGGCGCCGACGCGGCGGAAATGGCCGGCGAGCGGGCCGCCCTCGCCTTGCTCGAAGACATGGGTCACGTGGTTGCGCCCAAGCGTGGCGTGCAACTGGAGCAGGCACTTGAACGAATCGATAGCTTTCGCCAAGGCCTGGAACGCGCCTTCGTGTTTCCACAAAACTGGGCGGCCGACACGCCGGACGACGTGATGGTCTGCCGCTGCGAAGAAGTGCGCGCCGGTGACATCCGCGACGTCGTGCGCGAGGGCCATTGGGAAATCAACCGGGTCAAGGCCCATTGCCGGGTCGGCATGGGCCGCTGTCAGGGGCGCATGTGTGGCGCTGCCGCCGCAGAAATCATTGCCTGCGCCAGTCAGCGAAACGTCTCTGACATCGGCCGCCTGCGGGCGCAGGCACCGATCAAACCGTTGCCGTTTGGTCTGGAGGTCGAGCCATGATCGAGGTCGATGCAGTGATCATTGGCGGCGGCATTGTCGGTGCCTCCGCCGCGCTCTTCCTGAGCAAGGCCGGTCGTCGCGTGGCGCTACTGGAGCGCGACTTTTGCGGTTCGCACTCCAGCGGCGTGAACTACGGCGGCGTGCGGCGTCAGGGCCGACCGTTGTCGCAACTGCCGCTGTCGCAACAGGCTCACGAGATCTGGGGGCAGCTGCCGCAGTTGATCGGCATCGACGGTGAGTACCAGCGCAGCGGCCACTTGAAACTGGCGCGCAGCCTCAACGACCTGCGTGCATTGCAGGACTATGCCGCCAGCAGTCAGGGGTTCGGCCTCGATTTGCAGGTGCTTGATCGCCGTGAATTACGCGCGCGTTTTCCGTGGGTCGGCGACGTCGCGGTCGGCGCTTCGTTTTGCCCGGATGACGGCCACGCCAACCCACGACTGGTTTCACCCGCATTTGCCCGGGCCGCACAGCGCCACGGCGCGCAAGTCCACGAACAATGCGCGGTGAGCGCCGTGGAGCATGACGGTCAGCGCTTTCGGGTCAGCACGCAAAACGGTTTAGAGCTGCACTCCCCTTGGCTGCTGAACTGCGCTGGCGCATGGGCCGGCAGCCTTGCCGCGCAGTTCGACGAAGCGGTGCCGATGCACGCCGGGCACCCGGCGATGTTGGTCACCGAACCCTTGCCATGGGTGATGGATGCCAGCACCGGCGTCGAGGGCGGCGGTATTTATGCGCGTCAGGTCGCGCGCGGCAATTGCGTGTTGGGCGGCGGCCAGGGGTTTGCCCTCGACGGCGCGCGCGCCCGCCCCGGTCAACACGCGGTGATCGAAATCCTGCGCCAAGCCGTAGAGCTTTATCCGTTTCTTGAAGGCGCCCAGGCGATTCGTACCTGGAGCGGCACCGAAGGTTACTTGCCCGATCGCCAACCGGTGATCGGTCACAGTGGCACTCAACCCGGTCTGTTGCACGCGTTCGGCTTTGCCGGCGCAGGTTTCCAGATCGGTCCAGCGGTGGGCCAGGCGCTCACCGAGATCATCTGCAGCGGCGCCTCAACCACGTCGCTGGATGCGTTTTCCATCACCCGGTTTCACTCCATCTCCGTTGCTTGATAGAGGAAGGTCGCGCCAATGAATAACGTCAAACGCACTGCACTGCTCGGACTTTCATGCCTGAGCGCCCTGCTCACGGTCACCCAGGCCCAGGCCGAACCGACGCTTTACCTCGGCATGAACGGCGGGACCATGGAACGGCTCTACGCCGACAAGGTGCTGCCGGTTTTCGAGAAGGCTAACAACGTCAAAGTGGTGATCGTGCCCGGCACGTCCGCCGATATTCTGGCCAAGGTCCAGGCCAGCAAAGGCAACCCGCAAATGCACGTGATGTTCCTCGACGACGGCATCATGTACCGCGCCATCGCCATGGGCCTGTGCGACAAACTCGAAGACAGCCCGACCCTGGCGCAGATTCCGGCCAAGGGTCGTATCAAGGACCAGGCCGTGGCAGTCAGCCTCGGTGTCACGGGGCTGGCGTACAACACGCGGTTGTTCAAGGAAAAAGGCTGGGCGACACCGACCTCGTGGATGGACATGGCCGACCCGCGCTTCAAGGACAAACTGGTGTTCCAGTCGATGGCTTCTTCGACCTTTGGCCTGCACGGTTTCCTGATGTTCAACCGGATTCAGGGCGGCAGCGAAACCGACGTCGAGCCGGGCTTCAAGGCATGGCCGAACACCGTCGGGCGCAACGTGCTGGAATACATTCCGAGCTCGGCGAAGATTTCCGAAATGCTCCAGACCGACGAAGCGGCACTATTCCCGCTGACACCAACCCAGGTCACCGCGCTGAAACTCAAAGGCATGCCGGTCGAATATGCGCAACCGAAGGAAGGCGCAGTGGTGCTCAACGTTGCCGAATGCGCCATCGCCAACAATACCCAACCGGAACTGGCGCAGAAACTCGCCGCGTTTCTGCTGACCCCCGAGGCGCAAGCCGCTGCACTTGAAGATGGCGATCAGATCCCGTCCAACCCGAACACCCCGACCACGGACAAGACACGGGGCCAGGTCGAGGCGATGAAGCAGTATCTGACGACGGCGATTGCCATCGACTGGGACCAGGTCAACGAACAACGCCCGGCGTGGAATGCGCGGTGGAATCGTAGTATCGAGCGGTAGTTCACTGATCGTTCAAACATCGTAAATCCCCTGTGGGAGCGGCGGTGCGACGATTCGACTTGCTCGCGAAAGCGGAGTATCAGTCACATCTATACCGTCTGACACACCGCTTTCGCGAGCAAGCCCGCTCCCACAGGTTCTGCGTTTGGTCAAAGGCAATTGTTAAAACCCCACATCCAGAATCACACTGTCCTGATACGTGCCCGCCGGCGGTGTGGTCTGGTCGGTGTAGATTTTCGCGTTGTAATTGAAGATCTGGCTCCCGGAGCCCAAACCGTTACCGGGATTGACCTCGGCATCGGAGCTGGCCCGGCGAGCACTGCCGACACTGCCCCAGCGGGTGGTGCCGGCGCTTTTGAAGATGTCATACGCCAGGTAATTACCGCCGAAAGCCATCCGTCGTCGCCCGCCAACACTGGCTGCCTGCAGACCGTCGCCCAGGCCTACGGTGTAAGCGCTGCCCTTGGTGCAGGCGAGGCTGATGGTCTGGCCGGTAACCGGCGCAAAGGCACTGACGACCGGCGCGCTGCCGAAACTGATGTTCGGGGCGGTGATGGTGCAGTCATTGGCGACCGTCAGGGTGACGGTCATGCTGGTGGTGCCGCTGCTGATATCGCGCCCCAGGCAAACACTGCCGGCGCCAATGCCGGAGCAATAATTCCAGCTCCAGGCAATGCTCAGGGTCTCGGTATAGATACCCGCCGCCACGTTACTGCCCGTGATTGTCCCCAGATAAATCGGTGCGGTTTTCGGCACCACGCTGCCCAGTAGCCCCAGCGCATCAATGATCCCGTTGCGCGCGAAGTCGAAGGGCGTGCCACGTTCGATCGGGTAACTGGTGGTGTTGTTGGCATACAGCGTGTAACCGATGACGTCTCCGGTCGGCCCGAGCAGTCCGGTTTGAGTCGAGGTAATCGTGGCGTAGAAATGGTCATTGTTGGTCAGCAACGAGACCAATGAGCCGGTGCAACTCAAACCGGCGTTGAGGCTTGAACTGTTCTGCACGGCGGTACGCAGCGCAATCGAGCTCACCGAACCGAATGCCACCGCCGTGGCAGGGACCACCACCGAACACAACGCCCATGCCGAGCCTGGCAACCAGATCGCCAGCAGCACCAGCCATTTCACGGCACTCATTGACACACCAACGGCCCGATCAGCGGAATCTGATCCTGATTCATGTCCACCGCGAACTGGACGCGGCAGGCTTTCCCGTCGGCCAGCGTCACCTGCAATGTGTTCTGCGCCTGTAGATTTTCCAGGTACACCAGACCGTCCCATCCGACCACTGTTTGCGTGCCGCTCTGCTCATGCACGACACCACTGCCCAGAGACAGCTCTCGCTGCTGCGCATCCACCAGGACGATGCTCGCGGCGATCACCCGGCTCAATGGAAACGTCAGCAAATAACCGCTGCCACGGCGCACGGCAATCCGCTGTTCGACGTTCGGGCTGCGCACGTTGGCCGGCAGGTTCAGTGGATCGATCTCGTACTTGCCGCGGTAATAGGCGCTGCTCCACGGCACCAGCAGGTGGCCATTGCGATCAGTCTGGCCGACCTGCTGGTTTTCGTAGCGCACCGGAATGTCGGCGTAGCCATCGGTGCTGACCACCACAAAGGCATCGTCGATGCGGTTGGCGGCGAACACCTGGCGGTCCATCCACACCAGCGATCCGCTGGCATCGGCCCAACGGGTTTCGGCGTCGCTGTTGCCGTACACACCGGCCTGCAATTGCACCGACTGCAAGCGCCAGGTCAGGTCGGCCTGACGATAGGCCGGACCGTCGCCGTGGGCGTAACCGAGGTTGAACCCCACACCGCCTTCAGTCGGCACGGCGCGACTGTAATTGACCCGCTGCTGGCTCTGCCCGGTCTTGCTGCGTTCACTGCTGAGCGCGAGGCTGCCGCGCAAGTCGAACGGGATCACCAGTTGCGCCTGCACCGCCCAGTTGCTGTCGCCGATTTCGCGGTTGGCCGACAGGTAGAAACTGCTGTTGTGCCATAGCGGCTTACTCCAGGTCAGGTTGAGCAAACGGGTGCGAGAATCATCCGCCGCGCGCACGTCGAAATACCCGACGCCAAGGCTGCCCCAGGTATTGAGATTCAGGCTCAGGGTCGCCTGTTCGCTGCGTTTGCTGAGGGTGGTGAAAGGACTGTCGACCACGGTCAGATCGGCGTATTGGTCGCGACGTTGCAGGCGTTGATAAGAGAAGCTGTAGCGCTGGCTGCTGTATTGATAACCCAGGCTCAGTTGTTGACCGCTGTCGCCATCGAACCGGCTCTGGCTGAGTGCGGTATTGAGCACGCCGAAATTGCCCAGGCGCAGGTTGCCACCGACACCGCCGAGGGTCAGTGAGTCCGACGCTTCGGCGTGGCTTTCCAGGGTGAAGTTGTCGCTCAGGCCGTAGCGCAGACTGCCCGATGAGACACCGGGACCGTAACCGAAATCGCTGATGCCGTAATCGCGGCGCAAGGTACCGGCCGCCACGGAAAAGTCGCTCAGGCCCTTTTGCAGCAAACTGCTGGTGACATAAAACGGCACGGTGGTCGAGACCTGCCGACCGAGGGCATCGGTGGTGACCACCACGGCTTCGCCGGCGCCGTTGATGAACGGAATATTGGTCAGCGTGTAGGGGCCGGGTTGCAGGTCGGCGCTGCTGGATTTGTAGCCGTTGATGAACAGGTCGACCGAGGATGGCACTGCCGCTTCCCCGGCAAACTGCGGCAACGGATAAGTCACCAGGTCCGGGCGCACGCCGAAATCCCGCGACAGCTGCACCCCGCCCAGGCGCACCGAACTGCTCCAGGGCAATGCGCCGCTGACCAGGTCACCGGCCTCGTAGGTCAGCAATCGCTCGTCATCGGAGTAGCGCCAGGTGGTGTCGTAACGCAGGTAGCCATTGTTCAGCGTACTGACCGAATCGCCGGACAACGTGCGCCGGTATTGCCCGGTGTTGGACAGCGTGCCCCAGCTGTCGAACAGTCGCACTTCGTTCCAGGCCGCGAGGTAAGTGCCGGCATCATCGGTGTCGTTGAGGTACAGGTCGTAGTTGAACAAGGCACCGAAACTGCTCAGGGCCGGAGTGCGCGGGTAGGCGTCGCGATTGCCGACGAATTGCTCCGGCAACCAGCTGGGCGGTACGTCGAGCAGCAGGCGCTGACCGGCGCTGTCGTACTCGCTGTGCAGGCCCGACAGGCTGTCGAGGTCGACTTCGGCGCCGAGGGTGTCCGGCAGTTTCATACCGGTGTCACGCAACGCGTTGGCCGACAGGAAAAACCGCCCGTTGCGTTGTTCCACCGCCACGACGTGTCCGGTATTCATCTGATTGACCACCAATTCCAGAAACAACTGCGCATCAGCCACGGCCTCCATGCTGCCGGGTGGCGGCGGCAAATCACCGGCCAGGGACGGGTGAGCAAACGCCAGGCAACCCACACAGCTCATGGCGCAGATCAACGGACGCTGGAAACTGCGGGCCCGATGCGGGCTCATTACCGCTTTACGTCCGTCGATGGACCCTGCCTCCCTTTCCCGTCAGTTGCAGATCAGCGCGCGGGCGTAATGCTTTGTACCTGCGGCGAACCATTCACCCGCACCTGCAACGCCGGGTCTTGCGCCATCGGACCGGGCGCCGGCCAGCGCATGATCGCGCCCGGCAGCACATAACCGAGCAGGCCTTCCACCAGAGGTTTTGTCTGGCCTCCCTGCTTCAGCGCAACGTCCGTCAACCGCGCATGCACCGCCCCCTGATTGCGCACCTCCACATAAGGGCGACCGTCCACCGCCACCGTGCGCCAGCTCAAATCCGGCAGCCCCGCGCCTTTGGGATCACGCTTGCGACTGGTGTCTTCCTTGCTCCACAACCCCGCGCCGTAAGCAAACAACGGCACCGAATAACGCATCTGGAACCGAATGGCCGCCGCCGTCTTGCCACTTTCGCCGGAGGGCGGGGTGGCCGAAGGGATTTCATCGATGATGATGCGATAAGCCAGTTCCTGCCCCGGTGGGATCTCCCGGGTACGGGTCAGGCGCACCAGTTGTTTCTGGCCCGGTTCGATTTTCGCCACCGGCGGGCTGCCGATCACGTCGCGCTGGTTCTGGTATTGGTCGTTGAAACCGCTTTGGCTCCAGGCGAACACCCGGATCTGCAAATTCGCAGTCTCGTTGCCTCGGTTTTCCAGCCACAAGGCACTGGCCTGCTGATCGGCCTCCAGCACGGGATCGATCGGCCAGATCAGCACCGAACTGGCCGCCTGCACCTTGACCGCCCCCAACAGCAGCATCGCCAACACTGCCTGACGCACAACAGAATGCCGCCGCGCGGGTAAATCCATTTGCCTACTCCTTGTGCCTGTCAGGCCCGATCAAAAACGCCGCGTTACCACGACAGCTGCACTTGCAGCACATCGCTGTAGGTCCCCCCAGGCTGATTGCCCGGTAACAGCACCTGACCGTAAATCGGCAGGCGGATGTTGTTTGCGTCCGTGTACGCCACCGCGACGCTCTGGCCGATCCCCAGGCTTTGGCTGTAAGCCGCGTCGCGAAACAGCTGGTACGAAACGCGGTTGCTGCCGGTGGTCAGCTGCAGGTGTCGCCCGCTGCTGTTGTACTGGCCGCCATCGACGGTCATGTTCATGGTCACGCCCGGTGTGCATTGCAGCTGTACATCCCCCGTCAGGGCCACTTGCACCGTGCCGGTGGCCAGCGCCGATTGGCTGCCGTAATTCAGGCTGCCGTAGTTCGAGACCCCGCCGACCACCAGGCAACCCGCAGTGACCGTGGCGCTGACCAGGAAACTCTGGCTGGTCACCGCTGCCAGCGGCAACGGCACACCGGCCGCGCACAACAGCGCCATCGCTGCCCATCCATGGCGGTTCATCGCCCTAGAACGTCAGTTCGACGGAAATCGTGTCGCTGTAAGTACCGGCCGGCAGCCCGGCCTTGCCCTTCGCCTGACCGTAGATGTTCACGGTCTGCGCCACGCCGGTGCTGGGATCAAGGTTGATCACCCCGTCAATGGCTAAAAGCTGCGAGTGCCCGGAATCGGTGTACAAGTCGTACGGCACGTAGTTGGCGACACCGTCGTACAGCGCGCGAGAACCGCCCGCCGACAGTCCGTCATGGGCACCGGCACGCACCTTGACCGTTGGCGTGGTGCCGCTGGAGCAAAGGATCGACAGCGCCACACCACCGCCCATGACTTGTGCATCTTTCGTGGTGAACAGGCTGTTGTCGGTGCCGAAGTTCAAGGCACCAAAGTTCAGCCCGCTGGAGCCACCCGCACCATTTACCTGACAGCTGCTGATCAGAATCAGGCTGGCAGAGATCTGGCCGGTGACCGTGGTGGCCGCCTGCGCGCCGGACACCAGCGTCAGGCCAAGCAGTGACAAAACTATCCTTGATACGAGCATGCGCATGGTGTCCGTCCTCTACGGGTTTACCAATCGAGCGTCACGGTCAGGGTGTCGGTATAGACCCCGGCCGGTATCGCGCGGGTATTCGCCACCACCGAGCCAAACACCGGAATCGGTATCTGGGCCCCGCTGGTGACGGCGAAGTTGTGTTGTTGGCCGATGCTGTAGCTCTGGCTTCCGGATGCATCGAGGAACAATTGATAAGGCAGGGTCTGGCTGCCGTTGCTCAGGCGCCGGGTGGTGCCGTCACCATGGGTGCCGCCATCGATGGTGACGGTGAAGCCGGTGACCGAAGGGGTGCAGGCGACGTTCAACCTGCCGCGACCGTCAGCACCGAGGCGGGCTTTGATCGGGTTGGTCCAGGTCGGGCCTTGCTGGCCGAAATCCAGCGTGCCGAAATCACTGACCGGGCTGCCGCCATTGGTCACTTCACAACCGGCGATGATGGTCAGTCGCGCATGGATCTGCCCGCTGATCGCCGCCTGCGCGCCCCCCGTCAGCAATACCCCTGCACCCACGGCCATCAATATCCAGAGTTTGCTTGTCATAACGCCAATCCCAATTCCATCAGGACTCCAGAACCCAGGCGCACAACGAGGAGCGCCCCCTTCCCTGCGCCAGCCGAATCCATTGGCGGCAGTTACACAGTTGCCGCTACCAGGTGACGGTCACTTTCAACAGGTCGGAATAGCGACTGACCCGGGGAATTTCCGCCAGCGGTTCGATGCGTGCATACAACGGTAAATCGACTGAACCGGTATCCGGCACACGGCCGCTCACCGGGACGTCCACCGCCAGCGGGATCAACCGCGCGGGGTCCTGATAGAGCCGATAGGGAATGGGTTTGCTGCCGGCGGAACCGGCCATGTAGCGCGTGTCACCGACGCCACCGTGCAGGCCGCCGTCGACCCGGAGTTGATAAGGGGTGTCGGGATTGCATTCGAGACGGGGCAGGCGCTCGTTCATCAGCGCCGCCGCCAATGGCCCGGCGGGGTCATCCAAGCGCGCGGTATTGCCGAAGTCCAGCACCCCCAGTTGCTCGATGCCCGCTGTGCGTTGCTGGCCAACCACCTGACAACCGCGCAGCACGTCGACACGCACGTGCACCTGTAGTTCTGCGGCCGACACTTGCGCACTGAGCATCACGCCCAAGACTGCACATGCAATGATTCCATTCACGGCCGATTCCTTGTGGGGGGGCTTCTAAAAATGCAGGTTAGCAACGCCCCGAGGATTTTCCAGTGGCCCGAAAAAAATTGGATCCGCCGAAGGAATGAGCTTTTATGTCGAATTGCTGGCAAAACCCCACAACCCCTACGCCCTACAAGCTGTACACACCGCACAATTCTGTCCAATTACACCCCACGCCCGTCGACACAACTGGAAGCAAATTTCCCCATTTGGTTACACTAGGCCGCCGCAGCTCGGGGAGCCTGCCTGACGATTACGGGGTGACACAGTGGCCGTTCGACCGCCCAACCGTTCGCGATTCACACCACGCTGGCCCGCGCTGCGCCGTCTCTTCGGCAAGGCATCGACCACCTCCGCCGCTCATTCAGCGATGGGGCGCGTGGTCCACGACTATTTCCGGCACAAGGCCCACGCACAGGGTTACACCCTCAGCCACAGCCAGCAGCGCGTGGTCGACTGCATGGCGCAGCACGCCGCGGCACTGCTCGGCACTTCGGCGAAAACGCTGCCGGGCCTGTATCTGTACGGCGCCGTGGGGCGTGGCAAGAGCTGGTTGCTCGACGGCTTTTTCCAGGCGCTGCCGATCGCGGAAAAACAGCGCCTGCACTTCCACGAGTTTTTCGCTCGACTGCACCAAGGCATGTTCAGTCATCGCGATCACCCGGATGCGCTGGCGACGACGCTCGACGACTTGCTGAACGATTGCCGGGTGCTGTGTTTCGACGAGTTTCACGTCCACGACATCGGCGACGCGATGCTCATCGCGCGGCTGTTCAAGGCTCTGTTTCGCCGAGGCATTCTGCTGCTGGTGACCTCCAATTACCCGCCTGAGGGCTTGCTGCCAAACCCGCTCTACCACGCGCGCTTCAAACCGGTGATCGACCTGATCAATGCGCGCATGCAAGTCATGGAAGTCGGCGGCCCGCACGACTATCGCAGTCAGGCGAGAACCCACGCCCAGCAGTTGTTTACCCAGGGTCACTACGTCTGGCCGGCTACGCTGGCGCAACGTCAGGCACTGAACCTGCCCGAGCCCGATGCGCCGTCCATTCCTTTGCCCGTCGGCAACCGGCATCTCCCAGCCCGATATTGCGCAGGACGCACCATCGGTTTCACCTTCGGCGATCTGTGCGACCACCCAACGGCGGTCATGGATTACCTGGAGCTGTGCCGACGTTTCGACCACTGGATCATCGACAAACTGCCCAACCTCGCCGACTGCTCGATTGCCGCGCAGCAGCGTTTCATCAATCTGGTGGACGTTCTGTACGACCAGGACAAGCACCTGATCCTGCTCGGCCACCGCTCGTTGCGCGAAAGCCTGGGCGGCGATGCCATCGACCTGGCGCGCACCCGCAGTCGATTGGGACAGTTGATGGAAGTCAGAGAACCGGCCTGAAAACCGGATTGGCGGTGCAGCATCTATCGCTTTCGTCGGATCGCCGCCATCGCGAGCAGGCTCGCTCCCACAGTTGACCGCGTACATCCAGATAACTTGGTCTAATGTGGGAGTGAGCCGGCTCCGGGCGGCGTTCCGACGATGGCGGTCTGACAGCCACCCGGGTTTTACCGCTATCATGTCGCCCTTCATCGGGCCTCGCGCCCTACCTTCGATCAATGGCGAATCTGATCATGGATACCCTTGCCCAACTGCGCGCCGGCCTGCTGGCTGGCACCACTCGCCTGGACCTGGCCGCCGACCTGACGGAGTTCCCCCGGGAAATCCTCGACCTGGCGGATTCGCTGGAGGTGCTCAACCTCAGTGGCAACGCGTTGCGCAGCCTGCCGGACGACTTTCATCGCCTGACCCGTTTGCGCGTGTTGTTCTGCGACCGCAACCAGTTCAGCGAACTGCCCGCCTGCCTCGGCCAGTGCCCGGCACTGACCATGGTCGGTTTCAAGGCCAACCGCATCGAAACCGTACCGGGCGCCGCGCTGCCGCCGTTGTTGCGCTGGTTGATCCTGACCGACAACCGCATCAGCGAATTGCCGACCGAACTGGGCGAACGCCCGTATCTGCAAAAACTGATGCTGGCCGGTAACCGCCTGCGGTGCTTGCCCCAGAGCCTGAGCAATTGCCATCGCCTCGAGCTGACCCGCATCGCCGCCAACCAGTTGACCGAGTTGCCCTCCTGGTTGCTGACCCTGCCGAGCCTGACCTGGCTGGCCTATGCCGGCAATCCGCTGGAAACCGAAGCCGATGCCGCCGCGCTCGATGCCACGCCGACGATTCCCTGGTCTCAGTTGAGCCTTGAACAGAAGCTGGGCGAAGGCGCTTCCGGCGTCATTCATCAGGCGTTGTGGAAGCAGGCAACGCCGGTCGCGGTCAAACTCTACAAGGGCGAAATGACCAGCGATGGCTCGCCGCTGCATGAAATGAACGCCTGCATCACCGCCGGCCTTCACCCTAACCTGATCCGGGTCGAAGGACGGATTGTCGAGCATCCGCAGGCCCAGGCCGGGTTGGTCATGGAGTTGATCGACCCGAGCTATCGCAACCTCGCCGGGTTGCCGAGCCTGGAATCCTGTAGCCGCGATGTCTACGCCAGCGATACCCGGTTCAGCGCCGACGTGGCCTTGCGAATCGCCTGTGGCATCGCGTCGGTGGCCGAGCATCTGCACCGCCAGGGCATCACCCACGGCGACCTCTATGGCCACAATATTCTATGGAACGAGCACGGCGATTGCCTGTTGGGGGACTTTGGCGCAGCGTCTTTCCACGCGACCGAGGACAGCCTTGAAACCCGTGCATTGCAGCGGATCGAGGTGCGCGCGTTTGGCGTTCTGTTGGGGGAGTTGCTGGAGCGGATCGACTCGGGGTTGAGTGATCAGGCGCGTGTGAAGCTGGAGGATTTGCAGCAGCGTTGCTGTCAGCCGAAAGTGCTGGCGCGGCCGGGGTTCAGCGAGATTGTGCGGGAATTGAACAATCGGTGACCGCTGCGCGGTCAATCGCTAGCAGGCTAGCTCCCACAATTGACCGGTGTTCACAATCCAGTGTGGGAGCTAGCCTGCTAGCGAAGGCGGTATCACTGAAGAAGCAAATTACCCAGCCAGACCGACAAACATGTCCTGCACATCATCGTGGTTGTCGAGGCCTTCCAGGAACGCTTCAACCTCAGCCATCTGCTCGTCGCTCAGGCCGCTGACCGGGTTCTTCGGCTTGTAGCCCAACTTCGCCGACAACACGGTGAAACCCTGCTCAGGCAAGGCTTTCTGCACCGAATCCAGATCGGTCGCTTCGGTGATGAACAGAGTAGCGCCGTCATCGGCAGGTTCAAAATCCTGCGCGCCGGCTTCGATAGCGGCCATTTCCGGATCGGCATCCGGGCTGTCCGGGGACGCCTCGATCATGCCCACATGGTCAAAGTCCCACGCAACGGAACCGGAGGCGCCGAGCTGGCCCTTGCGGAACGCGACGCGGATTTCAGCGACGGTGCGGTTGATGTTGTCGGTCACGCATTCAACGATCAGCGGCACCTGGTGCGGCGCGAACCCTTCGTAAGTCACGCGATGGTATTGCACGGTTTCGCCGAGCTGGCCGGAGCCCTTCTTGATCGCACGTTCCAGGGTTTCGCGGGGCATCGACGCCTTTTTTGCCTGTTCGACCACCAGACGCAGGTGTGCGTTGGTGGCGGTATCGGCACCGTTACGCGCAGCAATGGTGATTTCTTTCACCAGTTTGCCGAAGATCTTGCCCTTGGCGTTGGCTGCCGCTTCTTTGTGTTTAACCTTCCACTGTGCGCCCATTACTCACTCTCTTATCTATGGCGCCGAGACATCTATTGGCCGACGCTTTGCGCAAGTTTATACGGCCTAAAGTTGGCAATCGACCAAAAAATCCATCCTGTCGAATCGACTTCTTCACCGCTGGTTGTAGGGCGATTCTGAAACGTCGATTTGCGGTGACCATAAAGGGCCACGGTTTCGTACCCTCTGTACCCGTACTCCCTGGCAGAAGCGCGATCGATGCACAACGACAAGGAAAGTCCCTTCACCCTGACACTGCTGGACGCCGATTTCAGTTGGCAGGTGGTTCAGTTCAGTGGCCATGAAGCGCTCAACCAGCCCTATCGATTCGATATCGAAGTGATCGGCCTGTCACCGGCGATGAGCCCGGATCGCCTGTTGCAACAACCGGTGTTCCTCAGTCTGACGCAAGGCCTTGGTATTCATGGCATCGTCCACAGCGCCAGCCACGAACATCGCGGCCCGCACTGGATCGGGTACAGGCTGGTGGTGGTGCCCTGGCTGCAAAACCTCGACCGGCAGCGTTGCCGCCGGGTGTTTCATCAACTCAATGTGCCAGCGATCCTGCGCCAGTTACTCGCAGAAAACTCAGTGCCCGAAGACAGCTATCGTTTTGAGCTGCCGAACGGACGTTATCCCGCCAGGCCGTTTTGCATTCAGTTTGACGAGAGCGACCTGACGTTCCTGCAACGCCTCTGCGAAGAAGAAGGCATCCACTATCACTTCGAACATCAATGCGACGGCCATGTGCTGGTGCTCGCGGATGACTGCCTGAGTTTCCCCCAGGAACCGCTGCTGACGCCGTTTCATGGCGACACACCCGGGCACGCGAGCGGGCCGGTGATCAACGAACTGTTCCAGCGGCACACCTCGCCGCCACTCTGCGCGCACCCCGCCCCGCCACCGCTCGATCGCGAACGGCTCAGCCGCCGAATACTCGAGCGCTTGCGCTGTCTGCATCGGCAGATACAGGGTCAAAGCAATCACAGCGAATTGCGCAGCGGACGCATCGTGCAAGTGTCGGAACATCCGTTGCAGAACTTCAACGATCAATGGCTGCTGACCGAGCTCCGTCATCAGGGACAGCAACCGTCGATTCTCGCCCCGGCCACCAGCGACATGAGCCGGCGTTACAGCAATCAGTTCACCGCAATCCCGTGGTCAACGGTGTTCCGCCCCGCGCTGACACACGCCAGGCCCGGCATTCCGGGCTTCCAGACCGCGCGGGTGCTCGGCCCGGTCGGCCAGCCTGCGGTGCTGGATGAACAAGGCCGGATACAGGTCAGGTTGTGGCCCACCCCGGAGTCCGATGACGATGAATCCCCCGGCCTTTGGCTGCCCCTGGCTCTCGCCACAGCGGACGGTCGGATCGATCCGTCGAAGCTGCCGGTCGCCGGCACCGAGGTGCTCATCAGTTTTCTCGACAGCGATCCAGACCGCCCGGTGTTGTGCGCGACAGCGAGCCATCCGCCAACGCCTCGAACCACCCGCCAACCACGCGGCGATGACCGGCTGCTGCTTGATTGGCTGATCAACCGTCAGGCCTGATCAGCCCTTGTCCGCCTTGCCCGCTGCCGCCGCGAATTTCGCCAGGCGCACGTCCAGATGCCGTGGCCGACGCCCGTGATCTTCGGCGCGCTCCTTGCGGCGGATGGCGTTGCGCACCATCAGCGAACCGAGGTAGCGAATCGGCTCCGGCGGAAAGAATCCCAACGGACCGTTGACCAGCGGTGAACGGGTCCAGGCATTGTCGAGCCCCTGAACCATCGAAGCGAGAATCTGCCCGCCCATGTGACAGGGCCCGACCCCGCTGCCGGAATAACCGAAGCCGTAGAACACATTCCCGTGGGCGCTCATCTGGCCGAAGAACGGTAAACCGGTGACCGAGCGATCCGATGGTCCGTTCCACGTCGCTTCGACTTTGACCTCGGCAAACGCCGGAAAAAACTCGCTGAGACTGTGCTGCAACAGGCCTGCATAGGGCGACGGCTGATCGAACACCGGCAGCATCCGGCCACCGTAGGCGAACGTGTTGCCGCCCTTGCCGAGCATGATCCGGCCGTCCGGGGTGTTGTGGTAGTAGTGCACGAAAATCCGTGAATCGAGCACCGTGACACCGCTGGTCAAACCGATCTGGTCGAGCAGGTCCGGCCGTGGTTCGGTGATCAGCATGTCACTGGAGACAATCGCCACACTGCGCTCGAACTGCGGGAACGCGCGGGCCATCCACGCGTTCATCGCCAGCACCACCCGGTCCGCACGGACAGTGCCGTGCGGGGTCTGGATCCCTGCCGGTTTGCCCTCCTCCAGTCCGGTCATCGCGGTGTTCTCATGAATCCTCACGCCCAACTGCAACGCCACCCGGCGCAAACCACGCACCAGTTTGCCCGGTTGCACGCTGGCGGCGGCCGGTGAAAACCAGCCTTCCAGGTGTTTTCGGGAACCGGCCATGCGCTGCACATCCGCCACCGGCCGTTGCGTGAACGAGTTGATGCCGTGGCGTTCGAGCGCTGCGATCACCGCGTCGGTCGAGCCGCATTGGGCGCGGTTGGTCGCGGTGTAGAGCGTGCCGTCGAGGCGGTAATCGGCGTCCACGCCGTACTGTTCGCAGAAGGTGCCGATCGCATGAATACTGCGCTCGGATTCCTTGACCAGCCGCACCGCCTCTTCGACACCGAACAACCTTTCCAGGGTGAAATACTTGGCCGACCACGACAGCGCACAACCGCCGTTGCGGCCGCTGGCGCCAGCACCGCAGATGTCGGCTTCGATCAGCAACACATCCAGTTCCGGGTTCTGCTCCTTGAGCATGATCGCGGTCCACAAACCGGTGTAGCCACCGCCGACGATGCAGACATCGGCGCGGGTGTCGCCGGGTAAAGGTTCGCACGGCGCGCACAACTCAGCCGCCAGCGCCTGTTCCAGCCAGAAAGGTCTCATCGGTATTTCCTCAGGTACGCAGGGGTTTGACGCTCATCGGCCGGTTCGGCACGAATGCAGTTTCGCCACGCAGGCCAGCCGGGCGGCTATTCCAGTAGGGGATCAGCACCAGCGCTGAAAACAAGGCGCAGCCGGCGAAGATAATGAACACGGTGACCGAGTCGAAGTAGCCCGGCAGCAAACCGCCGAGAATCGCCCCGACCGAGCCGCAACCGTTGACGAAGCCCGCCGACGTGGCGCCGGCCTTGGCGGTGCCGAAATCGATGGCCGCCGCGCCGCTGATCATCGAATCCGGTCCGTACAGGGTCAGGCCCATCACGAACAGCAGCGCCACCACCAGCATCACACTGCCGGTGTGCAAGGCGCCCATGAACAACGCCAGCGAAACGGTCAATGCAAGCAAACTGATCACGCAGGCCGGCATGCGTCGGGCGCCGAACAGTTTGTCCGAGGCCAGCCCGAGCAGGATCGGCCCGAGCAACCCGGCCAGTTCGAACGCCGTCGGGATGATCGCCGCACCGACCTTGCCCACGGTCGGCATCTGCTCGAAAACGATCACCGGCCCCCACAACAGAATCGCGTAGCGCGCCGGTTTCAGCAGGAAGTACGCGAGCCCGAGAACCAGCACCGTGCGGTTGCGCAGGATTTCCTTCAGCGGTTCCAGCACGCTGATCTTGCTTTGCGCATGCGCCTCTTCGGCGGTCATCTCTGGTTCCGGTTCGATCGCTGGCAAGCCAACGTCTTGCGGTTTGTTGCGTTGCAAAATAAAAAACAGCACGGCGACCAGCCCAACCACCGCCGCACTGGAAAAGAACGCCGCATGCCAGCTGCCGATGAGCGTGTACGCCCACCAACCGGCAAACGGCGACGCCACGAGCCCGCCAAAGGCATAGCAGGAACTCCATAAACCCAGCACTCGCCCGCGCTGTTCGGCGGGGAAGAAACTGCCGATGTTCTTGCACAGCCCCGACCATCCGGTGGACTGGGCCAGCCCTTGAATCAGCATGCAGGTAGCGAAAATCGGTAACGTTGCGAAGCTGCCCATCACCAGCGCAGCCGCAGCGGAAATCAGCAAGCCGCCGAGCACCACGACCCTTGGGCCAAAGCGGTCGGCGAGGATGCCCCAGGTGAATTGGCCGATGGCGTAGGCCGCGAGATAGATGGCGTCGAGGTTGGCCATGGCCATTTTGTCGAGCATGAAGGTGGGGTCTTCGGCGATCCCCAGTTTGGCCACGGAAAAGGCTTTGCGGGTGAAGTAGAAAGCGGCGTAGGCGAGCCAGGTGATCGCGAAGATCTGCACGCGCCAACGCTTGATGGTGCCGATGTGCTTGTTCATTGTGGTTCTGACCTCAGGGTGTGAGTGTGCCGGCAGAATTGGAAGAAAACGCCTGTGTTTTTTATTGTTGAGCACTGCGATATCGCTGCGTCCCTTTGGCGATACCGGTCAGATGAGTCCTGCAATTGCACGCGCAGGCTCATGGTCACGGAGGCTGTTCGACTGACCAGTCACCGCGACTGGAGCCGATAAAAACAATTACTGATTAATAAGTGAAATCGATTTATCGTATTTCCAATATAAGCTCAGCTTGTTACTGGAGGTTTCGATGTCGGTTTCCCACGCCCAGCTCAAAGCCTTCCATGCCGTGGCTGTTCACGGAAGCTTCACCAAAGCCGCCGAGCGGCTTTTTCTCACGCAACCGGCGATTTCCGACCAGGTGCGCAAACTCGAAGAACGCTTCGGGGTATTGCTGTTCCACCGCAACAAACGGTCGGTGCGCCTGACCGATCTGGGTGAGCGCTTGTTGAGCATTACCCAACGATTGTTCGTCATCGAAGCCGAGGCGCAGGAGTTGCTTCACGACTCGCAGGCGTTGCAGACCGGCAGCCTGATTCTGGCGGTGGACGCCCCGGTGCACGTGCTGCCGCAGATCGCGCGGTTCTGCGAGCGCTACCCCGGCATCAGCGTGAAGATCGAAACCGGCAACACTGATGAATCGCTGTTTCGGCTGTTCAACTATCAGGCTGACCTGGCGTTGCTCGGGCGCGATGTCAGCGATGAACGATTGATCTCGCTGCCGCTGCGCAATGACCCGATGGTGGCGTTTGTTTCGCGCAATCACCCATGGGCCGACCGCGAGTCGATCTGCCTCGCGGACCTCGACGATACGCCACTGGTGCTGCGGGAAATCGGCTCGGTGACGCGTCAGACGCTGGAGGAGGAAATGGCCGGCGCCGGGTTTCGGATTCGCCCGGCGATTCAGGTCGAAGGCCGGGAGGCGGCGCGTGAGGCGGTGGTCGTGGGGATTGGGGTGGGCGTGGTCTCGGCGGCGGAGTTTGGTGCGGATTCGCGGGTGTGTGCGCTGCCGATTACCGACTGCAAGCGGCGGTTGACGGAAACGCTGGTGTGTTTGCGCGAGCAGAGTTCGCGGCGGGTGGTGGCGACGTTTCTGGAGATGGTGCGCGAGAGTCTGGTGTAGGCCCATCTGCCCCCATCGCGAGCAGGCTCGCTCCCACAGGATCTATGGCGACCACTGATTTTGTGTACGGCGCAAATTTCTGTGGGAGCGAGCCTGCTCGCGATGGCCGCGCCGCGGTCTAACTGACCGGCGCCAAATCGAAAAACGCCTGAATCAAGCGCAAATCCCGCCGCCGCTCCATGCACCCGATCATGTGCCGGTTCACCAACCCCTCGCCAATAATCGGCACCGCCGCCACTCGCGGGTCATGGCTGACCTCCACCGACGACACCACGCCAACCCCCAACTGCGCCGCGACGGCCTCGGTCACCGCCTCGCGACTGTCCAGTTCCAGCAACACCCGAGGGCTCACCTTCGCCTGGGCGCAAGCGTCATCGAACGTGCGTCGGGTAATCGAACTCGGTTCGCGCAACACCATGATGACCTGATCCAGTTCCTTCAGCGGCACCCCTTTCGAACGCTGCGCCCAAGGATGCCCCTCAGGCACCAGCGCACAAATCCGCGACTCGCTCAGCGCCTGCAAATGCAAACCCTTGCGCGGCTCAACCTCGGTCAGCACCGCCACATCGGCATGCTCCGACAACAGCGCCGCCAGGGTTTCCTGCGCATTGCCCAGGCGCAGGTTCACGGTGATCCCCGGATACCGCGCGCGCAGGCTCGCGAGCATCGGCATGACCATGTGCGGCCCGTCCGCCGCCACTTCCAGACGCCCGGTGAGCAATTGCCGATTGGCCTCCAGCATCACTTGCGCTTCTTCGGCCAGACCAAACATCGCCCGGGTGATCGCAGCGAGTTTGGTGCCCTCCTCCGTCAGTTCGACCCGCCGCGCGGTGCGCCGCAGCAAGGTGATCTGGTAGTGCTCCTCCAACGCCTTGATGTGCCCGGTGACCGCCGGCTGGCTGATGAACAGCCGCGTGGCGGCCCGGGTAAAGCTGCCCTCGCGGGCCACCGCATCGAAGGCGCGGAGCTGGAACAGGTTCATGAATAAACCTCACTGATGGCTGGCATAACAACAAACAATTTGATTGATAGCACGGCAAATTGCAATTTAAGCCCCGTAGCTTCATCCCATCGATTGCGAGGACACGAGAATGAGTACTGCCGAACCCATCCTGCTCACCCCCGGCCCGTTGACGACGTCGGCCCGCACCCGTCAGGCGATGATGGTCGACTGGGGTTCATGGGATGACCGCTTCAATCAACTGACCGCCAGCCTCTGCGAGCAACTGCTGGCGATCATCAACGGCGGCGACAGTCACCACTGCGTGCCCCTGCAAGGCAGCGGCACCTTCGCCGTCGAAGCGGCAATCGGCACGCTGGTGCCTCGCGACGGCAAAGTCCTGGTGCTGATCAACGGCGCCTATGGCAAACGCCTGGCGAAAATCTGCGAAGTGCTCGGCCGTTCCTTCAGCACCTTTGAAACCGCCGAAGACGAACCGACCACCGCCGCCGACGTAGACCGTCTGCTGCGGGCCGATGCCAGCATCACCCACGTTGCGCTGATCCACTGCGAAACCAGTACCGGCATCCTCAACCCGCTGCCGGAAATCGCCCAGGTCATTGCGCAACACGGCAAACGCCTGATCATCGACGCCATGAGTTCCTTCGGTGCGCTGCCGGTGGATGCGCAACAGGTGCCGTTCGACGCGCTGATCGCCGCCTCGGGCAAATGCCTGGAAGGCGTGCCGGGGATGGGGTTTGTCTTCGCTCGCAAAGACGCGCTGGCAAATGCCGCCGGCAACTCGCATTCGCTGGCGATGGACCTGTTCGACCAGCACACCTACATGGCCAAGACCGGCCAATGGCGCTTCACCCCGCCAACCCACGTGGTCGCGGCGCTGCACGAAGCCCTGCTGCAATACAACGAAGAAGGCGGTTTGCCGGCGCGGCATCAGCGTTACGCCGACAACTGCAAAGTGTTGCTCGATGACATGGCCAGGCTCGGCTTGCGCAGCTTCCTGCCCGCCGCGATCCAGGCGCCGATCATCGTCACTTTCCACGCACCGAAAGACCCGCGTTACCAGTTCAAGGAGTTCTACGAACGCGTCAAGGCCAAGGGTTTCATCCTCTATCCCGGCAAATTGACCCAGGTCGAAACCTTCCGCGTCGGCTGCATCGGCCACGTCAACCAGGCCGAGATGCACGCGGCGGTGGCGGCGATTGCCGAAGTGCTGCGCGAGATGGAAGTGCTCGAAATCTGAACCACAGACACCGCCGTCCCTGTAGGAGCGAGGCTTGCCCGCGAACACAGGCGACGCGGTCTGTCCGACAAACCTCGTCATCGTTCTTCGCGGGCAAGCCTCGCTCCTACAGGATCAAAAAAATGAACTATGCAAACCCAACCAAACTGCAAGCCGCCATCCTCGACTGGGCCGGCACCGTGGTCGACTTCGGCTCCTTCGCCCCAACCCAGATTTTTGTCGAAGCCTTCGCCGAATTCGACGTCCAGGTGTCCATCGAAGAAGCCCGTGGCCCGATGGGCATGGGCAAGTGGGATCACATCCGCACCCTGTGCGATCAGCCGGCCGTCGCCGAACGTTATCGCAAGGCCTTCGGCCGCACGCCGACCGACGATGACGTCACTGCGATTTACCAACGTTTCATGCCGCTGCAAATCGAAAAAATCGCCGAGCACTCGGCGCTGATCCCCGGCGCGCTGGAGACCATCGCCAACCTGCGTGCGCAAGGGATCAAGATCGGCTCCTGCTCCGGCTACCCGAAACAGGTCATGGACAAAGTGGTCGAGCTCGCCGCCACCAATGGCTACGTCGCCGATCACGTGGTTGCCACCGACGAAGTGCCCAACGGCCGTCCATGGCCGGCTCAGGCACTGGCCAACGTGATCGCCCTGGGCATCGACGATGTCGCCGCGTGCGTGAAGATCGACGACACCGTGCCAGGCATTCTTGAAGGTCGTCGCGCCGGCATGTGGACCGTGGCGCTGATCTGCTCGGGCAACGCGCTGGGCCTGGACTACGAAGGTTATCGCGCCCTCGGCAGTGACGAGCTGGACAGCGAACGCAAGCGTATCCACGCACTGTTCGAAGGCTCGCGCCCGCACTACATGATCGACACCATCACCGATTTGCCGGCCGTGATCGCCGACATCAACCAGCGCCTGGCCAACGGCGAGATGCCGCAAACCAACTGATTCACCGCATTCCCCTGTAGGAGCCAGCTTGCTGGCGATAGCGGTCTTCCATTCAGCAGTCATGTTGACTGATCAGACCTCATCGCCAGCAAGCTGGCTCCTACAGGGGGAATTGTGTTTTTTTGCTCAATCACCTGACTTAGAGCATTGAACCGCCAATGGCTTGAGGCAAACCGTGCGAAACAGGCTTACAGTTAACGCACACCGTCGACCAAGAACGGTGGCCTGACCCGACCTGTGAGGAACGCCGTATGCCCTGGAAGAACTCCGACTCACGCTACAGCACCGTGTCGATCACGCTGCATTGGTTGATGCTGGTGTTGCTCGCGGTGGTTTACGCCAGCATCGAATTTCGCGGAATCTTTCCCAAAGGCAGTGGTGGCCGAACGCTGATCGTTGAAGCGCATTTCATGCTCGGTCTGACGGTGTTTGTGCTGGTGTGGTTGCGGCTGTTCGCGCGCAGCCTCGGCCCGGCGCCGCAGATCTTCCCCGCTTCGCCGCACTGGCAGACCGTGCTGGCCAGATTGATGCACTGGGCGCTGTACTTGTTCATGATCGCCATGCCGATTCTGGGTTGGCTGGTCACCAGCGCCAAGGGGCATCAGGTGATGTTCTATGGCATTGATCTGCCGATGCTGCTGTCAGAGGACAAGGAGTTGGCCAAGCAAATCGAAGGCTGGCATGTACTCGGCGGCACCATCGGTTACTGGCTGATCGGGCTGCACGCCGTCGCGGGGATTTATCACCACTATGTGGTGGGCGACAACACCCTGCTGCGGATGATGCCCAAACGCGTAAACCGCAATTCCTGAAAACAACGCCCCCCCCTGTAGGAGCGAGGCTTGCCCGCGAAGAACGATGACGAGGTTTGTCGGACAGACCGCGTCGCCTGTGTTCGCGGGCAAGCCTCGCTCCTACAGGGGTATGAGTTGCGACGAAAATCCGCGGCGGCCCTGCAAGCCGCCGGTGTGGATGAAGATCAGTCGCGTACCCTGTGCGAATCGTCCGGCTTCGATTTGCTGCTTGAGCGCCAGCAGCGCTTTGCCGGTGTACAACGGTTCAAGGGGAATGCCACTGGCCTGTTCGGTTTGCGCGATGAAATCCAGTAACAGCGGATCAACTTTGGCGAAACCGCCGCGACTGGCGTCGAACAGTTCGTAGACCGGATGATGCAAGCCCGCTTCCTGCACAATCGATGCGATTTGCTGCGCCACGCCATGATCATCGGGCACCGCCAGCGCGCCATAAACCGGATGATCCCCCGCTTCAGCCAACGCCAGGCCGGCCAGCGTGGTGCCCGTTCCGCAGGCCAGCCACCAGCCGTCGTAGTCGCTCCAGCCCACACCGTTCAGTTGCGCGCCGACCATCGACTTCAGTTGCATGCAGCCCTTCGCACCCGACAAACCGCCGCCACCTTCCGGCACCGCAAACAGCTCAGGGTATTGCGCCTGCCAGGGTTCCCAGAAACCCGCATCGTGCCGCGCGCGATAGCCGCCATAACCGAGCCAGTGCAACTGCATGCCGAAGGCTTGCAAGTCTTTCACTGTGGGCGTTTCCTGCGGATGGCCGCGCAGTAAACCAACGGTCGTGAAACCGAAGCGCTTGCCGGCGGCAGCCAGTGCGTGAAGATGATTGGAGTGAGCACCGCCGAGGCTGATGATGCCTTTGGCTGCGGCAAGGTCAGCCGCTTTGAGGTGTTCGATGAGCTTGAACCACTTGTTGCCGCTGATCAGCGGGTCGATCTGGTCCAGGCGCAGGATGGCGACTTCGATGCCGGTGCTTTCGAGCCAGTCGAGATGAAGGTGGTCGAGGGGGGCTTTGGGGAGCCAGTCGTTGGGCGGGAGAAGCATTGGTGCTGGCTCTGGGTAAAGAGCCGGCATATTAGCAGCCTTGAGGACGCCTTCGCGGGCAAGCCTCGCTCCTACAGGTGTTGTGCCGTTCACAAAATTGATAAACGACACAGCACCTGTAGGAGCGAGCGGGCGGCGATCCGACTTGCCCGCGAAGGCCATTGGCACGCTGGACCTGCTGTTAAAGCTCAGCAGCCAACCGCGAACCCTGATTGATCGCCCGCTTCGCATCCAGCTCCGCCGCCACGTCCGCGCCGCCAATCAAATGCACGTTCTGCCCTGCCGCAACCAACCCGTCTTGCAACTCGCGCAACGGATCCTGACCGGCGCAGATCACGATGTTGTCCACCGGCAGCACTTGCGGCTCGCCGGTTTCGCCGATGCGGATGTGCAAACCTTCGTCGTCGATCTTCAGGTATTCGACGCTGTTGAGCATCTGCACTTGCTTGTTCTTCAGACCGGTGCGGTGAATCCAGCCGGTGGTTTTGCCCAGGCCATCGCCGACCTTGGATTTCTTGCGTTGCAGCAGGAACACTTCACGCGCCGGTGCATGCGGCTCAGCCTTGATGCCGGCGACACCGCCACGCGCCTGAAGAAGCGTGTCGATGCCCCACTCTTTCCAGAACGCTTCACGGTCCAGGCTGGTGGCAACGCCCTGATGCACCAGGAATTCGGACACGTCGAAACCAATCCCGCCCGCGCCGATCACGGCGACCCGTTTGCCCACCGGCTTACGCTCAAGAATCACGTCGAGGTAGCTCAACACCTTGGCGTTCTCGACGCCTGGAATCGCCGGTACACGCGGCGCGATGCCGGTGGCGAGGATGATCTCGTCGTAACCGCCTTCAACCAGTTTCGCCACATCGACCCGAGTGTTCAGGCAGACCTCGACGTTGGTGGTTTGCAACTTGCGGTTGAAGTAGCGCAGGGTTTCAAAGAACTCTTCCTTGCCCGGCACGCGCTTGGCGATGTTGAACTGACCGCCGATTTCGCTGGCCGAATCGAACAGCGTTACCTGATGACCACGCTCGGCAGCCACGGTTGCGGCCGACAGACCCGCAGGGCCGGCACCGACCACGGCGATTTTCTTGATCTGCTGCACCGGCAGGTAGTTGAGTTCGGTTTCATGGCAGGCCCGCGGGTTCACCAGGCAAGTGGTCAACTTGCCGCCAAACGTGTGATCGAGGCACGCCTGGTTGCAACCGATGCAGGTGTTGATTTCATCGGCACGGCCTGCGGCGGCCTTGTTGACGAAGTCGGCATCGGCGAGGAACGGCCGCGCCATGGAGACCATGTCGGCATCGCCTTCAGCGAGAATCTGCTCGGCGATTTCCGGGGTGTTGATGCGGTTGGTGGTGATCAGCGGAATGCTCACCGAGCCGCGCAGCTTGGCCGTGACTTTGCTGAACGCTGCACGCGGCACTTTGGTGGCGATGGTCGGAATCCGCGCTTCGTGCCAGCCGATGCCGGTGTTGATGATGGTTGCACCGGCCTGTTCGATGGCCTTGGCCAGGGTCACGATTTCTTCCCAGCTGCTGCCGCCTTCCACCAGATCGAGCATCGACAGGCGGAAGATAATGATGAAATTCGGGCCTACGGCTTCGCGTACACGGCGGACTATTTCCACCGGCAGGCGCATGCGGTTTTCGTAGCTGCCGCCCCAGCGGTCGGTGCGGTGGTTGGTGTGCGCCGCGAGGAACTGGTTAATGAAATAACCTTCGGAGCCCATGATCTCGACGCCGTCGTACTCGGCTGTTTGCGCCAGGGTCGAACAGGTGACGAAATCGCTGATCTGCTTCTCGATGCCTTCCTCGTCCAGCTCTTTGGGCTTGAACGGGTTGATCGGCGCCTGAATGGCGCTCGGCGCAACTTGCTTCGGGCTGTAGGCATAACGGCCGGCATGCAGGATCTGCATGCAGATCTTGCCGCCCGCCTCGTGCACCGCGCGGGTCACGATCTGATGCTTGAGCGCTTCTTCGAGGGTGGTCAGTTTGGCCGCGCCGGAATACACACCGCCTTCGTCGTTCGGGCCGATACCGCCAGTGACCATCAGGCCGACACCGCCACGGGCGCGCTCGGCGAAGAATGCAGCCATGCGTTCGAAGCCGCCGGGTTTTTCCTCAAGACCGGTGTGCATCGAACCCATCAGGGTGCGGTTGCGCAACGTGGTAAAACCCAGGTCCAACGGAGCCAACAGGTGCGGGTAATGAGCGGCGGTCATCGGTAACTCCACAACGAGCGTTCACGGAAAAAGTGTGGGCGCTCTTTGGCGCCCCTCTGTCATGTGTAACAGACTATGAGCACTCCCCCGGCCGCTCAATGACCGAAACTGACAACTTAATGATCCAAATGCGCAACGGCTCGGGTGTCGGACGTTTGCGCCATCTCCTCTGAAATTAACGCCAGCGTGAGTTTTCACTAGGTTTGAATTTTTTTTCACTAGCGGTTGAACTGAAGCGACCACGCAGGGAAGCAGTGAATCGATCTTGTAATTTCACAGGCTAGTTTTTTCAGAAAGGGAATGAACAACAAAATGGTAGAGCGACTCGCCGCTCTTTACGGTCGCCGTTAAAGGTACCAAAGGGCTAAACCGATGGTTTATCCCCTAAAATTATCAACAGTGCACAGCATCCGACAGATCACCAGTCCCTATCAATTTCATGCTCCACCTTTTTGTCGAACTCGAACTCCAGTGCCTCCGCCCGGCTCACGCCGGTAAGCGTGAGATCGCCGCGCACCCTGACATCGAGCTGCGTTAGGGGATTGAAGATGAAACGGACGCGTAGTTTGCCCGCCCCGTCTTCTAGGCCAGAGACCACAGCCAAGAAGAAGTCCGGATCTTTTCTTGCCGCCTCTACCTCACTTGCGGTGAGGGTAATGTCGTTCGGTATTGCCGAGTCCGAGCTCATCTTGATCTCGTAGCACTGCCGCAACTCATCGATCGCATCAACACCGACACCTCTTGCGTTTCGAAGGTCGTTTAGCTGCTGGGCGTCCAGCCGCAGGGCGCACCTTACTACTTCCAGTGCCATTCTCTCGCGGTCACTGGTAGGTGGCAGCACCGTACGCTGCGGTGGGGATTCATTTGATCCATCCTTCAGTGCATCGGGATCGTACTCCCTCTTGCCAGTGGCCTTCTGGCGCTTGGCAAAGACGAGGTTACCCGATGGTGTTGCACCTCCGTTGACGATCGTTCCCGCCGACGGATCCAGATCGTCGAGCTCACGCAGCTTCCGCACTTGGACTGACGACGAGTAAATATCTGCTTTCGTACCAGGGATGCCTGGCGGGGTCTTGCCCTTCGACCGACGGGTCACCTGCTTCAAGAGTTGATCGAGCCGTTCCTGCCCATCCCCAGGCTCGGCCCGCGTCTTCGGCAGCACAGCTCCCTCAGCTTGCTCGCCGGCGACGGCTCGAGGCCAGACCGCCGCCCACGCCCACGCGGCTTTCTGGCGATCACCGTCGAACAGCGAGGCAATGGCGCCGCCAGCGCCCTCTGAAGTGCCCGCATCCAACGGGCTTCTAACGATCAGGCAAAGTGGCTCTCGGCCTACATGTGCTCGAGCTGGCAGCCTGACCTGGCCTGAGAGAAGGTCGGCGACAATCGACAAATTGGGGTCGACCACCACGGGTGCGGTAATCAGTTGCTCCCATTCGACGGTAAGTCCGTCGAGGAGAGTTTGGTCAGCCCTAACGAGCTCCTGCTTAAGCAGCGCAACTGCCTTGGCGAAAATCGCCCTGATGCCTTCACCTTCTGCCATCCCGTATGCAGGAACTGACGCTGGACGGAAGTCCGAAGGGCTCAGACAAACTACGCCAAGCGGCTCAAGCAGCGATGAGATAGCAGCGAAGGAAGTGAGCCCCGGTCTCCAGACCTTCATATTGGCTGGAGCGTTGGTCAGCAGAGCCTCACCCTCAAGTGCATAGACAGGACGCTCCGAAGTCCACTCTGTACCAGTCCAGAGTGGCAGTCGGCGTAACGTTGCGCGCATTTGCGGCGACATATCGACTATCCCTTCTGACACGAGAGTGAGCGCACGGATCGCGACGCCCAAATCCTTCGGCGAAGGTCGTCCGCTAGCGATCTCTCTAAGGACTGCGATCGCATCGCTGGCAACCGGCAATGAAACGCCGAGCGTTATCCATAGAGGCTCCAAACCTTCGACATGCGGCGCGAACACTCTGCGTGAACCGAAGATCGCCGGTCCACGCAGCAGGGTCTCGGGTGATTGCCAAGCGTCACCGACCAATAGCAGACCCAACCTTTCCGAGCCCGCTCGGAACGCGTTCTTCAACTGCGCGGCCGTCATCCTTCCGTCCGGAACACCATCGCTTCTGTCGCGTAACGAGGCGGCGAGAAGTTGATAGGTGGCCAAAGCTTCCGCAACGATAACCGCCGTTACTGGTTCTTTTCGTAGCGCGCGGAGCCGATCGACCAAGTCCCTCTGCGTTGGTCCGGCTTTCACCCCAAGTGCGGCAAGAACACCGGACCGCTGAATTTGCGAATCTACTTTGGCAACGGTGAAGGAACGCTCGCTCGGTATAGGTGAACGTCCGGGTATCTGAAGCTGTAGGTCCGATGGACGCTGCAGGCCATTGCCGGCGTCAGGCATCCATTTGATGTCTGCAAGCCGGGCCAGCCACGTCGCACGAATCTCGACACCGCGCTGCCAACCGTTATAACCGTAGGTGGTGAAGGCCGTCGAAAACTCTGAATATCGTTTATCCCATACGCGACTTAGCGTCGCGAGCAGCGCAGCGCCCCGCTTACGTCGTGTCTTGATCGAGGCCCGTGCAATGTCCTCTGCAACTGCATCCGCGTCCGGTGACCAATGGTCGTCAAGAAGATGTGTGAAAGTACCTCCCGTTCGAATGCTCTGGAGTTGTTCAGCAGTGCGCATGCGTGTCGCGATAGGGCTCGCTGGTCTCGTGTCGCGGGTATAGAGGACGCGTTCGTCCAGCGGTTTGATTAACCGAGGCTCGCGCGCAACACCCCACGCGGACAGAAGGCGCTGAGCGCCGATTGCGGAGCGCCCGGATGTCTGCTTAAGGACCTTCGCATATTCTCCGTCCACCCATTTGAGGCCAGGCGCACGGCCTGCCGCCTTGGCAAAGCTATCCACTTCACGGTCGATAGCGGCTGGCAGATACATATCCACCGGACGTGCCCAGCCGGTCTCCTGCCTGCCTTTCGCGTCGTACCACGTCGCTTTCAGTTCGATCCATTGCCCCACCTTTCGTCCGAGACTGGCGTGCCGCTCACGCGGAAACTCCGCCCATGCGTTGCGGAGCGCGAGTAGATCGGCGTCCTCCAGTTTTACTGTCGCGGGTGGTCCTCCTGACGAGCCGCGCTCGAAGATCGAAAACACATCGGCCGTAGTGTCGCGGTCGTCGAATAATACGCCCAAGCCTTTCAGCTTCGACAAGAACGCAACTGGCCCTGCGTCGTCGCCGAAATAGGCGGGATGAAGGCGTCGAGCAAGGCCGAGCCGTGTTGCCAGCGCCTCTGGAGATGCGGTCTTCACCAGCACCCATATTTCAGTTGAGGCCGGCAGAGCCGTGGCTGTTCCGTCAGCCAAGAGTAGGCCACGCCGTGCAATGAAGGATCTGAACAGCCCATGCTGCTCTGCGATAGTCGCAAACAGCACATACCAATCTGCACCCCGTTTGGGGTCGCCATCCAGGACATCAAGCGCGTCCAGCACCTCTACAATCTCGCAGCGGGCCAGCTCTCCCAGCACCAGACGCCAACGCCCCAAAGAATCCCGGCTGGTGCGTGGGAGGGCAACCTTGCTCTCCGTCAATTGCTCGACATCATTTTCATTGAGCAGCGCTTCGAGTTCATTGTCCTCGTAAGCGATGTCGGCGAGCGGTGTTGCGCCGGAATGGCTCTGGAGCGTCAATTGATCTCGGAGCGCTACATGACTGGCATCAACTATGAGTTGACGAATCTGATCAGCAGCCCATCCCTGACCCTGGTTTGCTTCTGCCATGAGAGGGACGTGGTTCCAGGCTGTGACGGTGTCTGTTTGAAATGCCTGGAGTGCAGCCCAGGCTACAAGCTGACCAAGATCGACGAACCTCTCTTTGTTCCATGCATTCGGTAGTAGAGTCGATCTTGCCGCGTCGGGGTCGAATTGCGCGTTCAATCCTATCGGTAGACCAGTGAACGTGGGCAGCGGCATCCTGTCGTACAACCGCAGTGGTCTTTGTGAGGAGTCCATCGGCACGCAAACCCCGATCGGAGTGGAGGCCGCCGTAGCCTTATTCGTCCGCTTCTTGCCACTGTGGAGGGGACGTCGGGTGGAGTAGCGGCGGTAGTATTGCCTTCCACCAGTAGCTAAGACGAGTTGCACATCCTGGATGTCGACAATGGCTGACTCACCATCGAATTCGATCCGCCCACATTGCTGTGGAGTAACCTCAACAGCGAAAACTAGATTCTGCGAAGGATCGTCAAGATGGTGGAATCTTAGAATGCGGATGCTTTGTAAAAAAATTAACGAGTCAACGTCTAACTCGTGAACAGCCTCGACAATTTTTTCGCTAGTTACGCTCTCCACTAATGGAATCACAAGCATCGTATCTCGGCGATGCCCCTGGTAGATGCCATGCACATCAGAGGATGGTTCAACCGATATCGGTCCGTTGTCGCCCATCAAAAAATGGAATGGAGGAGCGTGAAGCGTGATCGGGCCACCAAGGGCTCCGAGGGTGCGCTGGCCAATGCCGAAGCGTCCAGTCGCGTCGGCGTCGCCATCTTTGGTCGACAGCCATGGAAGAAGCATCGCGCCAACATGAGCGAGCGTGACAGGTGCACCGTCGTGGACAATTAATAGCTCGGGCTGTGGCGTCCCGCGATACGCGATGTGAAGTGTTGAAGCGCCGAGATCATCCGCGTTCTGCAGACACTCGATGAAGCCCTGAAAGGGCCGCGGACTGAGTGTGCTCGCTCCCCTGTCGGCACCTTTCATGCTGGCGCGGAACATCGCAGGCTGACCGGCAATAATCTCGCTGAAGCGATCAGTCGCCGCCCGAGCCCATTGGAGAGTAGGTGATAAAGGGACCCAGTCGCGGTTTTCCCAATCATGCGCAAGAAGATCCGCAGCCTTCCGACCCGCGATATTCTCGTCATTGGTCGTCATAGTAACAGCCAATTGCTCCTTCACTTCGCTTCCCTAATGAGTCGAAAGTGTTGCGATTAAGCCGCGAAACGTCAGTTTCACGGTGATGGACGATTTTTCACTACTAAGTCGGCGGCAAGTCGTCTTGTTCGAATAGTACAAGGCTTAGGTCACAGGCTAGCTCGGTCGCACCCAATCGTTCAGTGTTTTTGAACATTTTATGGATGCTAACCCCACGTCCCCCTCGCTACGCGCTACCTCCAGGAGACGCTCAGTTTCTTCAACCCACTGCGCGATGCCCGCAGGCGACGGCATCGTTTGAAAGAGTAGATTGCTGGCTACCTGCAGCGCAGCCGATACGTCGCGTCGGATCAAATGCTGCAGCATATTGTCCAGTACGGCAGCGGTGTTGCCGCTGACCCAGCCCTGGCGCAACAACGCCTGCTCCAACAGGTCCAGTTGTGATTGCAGTTTTCTGCCAACCGTCAGCCATGTCTTGTACTGCTCTATCGTCTGGCCCACCTCCTGAATCTGCCGGGCCACCTCCTCTACCTGGTGGTTGTGAGTGGCGACCTGTTGCATCCGATGCGCCAATTCACTGGGACCACTGGCTTTGCTCTGCTGATTCGCCATTACCTGCGCTGCCGCGGCAACCTCCTTGCAGGCTTGGAATCATGCTATCGGTGGGCCCAAGCGGCCTTCGGCCTTTATCGCAAGCAATTGCTGCTGGGCTCGTTGTAATGCCTCCGTGGCCGGCCGCAAGTTGTTTTTTAGCTCATTCGCCTCGGTGGTTCATTGCGATCGAGACAGTTGACCGTGTGCTTCGTGTGCCTACCGCAATCTTAAGGCCACCTCATCTGCGGTAGCGCATAAGTGTCCGCCAAGTCGGCGAGTTCAATGTTTCAGACTTGTTCGATCATGCCGCTTTTGCTACACCCCTCAACGATTATCGGAGATAGTTCATGGATCAACAGAGTAATCTTTATCAGTGAACTCTCGTTCTCCCGTGCAACACTTGCTCCAACAATTTCAGCTTTTCATTATTCGGAAATTCATCGAGTAGAACACGGACTAACGCCTTAAGCCCTTCGGGTAGGCTGCCGGAGGCCGCTTGGTTTGACGCGCGAAGCCAACGATCTGCCGAGTTCCCCGAGGTGGACAGCGAGGCTGCACGTCCTCCTGCGCGAACCCACAAATCTTCCAATCGATCATGAGCAACATCGCAGCCAACCTCCGCGACGCCAGCAATTATTTCGTTCATATCGATCCCTATTGCAATCGCGTCAGGAGGTCTCGGGATTAAAAGCCTGTCGAAAAAACCTAAAAGCTCATAACAGGCATGAAGAGCTGGTAGCACCTCCGTTCTCGTGTAGCGGTACTCGGAAGCAATTTCTTTGGCAATACTGCGCCACTGCCTCTCCTGTACCATTTCGCCCAGAGACCGCGATCCCTTTGACCAGTCCCGAATTCTACGGACTAAACTAATCGCCTTAAATTCTGGTATGAGGCTGTCCCAGACTAAGAGGCACCTCACCTGAGCTGCACTTAGGTGGCCCTGGTGCACTTGCAACATTACCTGCTCCAGCAAATAAGGCTCCGGAATCACCAAGTCATCTGCAGCGTGGGCGCGCTGCAATATGAGTCGTGCAACGACCCCAGCTAATACACGAGCGTCCATGGGATCTAAACGCCCCCAGAGGCTCCGGCGATCCTCAAGGTCGAGTGCAACCGGTGCAAAATCTTCCGCCAATTGCGCAATGAGTCCAGAACGATAACTCCCGGCTTTAACCACAGAAAGATAACTTTTCGCCTGAAAATATTGATCCACGGAGGTAGGCCAAGGATTTCCGCCGAGGCCAACATGAAGTTCCCATAGCGCACGCCAAGCCGGCACCCCAAGGTCCAAAGGCGCCAATAAAGTGGGATTTTTTGACGTACGAATGGCAACCAAGGAGGACAGTGTCGGATTGGCAATGCGAACAGTGGCTTCGATCAAATCATCACCGCAAATCCGGTCAACCATGATCGATAAGCCGAGTAAAGGATCTGGTCGAAACGCCAGTTGCCCCTGCAGAGCCTCGACAGCTGTAGCCCCTTGCAATGTTGCGACCGCATGTATAGCAGACCATCCCAAGGTGTTAGCGTTTTGTCGAAGTTTCAAAACCTGAGCGGCTGACAATTCGGAGGATAGCGCGATCGTCAGCATCTGCTGCTCGGTCGCTTCGATTATGATACCCAGCGATGCAATCAAACGTGCATGCAGCTTTTCCGAAAGCCAGCTGAATAGAAATTCATTCCAACGTCCACTGCTGGAGCGCAGCCCCTCGGCAATGCCTGAGCGAGCTGCAGTAAGCCACCACTCTTGTGCTGTTCCCGCGTCAAGGCGCGATAGTAATGTATCCGCATCCGGGACTGATGTGTGTGGCAGAACGTTCGCGATCCATGACTGTACTATCTCGGCTAGCCTCGCTCCGTCCAGCAGTTGCTCATGAGGGATGTTTGCTAGGGATACGATGACGGTTGGGGATGCATCAGGAGCAGTAGCGGCAAGGACTGAAACAGCCTCTTGCTTGAAAATTTGCAGCTCTCCACGATCAGAAGTCACGTTCAGCAGAGCCCGGAGCAAGTATATGGCGGTACCGGCCTCCGGCGCCTTGCGCAGTGTTTCCAGATAGTCGGCTGCGCGTGCCATTCGCCGCAGGATGTTGAGAGTCGAACCCAGGCTCGTAACAGACTCGAGCAATTCCTTCAGAATGGGATCTGCTTGGCCCATCAGCCAGCATGCTGCACGCGAGGGACTATTCGTCTCGGGCACCACAGAGGTGATTACGTGACTATTGGCCCACTCAAGCAGGCGCCCAGAGTCGACGCCGTACAACCAAGGAGGCGCCACAGACTCTCCACCTTGAGAAGGGCTGATCGCCACTCGGGCGGAGAATGCCTGACGTGCTTCCGGCCATAATCGCTCCCACAGCATCGCCAGAAGCCCAGGCCAGAGCTGCAGGTTACCAAAGACGGGAGCCGAGGCAGCATCCGCGATGAGTGCTTCGGCCGTAAGAGCAACGACGGAGGGTGACGGCAGCGCAATGGGCTTGCCACCGCTCAACACTTCCAGCTCCTGGCACAGCTCCTTTACGTTGCCAATTGCGTCTAACGGCCACAGCGCTACTCGGCTAGTGACCATACCAGCGCGCGAGGCCGATGGGTCTGGCTCGGTCCACCACAGCGCCCACCATTGGCCAATTGGCCCGCAGCCAACCGAAGGCCCCCACGCCTCTCCTGAGGACGTATAACCCGGTGGTTTGTCGGTAAGATCCAGCAATATCGGCGGCAGTACATTCGAATCAGCGCTGCACGTCAATACTCCATGCGTCTGGTGGGTTTCTCCATAGGTCGCATGAATAGGATAGCTGGAGTCTGTAGGGGTCATTAGCGATCCATTTCTTTTAAAGTCCACGCCAGTGGAAGGGTGAGATCGCTGCTTCGATTGCCGGCAGGGTCAACAACCCACCCCAACGTTTCCGGGCCTTCATCAATGAAATGCTCGTTACAACTGTCTTTATCAAGTTCCCCTCCTAAGGCAGAAAGCCCCCAGACGCTTGCTTTATCCGAATTCCAGTTACTTTTTATAAACGAGGACACTAGGGGGAGACGCTCGGCAAGAACCTCAGCTGGAGACTTATTGGTGACCTCGAGCTCGTCGTAGCACGACAGCATCACGGCGAGCTTTGGCACTTTGAGTTGGTCGACAAGTCCATGCCCTGCCACGTGCAGAAAGATCTGAAACATTTCGACCCAGCGCGCATTGGCGTCCCACTGCGACACTCGCGCAGTGTTTGCAGAATCCTCGGGGGGACCATCTCTCAGTCGAGTAAGAACCTCCAGATAGGTCGTCTCTGTTTTGAGACGAATCAACACTATCCAGCCCCCCGCGCGACGCAACCGCTCGCGCCACAACTCAGAGATCGCGCGTTGCCGAAAAGCGTTAGTCAATTGCTCGCCACCGTAATCAGGCCAGCGAAGGTCGAAGCAGTTTCCGTCTTTATCCACTAGGGGCAATGCGATTTCAGCCCACGTTTGCACTTGGGTATGCTCGGCGGCGTGTCCCGATGCTAGGCTGTTTAACACGTTGTCGAGCGGGGATAAGTCAGGCGGAGTCCCACTATCTTGGCGCAAAAGGAGCTTCCCCTTAGTCCGCCGCAGGCGCCCGTACAACTGGCCAGCAAAATGCGTCTTGCCGCTGCTCGATAGTCCCAACAAGACAATTTCAGGCGTGTGCATAATGCCCCCTAAACGAAAGAAAAGGGTCCTGCGTCTGAACCCCAAGCACAATTTCGCTGGCCGGAGCTGAGCACCAAACCGCGCTCACAATCGCGTCAATTGGCTGCGCAAAGCTCTCAGGCGTTTTGATCGAAACTGCATGTTCGGTTGCTCCTGGAAAGCTGCTCGCCAGCGCGTCACGAATTGCATTTTTAATACCTGCGGGTACGTCGTGCTCGCTTTTGGTCCAGAGAAGCGTAACCGGGCGACCCGCGACGTGATTGGCCAATCGGTCAAGAAGCTGCAGTAGTTCCTTCCTGGCAAGACCGCGTTCTGGACCGCTCAACCTCAGGCAGTCAGCTACAACAACAAATGCGTCCGAATGCATGGCAAGCCAGCGCGCCCCTTCCGCCTGTGGTGCGCTTTCGTTCACCGCCCAACTTGAAAACCATTCGCCGGGAGCATCGGCCAGCAATACATCTCGAAAATCGCCCCCCTCCCGCCGCAACGCAATGTGCAGCAATCCGGGAACCCTATTACTTGCACGAGGGGTGTGCGGCGGAAAGGTTGGCGGTCTGGCTGAATCTTCAAAACGCATCCAGGAGGCGAGTGACTCCCACGCGTGTAAGGTACGAGAGCCGGAAAACATAGCGTTGGCCATCGCGCGCCCCTGCAGCATCAGCAAGTAATTAGCCGCGAGCAAAGTAGTCTTCCCACCGTTGTGCGCACCCAATACGCCGACCAAAATATGCTTACTCCGTGGTAGCAGCAGCATCAGATCAGACAGACCAAGTGCACTTCCCGACCATGGAACACGAGCTTCCAAAGGGGAAGCATTGGGCTCAGAAATGGGATTCGCCTCTGCAGGGATCGATTGCCATTCGCCACAAGACTCGGGAATGAGTTCACCAAGCACACAAGTCTCGCCGTCATGCACATTGCAGTGAGGATTGGCGCAGCGTCGAAACGTCACTTGCTCGGCTCCGACAAGCGTACCGCCTGCTCCTGGCGAAGCAGTGTCCGTGAAAGAAGCGGCAAACTGATAGTCGCGTCCTCCGCAATACGCGAGCGTTGCAGTAAGTCGGTGGCGGAAGCCTCAGGATCCTCCAACGCCAGCCGCAGGATGTCTCTCAACGACAGGCGTCCCTCCCTCGTCGGCAGATTAAAGCCATCCATTACACTCTGCGGAATCACTCGGTGCAGTGAGGAGGCCCGCTCAAGGACTTCTCTCAATGACAGAGTGGTTTCAAACCCTGCTTTCGGAAGTCGAGCCACCGCTTCCGAAAGCAGATAAGCCACGCTTGTTGGGGTCACCGAGGGCATGATCGCGATCAGATCTAGCGGCATCAAGATGGCGGCAGCCACCGGGTCCATTTCGCGGTAACTCATTTTTGCCGACGTCGAATACAGCGATTCGTACCACCACAGGGCATCCAGTCGTACTTGCTCTCGGGTGGAAGCTGACTGGGCCTGCGCAATAGCAGCCTGAAGGCCTTGCGCTTGTGCCTTGAACGCTGTTTCTAGCGCCTCGTTCATGCCGTTGAGTTCAGCTGCGCAAGCCTCGCCGAGCTCATCAAACCGTTCTCCAAGCACGTCTTTCATCAAAGTGGCGAAATCTTCTGCCCAATACTGAGGCTGGCTTGGCCAGTAACGGTTATGCGTTTGCCCTGCAATAAAGAGGACACCTTGTGCGTTATGCTGACCACTTGCCGCACCAATTTCGCCGAAAAGAGCGGTCCGATCGACTCCGTCGATGGTGACCTCTTTCAACTCCAGCTTCGGCAAATCCATAGACTTCCGAGCAGTCTTGGTCGGGGGTGAAAAAAGTGCAATGTCCTGCTGCTCGGTAGCGTCCCCAAACTGGGAAATGAGCTTAATGACCACCGACTCCTCGCGCCCAAGATGCGAAAATCGCAGCATGTCAGCAGCCGTGAGCCAAAGAATTGCAGCGTTACGTTCTTGAGCCACCGCAGCACACGCTGCCAACAATAGGGCACGGTAGATATGAACTGGTTTATCGGTATGCACTGACTGCATACTTTCCCATTCCGTCAGTAACGCCTTTTCAGCCATCTCAATCAGCGGATCGTCCGTCGCAACATCGCCATCCAAGACGGTGAGGATGGCAGGAATCAGTAACGCGGGGCTCTTCTTGAACGCTTTGGCTAAACTATCAGCCGCTTGAGTCATTTTTTTAAATCGCTCGTCATTACCCTCGAGCTTGTCAATCAATCCTGCCGCCAAGAGTTCTTGAAGCACATTTGCCATGGGGCTCTCCTTAGCTGTTGGTCTTAGCTGTTGGCCTAATTTGTTAACGATCGCATTGCAAAAGGTATCGGCTCAGGACCGGGTTATGAGGGAAGTCTTGTTTGACCTCAGATAGCAGGTTTGCTGGGCTGACCGAGGCGCCTTGTTGAGTGAGTATCCATAGACGCTGCCAGGTGTCGAACGCGCGATTCATGGTGGGTACTTGACCAGCCTTGCCACCTGCCCGTACCCAGACAGCTCGGGCGTCATCGGGGCTTGGGTAGGAGTCCGACAGAAAATCAATTAAATCTCGAGGGACACCGTTGGCAGCGGACGAAGACGGCGATTGAGCCTCAGCATCGGTGGAGACACGGCCTCGCGCTTGGGAGGAGCCATGCAGCAAGTCAACCGATTGCCTCATGAGTAACACGAGATACTCGGCTGAGGCGCGAGCGGCAAAAATACGATAGCGGTCGTCTTTATCCAGGTCACCAAAATCGGACACACCCTTCGCGACAATCACCGGAACGCGAATAAACTCTCCGGCCGCGCCCAATGCACTTGCCTCCATGTCGAGTCCGAGCACTTTGCGCATTGACTCTCCTAGTCGCGAGAAGACCTTGTCATCCTCGACAACCGCTGAGCCCGTTGCGATGGGAGCGACGTGTACCTGAAAGGGAGGTGTGAGGCGCGGTCGACCATTAAATTGGAGGTGCAGTTCGCCTGCCCGATCTTTGCCTGCAGATGTGATCAAACCCTTGTCGTCGATGAGTCCTCGTTTTCGAAGTCGTTCTAAAACCAACGTCCAATCGGGACACTCCAGCCAAAAGTCCGGGTGGGCTTGGGGAAGCAGACCTTTCAACCCGCAAAGCAGAACCCAATCTTCTTGAGTTTCAAGAGTCATCTGCGGGCGTTCGTTGATCCAGCTTCCAGGGGCAACACTCGCGACAATTTGCATACGTTGGACCCAGTGAGGACCCGGCCCTACCTGGATCGGATCGCCCTGAAAATTTGATACGCCGTCGACGACGGTCAGTTTACCGGCGTCATAAGAATAGAGGCGATCAGCAATGAGCACGTCGCCAAGAGCAACCTTGCCACGACGTCCCGCACAAATACCCGACATGGCAATGCAACGAGCCGGCACTTCGCCCCAGAGGTGAGCCAATGTCGCAGAAGCCTGCTCCTTCCCCATAAACGCGCAAAATGACGCAATCACCAGCAAGGGAGAACCGCTGTCGGAGAGGAACTGTGCTTCCGCAATTTGCCAGCCACTGCTGGTTTTTCGTTCTCGCCAACCTTCGCCTGTCAGTCCCGTCGTAACGGATAGGAGCGCGAGATACTCATCTTGCAAGGCGCAGAGAATTAGAACGTCAGCTAGGCCAGACTTAGGGATTGGAGTAGACGACATAACGATGTGGATGCTCAATGGTGATTTGTGCGCAATGGGGGCGGACTTGTCGTTGCAGGAGACATTTTCAGCCGACGAAACCCTATACTACGACACTGTACTGGCATTTCGATACGAGCGGCACTGCACGCTCACCACGCCTCGATATCATCACCCGGACCTAATTTGAGGTAACGGAAATGCCTGAAGTGCCGATCCAACTCCATCACACGCCGCCGATGGGGCAAACTCGGCACTAGGTAGTGCCGATGAGAAATGCACCCGGGGACGAGCAGCGCTGCCTGGGTACGCAGCCCTGTTTATTTACTTAGGACACAGGGCCTGAACTAAAAACTGCCCGCTTCGAAGTTCTACTTTGCCTTGTCATACCCCAGCAGGAAGCTCGTTGAATGCCGCTTCAACAGAAAACGTCCAGTCTCATCCCAACCGTTACCGCCGCCCCGGATGAAGTCCGGATGCGCTCATTCAATGTAGGTCATGGTGATTGCACACTTGTCGAAGTAGTCGCAGAGGACAGAGTCGTGTTCAGGTGCCTGCTGGACGCCGGAATGGCGCTGCCACCGGCATTGATCACCCACCTCAAGAACACACCACGAACGGATCGAAAGCCCGACATTGACGTACTGGTCTTGAGTCATGTCGACGCGGATCATCAGGGCGGCATTCCCGAACTGCTCGCTTCCGGCATATCTATCGGGGAGTATCTCGGGCCTTGCCTACCCACCTTCAAACGGCTGAAATGGTTGTTTGCACCCCGCGTGAGCGAGGCGGTGAGCCGTGCGCTGGCTGTGGAGGAACAATTAAAAAGTCAGCACATTCCCATTTCCTATCCGCTCGAAGGTTTCAAAACCCGCTACGCCAACGGTCGGATCGTCTTGTCCATCATCTCGCCCGCAGCAAAGCTGATGAAGAGCCTGACACTTGCCTCAGCAGCCAATCTGTCGGCACTCCTAAGGCGCCGCCCTCTGCCTTTGCAGTGGCTGCTTGAGGCGGAAGAAGAACAGGGCAGCGACGAACAGCAAAATCTGGCCAATCTCTTCAACGGCGGAGTTGTACTTTCTCCCGAGGACTTCGAGGAACACCTGCCCTCACTTGACTTACCTCACCGCGAGGCCTTAACACAGGCGGCTGA
This sequence comes from Pseudomonas sp. FW300-N2A2, assembly GCF_017351735.1. Classification (NCBI taxonomy): domain Bacteria; kingdom Pseudomonadati; phylum Pseudomonadota; class Gammaproteobacteria; order Pseudomonadales; family Pseudomonadaceae; genus Pseudomonas; species Pseudomonas sp. FW300-N2A2. The sequence continues at coordinate 41,134 of NZ_JACNDU010000017.1, read as the reverse complement.
GGCCACGCAGTCGGAGTTTGAACCCGAGTTCTTCGGGAATTCGATCCTAAATGACACCTCACTGGTCGTGGTCCTGGACGTTACCCTCGACGGGCACCATCGTAAGCGTTTAGTGTTTCCCGGCGATCAGGAGAACTGGACCTACATCGCCGCACAACACCCAGCGGGGCTGGGCATCGACGTCTTGAAAGCGCCGCACCATGGAGGACGGGTATACCTCAACGATCATTGCGAAAACTTCCACACCCTGTATGCATGGTTACGTCCCAAGACCGTCGTGGTGTCTGCCAACGGGCGACATCATTTGCCTCGCACCGGGTTTCGGGATGCCCTGCGGGCAGTAGGAGGCTCCCTCTTATGCCCCAATGTACGCACCTTTGAACCGCTGTCCGCCGGTGCGATGTTGCACCCGGAAGAAAAGTCGTGCTTCGCGGCCATGGGCTGCACACCATCGCAAAAACCATTTGTCGCCATCACGTTAACGGCCAAGGCAGAATCCGCCGATGTGCCGGCTTGCGTGCAGGGTACGGGCCTTTCGGGACTGGCGCCCATTGTCGTGTTACGCCAGGAAGTTACAGTCCCCAGCGAGGGACTCCTTCGATACACCTACGGCGAGTTGGACCGACACGCACGATGGATCAAGCATCAGCTGAAGCGCCGTCGCAAAGAATTTGCAGAGTGCATGGCGGGTACCGTGGAGGCCTATGACGTGACTGCGGAACATTCGACGACCCCCTGGAGTTCACTCGCGGTGGAGGCAAAGGCTGAAGGTCGTCATGATCTGGTTGCCGACCCCGAGCCCGTACTCAAGTTTGGTCGCAGTCACTACGCCTTTTGGACAGACCTTACGTCCCGGTCTAACCAGGTACATCTTGCTTGCGTGCCGACCGCCGCAGAATTAAGGACCGCAATCAAATGGCTCAAATCCATACCCATGATGCTGCTGATCGTCGAGAGGCCGCAGCGTTTTGCCGCAGGCACGGATCGGATCGATATCCTCCAGTCTGTGGATTGGCGAGTCTTTGATCATCTGATAGCAGGTAAACTTGCCCTCCCACACCAAGTGATTGCGCAGGAGGTGCGCCCAAAATTGCTCACAATCATGGCGCAGCACTTCAGCTTTCAAATTTGCCAATTTGACTACCCCTTCAACCCGTATGATGGAGGTAAAGCGTACCTGCTGCTGCAAACGGATAGTGCCATTCCGGACCTGGAGAGCAAGGAATGGATGGCTATCTGGGATTGGAGAGCATCCGGTAAGAAGCTCCAAGCACCGTGGACTGAGTTGGCGAAGCGGGCTCAAAACGAGCTGTTGGCCGGGAATTTTTTTGATCGACCACAAATCGATCGACACGATTTTACGGCTGCTTTCTCGAGCATCCTTTTTCCCAAACACTTGCCCTTCCTGGATCGCATCAAGGAAGTGGCTTGGGTGCATTACTGAAAGGGTGCCAGCCTACTCGCCGAGCGTGCTCCTGTTCACCTCAACGGACAATCCAGCGTCCTGCCAAATTGGAGACCATACATTCTAATCAAACTGAAAATTCACGCCCGGGGAGTCAGGGTGCGGCTGTCGAAAGGCAGCGCAAGTGCACTGAACCCAATGAAAATTCGTATACCATATCTCCAACTCAATCCGAACGACTGCCGCCGTGACCCTACCCAAATTCAATGCTCCAGACTTGGGCAATGCGCCTTCGACATCTGAAATCATCACACGCCATCTGCGTGACGCCATCGTCGCCGGGCATTTCGCCGAGGACGAGCCGATTCGCCAGGACGACATCGCCCGGCAGTTCAACGTCAGCAAGATCCCGGTGCGTGAGGCCCTCAAGCGCCTGGAAGCCGAAGGCCTGGTGATGTTCCAGCGCAATCGCGGGGCGATGGTCACACGGGTGTCCGATGCCGAGCTGGCGCAGATGTTCGAAGTGCGCATGTTGCTCGAAGACAAGGTGCTTCGCCTGGCCATTCCCAACATGACCGAAGACACCTTCGCCCGGGCCGAACGCATCTGCCAGGAGTTCGTCGGCGAAGATGATGTGGGACGTTGGGCCGAGCTCAATTGGGAACTGCACGCCTGCCTCTATGAACCGGCACAACGTCCGTTTCTGGTGAGCCTGATCCGTTCGGTGAACGACAAACTGGAACGTTACCTGCGCATGCAAATGAGCCTTTCCGCAGGCAAGGAGCGCGCCGATCACGAACACCGGGAGATCCTCGAAGCCTGTCGCGCCGGTGACGTCGACCGGGCGGTGAAGCTGCTGGACGAACACATCGCCGGGGTCTGCAAAACCCTGTTCGAGCACCTGCCCCACCACCACTGACAGACCGCGGTACTGTGCCGATTTCGTCATCGGCACCGGGTAAAACCATCAAGCCTGCAACCCCCCGCACGGGCCACTCTTGCGTTCACTCATCTGAACGGACGTGGCCCACTCATGAAACGTATCACCGTGATTGACTCCCACACCGGCGGCGAACCCACCCGCCTGGTGACCTCCGGTTTTCCCGAGCTGGGCACCGGCAGCATGGCCGAACGTCTTCAACGGCTGGCTGAACACCATGACCAATGGCGCACCGCCTGCGTGCTCGAACCGCGAGGCAGTGATGTGCTGGTCGGCGCACTGCTGTGCGAACCGGTTGACCCTGCGGCCTGTGCCGGGGTGATCTTCTTCAATAACTCGGGTTACCTCGGCATGTGCGGCCACGGCACCATCGGCCTGGTGGCGTCGCTTGCTCACCTGGGCAAGATCGGTCCGGGCATGCACAGCATCGAAACGCCAGTCGGCACGGTGCAGGCAACCTTGCACGACGACCACTCCGTCAGCGTGCGCAACGTACCGGCCTACCGTTATCGCAAAGCCGTGGCGTTGCAGGTGCCGGGAATCGGCGAAGTGGTTGGTGATATTGCCTGGGGTGGCAACTGGTTTTTCCTGATCGCCGAGCATGGTTTGCGCGTCGCCAGCGACAACCTTGATGCGTTGACCGCCTACACCTTCGCCGTGCAACAAGCACTGGACGTTCAAGGGATACGTGGCGAAGACGGCGGGTTGATCGACCACGTCGAACTGTTCGCCGAGGATGAACAGGCCGACAGCCGCAACTTTGTGCTCTGCCCCGGCAAGGCCTACGACCGCTCACCTTGCGGTACCGGCACCAGTGCAAAACTGGCGTGCCTGGCCGCCGATGACAAATTGCAGCCGGGCCAGATCTGGCGCCAGGCGAGCGTCATCGGCAGCGAGTTCGAAGGCTCCTACGAACAGCACGGCGAGCGCATCGTACCGACGATTCGTGGCCGCGCCTTCATCAGCGCCGAGGCCAGCCTGATCATCGAACAGGACGACCCGTTCGCCTGGGGCATTCGTCCATGAGCCAAGGCCTGGAGGCCGATGTCATCGTGATCGGCGCCGGCATCATCGGTGCCGCGTGCGCCCAGGCGCTGGCCCGGCGCGGCTTGCGCGTGCTGGTGCTGGACGCTGGTTTGCACAGCGCGACGGCCGCCGGTATGGGCCACTTGCTGGTGCTCGACGACAACCCGGCCGAGCTGGCCCTGAGCCAATACTCGCTGCAACGCTGGCGCGAACTGGCGCCGGACTTGCCTGAAGGCTGCGCTTACCGCAGCAACGGGACGTTGTGGCTGGCAGCCAATGCCGAAGAAATGGCCGTGGCCCACAGCAAATACCTGAACCTTCAGACCCAGGGCGTTGCCTGCGAGTTGATCGCTCGTAACGCCTTGCGCGCCCGTGAACCTGAACTGCGCGAAGACCTCGAAGGCGGTTTGTTGATCAACGGCGACGGCATTCTCTACGCTCCGGCGACCGCCAACTGGATGCTCGACACCGCCGACATCGAGCAACGCAGGGCGCGGGTCAGCGAGGTCGATGGCAATCGCGTGCGACTCGATGACGGCCAGTGGTTGAGCGCTGAGGCAGTCATATTGGCCAACGGCATCCAGGCCAACGACCTGTGCCCCGAGTTGCCGATCGAACCGAAAAAAGGCCACTTGCTGATCACCGACCGCTACCCCGGCAAGGTCACCCACACGCTGGTGGAACTGGGTTATGTCACCAGCGCCCACAACGCCACAGGGCCATCGACCGCCTGCAACATTCAGCCCCGGCCGACCGGGCAACTGTTCATCGGCGCCTCGCGACAATTCGGCACCACCGACCCGCAGGTCGAAGGCTGGATGCTCGCGAAAATGCTCAAGCGCGCCGCCGAGTACATGCCGGGCCTCGCCCAGCTCAACGGCATCCGCGCCTGGACCGGCTTTCGCGCCGCCAGCCCCGACGGGCTGCCACTGATTGGTGAGCACCCATCGCGCAATGGTTTGTGGCTGGCGGTCGGTCACGAGGGACTGGGGGTCACCACGGCCCCCGGCACCGCCGATATTCTGGTCGCGCAACTGTTCAATGAGACGCCGCCATTGGCGGCGCAAGCCTATCTGCCGCAACGTTTTCTCGGGGAGGCCGTGTATGCCTGATTTGGTCCTGGACGGCCGCACCCTGCGGGTCGCCGAAGGTACGACTGTCGCCGCGGCATTAGCCTTGGCCGACGACGGGTGTACTCGCACCTCGGTCAGCGGTCAGCGGCGCGCACCGCTGTGCGGCATGGGCATCTGCCAGGAATGCCGGGTGACCATCGACGGACGCCGCCGACTGGCCTGCCAGACGCTGTGTCATGACGGCATGCAGGTGCGGACCCGACCATGAACGAATTCGCCGATTTGCTGATCATCGGTGCCGGCCCCGCCGGCATGAGCGCCGCCCTCGCCGCCGCGCCCAGTGGCGCCCGCATTATCGTGCTCGACGACAACCCGTTGCCGGGAGGCCAGATCTGGCGCGACGGGCCTCAGGCCAGCCTGCCGAATCAGGCACGGCAGATGCGCGAGCGCCTGCATGCCAACAGCAATATTCGCCACTACAGCGGCACTCGTGTGATCGCCTGTTCAGGCCCCAAACAATTGTTGGTGGAAGACGCCGATCACGGATGGCTGATTGGCTACGACAAACTGATTTTGTGCACCGGCGCCCGTGAGTTGCTGCTGCCCTTCCCCGGCTGGATATTGCCGGGTGTGACGGGGGCCGGAGGACTCCAGGCGTTGATCAAGGGCGGCCTGCCGGTGCAGGACGAACGCGTGGTGATCGCCGGCAGCGGGCCATTGTTACTGGCCAGTGCGTCCACCGCGAAACACAACGGCGCCCACGTGCTGAGCATTGCCGAGCAAGCCTCCTCGGTTGCGGTCGCCGGGTTCGCCCTGCAACTGCCACGCTGGCCGGGCAAGCTTGTGCAATCCTTCAGCCTGTTTGATCGTCATTACTGCACCGACTCCCACGTCGTGGCAGCCTTGGGTAATGAACGGCTGGAAGGTGTGCGTCTGCGGCAACAGGGCAAAATCGTCGAACTGGCCTGTGATCGCCTGGCCTGTGGTTTCGGCCTGATTCCAAATATTCAACTCGGTCAGGCGCTGGGTTGCGCACTCGGCGGCACGGCGCTCGCGGTCGATGCCTGGCAAGCCACGAGCCTTGCCGATCACTACGCCGCTGGCGAATGCACCGGTTTCGGCGGCAGTGAACTGGCGTTGGTCGAAGGTGCCATTGCCGGGCATGCCGCCGTCGGTAACACCGCAGCGGCACGCCAATTGTGGCCGCGTCGGACACGTTGGCAGGGTTTCGCCAAGGCGTTGAACAACGCGTTCAGCCTCAGCCCGCACCTCAAGTCACTGGCGCAAGCCGACACGCTGGTCTGTCGCTGCGAAGACGTGCCCTACGCGGCACTGGCCGGGCACGCTGACTGGCGTGCGGCAAAACTGGCCAGCCGCTGCGGCATGGGCGCCTGTCAGGGGCGAGTGTGTGGCGGCGCCTTGCAGTACCTGTTCGACTGGCAACCCTCGGCCCCGCGACCGCCGTTCAGCCCGGCACGTATCGAAACCCTGATGTGCCTGGAAGACACCCCGCCCGCGTAAACGCTCGCTCCGGGGTTTCGGGGGCACTGCCGAGTCTTTATGATCCCGGTAGTTGCCACCAGGCCCCCAGCGCTATGTTCCCCTTACTCAATCAGTTCAAACCCTGCGATTTGCCGACGCTGCTGAGCAGTCTGCAGCCCATCGCGACGCTGCTCGACACCCTGGCGGACGTGGTGTTCTTCATCAAGGACAGCGAGGCGCGCTATGTCTTCGTCAACCAGACCCTGGCTCGACGGTGTGGCTTCAAGCAGAGCGGGCAACTGCTCGGGCTGACGGCGGACCAGGTCTTCCCGGCACGATTTGGCCCGCTGTACACCGAGCAGGATCGGCGCGTGCTGGCCACCGGCCGTGAACTGGCGGATCAACTGGAACTGCACCTGTATTTCGGCAACCAGCCAGTCTGGTGCCTGACCCACAAACTCGCCCTGCATGACGAACAGGGGCGGATCGTCGGCCTCGCCGGCATTTCCCGCGACCTGCAACTGCCCCAGTCCAACCATCCGGCGTTCCAGAAACTGGCAGCGGTGGACGCACACATTCGCCGTCATTTCGCCCGACCGATCAGCCTGGCCGAACTGACGGCCATCGCCGGTTTCTCTGTGGCGCAACTGGAACGCCATTGCAAACGGGTGTTCCAGCTCACGCCACGGCAGATGATCCACAAGTCCCGCCTGGAAGAAGGCTCGCGCCTGTTGCTCGACACCGACCTGCCGATCACCGAAATCGCTCTGCGCTGCGGCTACACCGACCACAGTGCGTTCAGCCGCCAATTCCGCGCCCTCACCAGTCTTTCGCCCAGCCAGTACCGCGATAGCCGTCGTTAAAATGTTCCTTTAAGGGGCGCTGCGCACCCTGCGTGCTCCCTTCCGTAACACCTCCTCGACCGACACCGTCGTAGCGTTGCCCCGCTCGCTTGCGCTGAGCCGCCCTGCTTCAAGGGTTGGCAAAAATTCGACGGTAAAAGCAAAAACGGCACGGCCATTGCTATTGTTAATATCGTATACGAAATCCCCAATACGATATTCAACAGCACATCCACAGAACGAGGCCTCTATGAAAAACCCCGCATTTGCCGTAGCCCTCAGCGCTGTTCTCAGTACCTCCTTCATTGCCACCGCGCAGGCTGACAAGCTCGACGACATTATCGGTTCCGGCAAGCTGCGCTGCGCCGTGACCCTGGACTTCCCGCCCATGGGTTTCCGCGATGCCAGCAACGCTCCTGCCGGTTTCGACGTGGACTATTGCAACGACCTGGCGAAGATCCTCGGGGTCGAGGCCGAAGTGGTGGAAACGCCGTTCCCGGACCGCATTCCGGCACTGATCTCCGGACGGGCTGACGTGATCGTCGCCTCGACTTCCGACACCCTCGAACGGGCCAAGACCGTTGGCCTGACCGTGCCGTACTTCGCCTTCCAGATGGTCGTGCTGACCCGCGACAACACCGGCATCAACAGCTTCAACGACATCAAGGGCAAAGCGCTGGGCAACACCAGCGGCACTTTTGAAGCCATCGCGCTGGAGGGCGATGTGAAGAAATGGGGCAGCGGCACCTTCCGCGCTTACCAGTCACAAAACGACACGCTGCTGGCGGTGGCCCAGGGTCACATCGACGCCACGGTAGTAACCAACACCGTCGCCGCCGCGACGATCAAGTCGGGCAAATACAAAAACCTGAAAATCGCCGGCAACGCGCCTTACACCATCGACTACGTGTCACTCGGTGCCAAGCGCAATGAGTACGGCCTGCTCAACTACCTCAACCTGTTCGTCAACCAGCAGGTGCGCAGCGGTCGCTACAACGAGTTGTTCACCAAATGGGTCGGCACTGAAATCCCGCCGACCGACCTGACCGTGCCAAAGGTCTACTACTAAGGTGTCCGGCATGCCTGGGTCCACTGCTCTCATCGGTCGTAACCTGGTCCCGGGCTCCGCCCAGGGCGCGCTGCTGTTTGCCGATGTCGGGCTGAGCTTCTGGGGCGGCGTCGACCCTTGCACGGGTGAAGTCATCGACCGTCACCATCCGCTCAGCGGCGAACATCTGCACGGTCGTGTGCTGGCCATTCCCAGTGGTCGCGGTTCGTGTACCGGCAGCAGCGTGCTGATGGAGTTGATCAGCAACGGTCATGCACCGGCCGCTTTGGTCCTGGCCGAAGCCGATGAGATTCTGACCTTGGGCGTGCTGGTGGCGCAGACCATTTTCGAGCGTTCCCTGCCGGTGCTGTGCATCGGCCGGGAGGCCTTCGCGACCTTGCGCGGCAAAGCCTTTGCCCGAGTCGAAGGCGCCTCGCTGGCGATGTTCGATCACGTGCCCATCGATGGCTGGCAGCCAACCGAAACACCGATGCACACAGGCGAAACCAATGAGTCGGTTGAGCTCAGCGGGTTCGACCGTTCGCTGCTCGACGGCGAACATGGCAAAGCCGCGCAGATGGCCATGCAGATTGTCCTGCGCATGGCCGAACTGCAAGGCGCCCACCAATTGGTGGATATCGCTCAGGCCCACATCGACGGTTGTATTTACACGGGACCGGCGAGCCTGCGTTTTGCCGAACAACTGGTGCAGTGGGGCGCGAAAGTTCGGGTGCCCACCACCCTCAATTCAATTTCCGTGGACCAGCGCCGCTGGCGAGCGTTGGGCATCGACCCGTTGCTCGGCGAACCGGCCAGTGCCTTGGGCGATGCCTATATGGCGATGGGCGCGCAGCTCAGTTTCACCTGCGCCCCCTACTTGCTCGACACCGCACCGAAGGCCGGCGAGCAGATCGTCTGGGCCGAATCCAACGCGGTGGTCTACGCCAACAGCGTGCTTGGTGCGCGCACGTTGAAGTACCCGGATTACCTGGATATCTGCATCGCCCTGACCGGCCGCGCGCCCCTGATCGGTTGTCATCTGGAGGCACCACGCAAAGCCCGCCTGCGCGTTGAATTACCGGAACTGGGCGAACTCGACGATGCGTTTTACCCCTTGCTCGGCTACCACATTGGTGCCCTCGCGGGCAGCCGGATTCCGCTGGTGTTCGGGCTGGAACAGTACCAGCCAGACCTAGACGACCTGAAAGCCTTCGGCGCAGCGTTCGCCACCACGTCGGCCGCGCCGTTGTTTCATATCGCCAGGGTCACACCGGAAGCACTCGACCCTGCACAAGCACTGGAAGCCGACGTCCCGATACCTGTGGAAACAATCCGCCTGGCGGACCTGCTGGGCAGTTGGCGCGAGCTCAACAGTGCCCGTGACAACCGCGTGGAGGTGGTCTCGCTGGGTAACCCGCACTTCTCGCTCAGCGAGTTCGCCCGACTCGCACGGCTGTGTCACGGCCGGCACAAACACCCCGAGGTGGTGCTCGCCATCACGTGCGGTCGTGCGGTGCTGGAACAGGCGCGTGACGCCGGACACATCGGCGTCATTGAAGCCTTCGGCGCCACCCTGGTGACGGACACCTGCTGGTGCATGCTCGGCGAGCCGGTGATCCCGCCAGCCGCCACAACCTTAATGACCAACTCGGGCAAATACGCCCATTACGCACCCGGTCTGGTGGGGCGAAAAGTGCACTTCGCCAGCCTCGCCGAGTGCGTTGACGCCGCTTGCACTGCCAGCGCCAGCGGGCGACTGCCGAGCTGGTTGCAACCTGCCTTGCTGATGGAGAGCCTCGCGCATGTTTGATTACACCTTCCAATGGCGCGCCACCCTGCGCGCCTTGCCGGACATGCTCGCCGGCGCCTGGGTCACGTTCGAGACCGCCGCGCTGTCGATGATTTTCGGCGTACTGATCGCCCTGGCCCTGACAGTCATGCGTGAAACCAGACACCCGCTGCTGCGCGGTATCGGCAACGGCTGGGTGTCGATTGCCCGTAATACCCCGTCGCTGTTCCAGATCTACATCCTGTACTTCGGCCTCGGCTCAATGGGCCTGCACGTCAGTTCCTGGCTCGCGCTGTTGGCCGGGATCACCTTCAACAATGCCGGCTATCTCGCGGAAAACTTTCGCGGCGGGCTCAAGGCGGTGCCTGGCACGCAAGTGCGGGCCGCGCGTTCGCTGGGCATGAGTGCCTTCCAGGCCTACCGGATGATCATCGTCCCGCAACTGTTGCGGATCGTGTTCTACCCGTTGAGCAACCAGATGGTCTGGGCGGTGTTGATGACGTCGCTGGGGGTGATTGTCGGGCTCAACAACGACCTCACCGGCGTGACCCAGGACTACAACGTCAAGACGTTCCGCACTTTCGAATATTTCACCATCGCCGCGGTGCTGTATTACCTGATCGCCAAGGCGATCGTCGCGACGGCCCGGCTGATGGCCTGGCGGCTGTTCCGTTACTGAGGACGTGACTATGTTTTCCACCGGATTTTCCTGGAACGACCTGCTGTTCCTGCTTAACGGCGCCTGGATCACGCTGCAACTGACTTGCTGGGCGATCCTGCTCGGCACGTTCGCCGGGCTGGTGTTCGGCCTGCTGCGTGCGCTGTTGCCACGGGCCAGCCTGCCACTGGCATGGGTACTGGACGTGTTTCGCAGCGTGCCGCTGCTGATCCAGTTCGTGCTGTTCAACTCGCTCAAGAGCATCGTCGGCCTGAACATCAGTGCTTTCAGCGTGGGCTGCATCGTGCTCGGGGTTTACGCCGCCGCGTACTTCACCGAGATCGTGCGCGGCGGCGTGCTGTCGGTACCGCTGACCCTGCGCCGGGCCAGCCGTTCGCTGGGCCTGAGTTTCTTCCAGGACCTGCGCTGGATCGTCCTGCCGATGGCCTCGCGGGTAGCCTTCCCCGGCTGGCTGAACCTGGTGCTCGGGGTGATGAAAGACACCGCGCTGGTGATGTGGATCGGCATCGTCGAACTGCTGCGCGCCTCGCAAACCATCGTGACCCGCATTCAGGAACCGCTGCTGGTGCTGTGCATCGCGGGCCTTATCTACTACGTCATGAGCCTGGTGGTCGCACGCCTCGGCGCTCGTCTGGAAAGAAGGTGGCAAGAAAATGATTGAGATCGACAACGTACACAAATCCTTCGGCGACCTTGATGTGGTCAAGGGTGTCAGCCTGACCGTGAACAAGGGCGAAGTGGTGTCCATCATCGGCGGCTCCGGCTCGGGAAAATCGACCCTGCTGATGTGCATCAATGGCCTGGAACCGATCCAGAAGGGCAACATCCGCGTGGATGGCGTCGAGGTGCATCACCGCGCAACCGACCTCAATCACCTGCGGCAGAAAATCGGCATCGTGTTCCAGCAATGGAATGCCTTCCCGCACCTGACCGTGCTGGAAAACGTGATGCTCGCACCGCGCAAGGTCCTGGGCAAAAGCAAGGCCGAAGCCGAGGCGCTGGCCGTGCAGCAACTGACTCACGTCGGCCTGGGCGACAAGCTCAAGGTGTTCCCCGGCAAGCTCTCGGGCGGCCAGCAACAACGCATGGCCATTGCCCGCGCCCTGGCCATGTCACCGGACTACATGCTGTTCGACGAAGCCACCTCGGCCCTCGATCCACAGTTGGTCGGCGAAGTGCTGGACACCATGCGCATGCTCGCCGAAGACGGCATGACCATGGTGCTGGTGACGCACGAGATCCGCTTCGCCCGTGACGTGTCCGACCGCGTGGCGTTCTTTCGCAACGGCCTGGTGCATGAGATCGGCTCGCCGGATCAGGTGATTGGTAATCCGGTGCATGCCGAGACCGCGGCGTTTTTGAAGTCGGTGAAATAACGGATGGCCCCTTCGCGAGCAAGCCCGCTCCCACAGGGAGTACGCAATCACTGTGGGAGCGGGCTTGCTCGCGATGAGGCCCGAACAGACGAAACAAGGAGGAGACAATGCGCTCATCGAAAGTGATTCATGTAGTCAGCTGCCACGCCGAAGGCGAAGTCGGCGACGTGATTGTCGGCGGCGTCGCACCACCGCCCGGTGCCACGGTCTGGGAACAATCACGCTGGATCGCCAGGGATGAAACCCTGCGCAACTTCGTGCTCAACGAGCCGCGTGGCGGGGTGTTCCGCCACGTCAACCTGCTGGTGCCGGCCAAGGACCCGCGGGCGCACATGGCCTGGATCATCATGGAACCGGCGGATACCCCGCCGATGTCCGGCTCCAATTCCCTGTGCGTGGCCACCGTGTTGCTCGACACCGGTATCGTGCCAATGACCGAACCGCAAACCCGGCTGGTGCTCGAAGCCCCCGGCGGCCTGATCGAGGCTGTAGCCGATTGCCGTGACGGCAAGGTCGAACGGGTGGAAATCAAAAACGTGCCGTCCTTCGCCGATCGCCTCGACGCGTGGATCGAAGTGGAAGGTGTCGGCTCCCTCAAGGTCGATACCGCCTATGGCGGTGACAGCTTTGTGATCGCCGATGCCAGGGAACTGGGTTTTTCAATCCGCCCCGATGAAGCCGCCGACCTGGTGGCGGTCGGGCTGAAAATCACCCGTGCCGCCAACGAGCAATTGGGCTTTGTGCATCCGTTGAACCCTGAGTGGTCGCACATTTCCTTTTGCCAGATCGCCGCGCCCGTCGTCCACGAGAACGGCATCGCCACCGGCGCCAACGCGGTGGTGATTCAACCGGGCAAGATCGACCGCTCGCCGACCGGCACGGGTTGCTCGGCGCGCATGGCGGTGTTGCACGCCAAGGGTTTGATGCGCGTCGGCGAGCGCTTTATCGGTCGCTCGATTATCGGCTCCGAATTCCACTGTCGGATTGACTCACTGACCGAAGTGGCCGGACGCCCCGCTATCTACCCCTGCATTTCCGGCCGGGCCTGGATTACCGGCACCCATCAATTGCTGCTCGATCCAAACGATCCGTGGCCACAAGGCTATCGACTGTCAGACACCTGGCCCGGTGCCTGAACACTCTGAAGCACTGACCACCCCGACCGACGGCTGACAAAAACCCCACAAACCTGAAAAAAGCACTAGCCGAATTTTTTCATTTTAAATATCGTATACGAAATACAATAAACAACCCGGAGGCAACAATGAGCAAGCGAATTAACTGGAGTGGCGTCTTCCCCGCGGTGACCACTCAATTCAACGATGACTTCTCGATCAACCTGGATAAAACCCATCAGGTGATTTCCAACGTGATCCGCGACGGCGTGTCGGGCCTGGTGGTTTGCGGCTCGGTAGGCGAGAACACCTCGCTGACCGCTGAAGAAAAAATCGCCGTGACCGAAGTCGCGGTCGATGCCTCGCGCGGCCGTGTGCCCGTGATTTGCGGCGTGGCCGAATTCACCAGTGTGCAAGCGGCCAAGGTCGCCAACGCCGTGCGCAAGGTCGGTGTCGATGGCGTGATGCTGATGCCGGCGCTGGTCTACGGTTCCAAGCCGTTCGAAACCGCCGAGCATTACCGCTACGTGGCAAAAAACGCCGACGTGCCGTTGATGGTCTACAACAACCCGCCGATCTACAAAAACGACGTGACCCCGGACATCCTGATTGCCCTGGCCGACTGCGACAACGTGGTGTGCTTCAAGGATTCCTCTGGCGACACCCGCCGCTTCATCGACATCCGCAACGAAGTGGGTGACCGTTTTGTGCTGTTCGCCGGCCTCGACGATGTGGTGCTGGAAAGCCTCGCCGTGGGCGCTGAAGGCTGGGTGTCGGGCATGTCCAACGTGTTCCCGAAAGAAGGCGAAACCATCTTCCGCCTGGCCAAGGCCGGACGTTATGCCGAAGCCATGCCGATCTACGAATGGCTGATGCCGATCCTGCACCTCGACGCCCGTGCCGACCTGGTGCAGTGCATCAAGTTGTGCGAAGCCATCGCCGGTCGCGGCAGTGCGCTGACCCGTCCGCCACGCCTGGCCCTGCCGGAAGAAGATCGGCTCTTCGTCGAGCAGATCATGGCCAAGGCCCTGGCCAACCGTCCGCACCTGCCGGACGTCGGTCTCTGAGTGATTGCCGGGCGGGGCTTTGCGGCCCCGGCCCGGCTACCTGTTTTTGCGCCCCTACAGGAAACGCCAGCATGCCCAACGCTCAACACGCTCACCGCGCAACCACACCCTCGGGACTCAAGCGCGTCGTGGCCGCCGCCATGGCCGGCACGGTCGCCGAATGGTATGAATTCTTCCTTTATGGCACCGCGTCGGCACTGGTCTTCGGCCAGTTGTTCTTCCGCCAGACCGACAGTCCCATCGACGGCATCATCGCCGCTTTCGCCCTTTACGCCGTGGGCTTTCTAGCCCGCCCGTTGGGTGGCCTGGTGTTCGGTCACTACGGCGACAAGTACGGCCGCAAACGCCTGCTGCAACTGAGCCTGGTGGTGGTCGGTATCACCACCTTCTTGATGGGTTGCCTGCCCGGTTTCAACCAGATCGGCTATGCCGCACCGGTGTTGCTGGTGCTGCTGCGGCTGATCCAGGGTTTCGCGTTTGGCGGCGAATGGGGCGGCGCGATTCTGCTGGTGTCCGAGCATTGCCCGGACAATCGCCGAGGTTTCTGGGCCAGTTGGCCGCAAGCCGGTGTGCCGGCCGGCAACCTGGTGGCGACGGTTGCGCTGCTGCTGTTGTCGTCGAACCTGTCGGAGGAGCAATTCCTCGCCTGGGGCTGGCGCGTGGCGTTCTGGTTCTCGGCCTTCGTGGTACTGATCGGCTACTGGATTCGCACCAGCGTCGATGACGCGCCGATTTTCAAGGAAGCCCAGGCCCGTCAGGCGCAGACCAAGCAACAGCAACTGGGCGTGGTCGAAGTGCTGCGTCACCACTGGCGCTCCGTGCTGGTCGGTATTGGCGCGCGGTTTGCCGAAAACATCCTCTACTACACCGTCGTGACGTTCTCGATTACCTATCTGAAACTGGTGGTGCACAAGGACACGTCCGAAATTCTGCTGCTGATGTTCGGCGCGCACCTGCTGCACTTCTTCATGATTCCGTTGATGGGTTATCTGTCTGACCTGGTCGGGCGCAAACCGGTGTACCTGACCGGCGCGATCCTCACGGCGTTCTGGGGTTTCATCGGCTTCCCGATGATGGACACCGGCAACAACTGGCTGATCATGGCGGCCATCACCCTGGGCCTGGCCATCGAGTCGATGACCTACGCGCCCTACTCCGCGCTGATGGCGGAAATGTTCCCGACCCACGTGCGCTACACCGCGTTGTCCCTGTGCTACCAGGTGGCGCCGATCTTCGCCGGCTCCCTCGCCCCGTTGATTGCGATCACCTTGCTCAACAAGTACCACAGCTCGACACCGATCGCGTTTTACCTGGTCGGCGCGTCGCTGATCTCCATCATCGCGGTCGGCCTGACCCGTGAGACACGTGGCAAGTCGTTGCACCTGGTGGACAGCGAATCTGCCGCGCGCATCGCCGCCCTGAACGATGCCGAACCAGTGACCGCACGCCGCAGCGATTCGCTCGCCTGACACCGCAGACCTGTAGGAGCGAAGCTTGCTCGCGAAGACGATGTGTCAGCTGACATCTCTGTTGAATGTATTACCGCCTTCGCGAGCAAGCTTCGCTCCTACAGATCCAGTCCCCTACATTCCGACAGGAGCTTTCCATGCCCCAGATCATCGGCCACAACTACATCGGCGGTACGCGCAGTGCCGCTGGCAAGATCACCGTGCGCAGCCACGACGCCACTACCGGTGAAGCGCTGCCCTACGCGTTCATGCAGGCCACCAACGAAGAAGTCGACGCCGCCGCCCAGGCCGCCGCAGCCGCCTACCCGGCCTTTCGCACGTTGTCGGCTATACGCCGCGCTGAGTTTCTCGAAGCCATCGCCACGCAACTGGAGGCACTGGACGATGATTTCATCGCTCTGGTGACCCGCGAGACGGCGCTGCCGAACGGACGCATTCTGGGTGAGCGCACGCGCACCAGCAGCCAGATGCGCCTGTTTGCGCAAGTCCTGCGCCGTGGCGATTTTTATGCGGCACGCATCGACCGGGCCCTGCCCGAGCGTCAGCCACTGCCACGAGCTGATTTGCGCCAATACCGGATCGGCGTCGGCCCGGTCGCGGTGTTCGGTGCGAGCAATTTCCCGCTGGCATTCTCAACCGCCGGTGGCGATACCGCTGCCGCCCTGGCCGCCGGTTGTCCGGTGGTGTTCAAGGCCCACAGCGGGCATATGGCGACGGCCGAACTCGTGGCCGACGCGATCATCCGTGCCGCCGAGCAGACTGACATGCCCAAGGGTGTGTTCAACATGATCTACGGTTCTGGCGTGGGCGAAACCCTGGTCAAACATCCGGCGATTCAGGCTGTCGGTTTCACGGGGTCACTCAAGGGTGGGCGCGCGTTGTGCGACATGGCCGCGGCACGAGCGCAGCCGATTCCCGTGTTCGCCGAAATGAGCAGCATCAATCCAGTGCTGGTATTGCCCGAAGCACTGCAAGTGCGGGGCGAGAAAATTGCCAACGAACTCGCCGCCTCCGTGGTGCTCGGCTGTGGCCAGTTCTGCACAAACCCGGGACTGGTGATCGGTATTCGCTCGCCAGCGTTCAGCGCCTTCACCCAATCGCTGAGCACCGTGATGGCCGCGCAACCGGGGCAGACCATGCTCAACTTCGGCACGCTCGACAGCTACGCCAACGGTGTGCAGGCGTTGCACGCGCACCCGAACATCACTCACCTGGCCGGTCGCGATCAACAGGGCACACAGGCGCAGCCGCAACTGTTCAAGGCTGACGTGAGTCTGTTGCTCAATGGCGACCCGCTGTTGCAAGAAGAAGTGTTCGGTCCGGCGACAGTGTTGGTGGAAGTGGCCGACAAAGCCGAACTGCAACGGGCACTTCAGCACTTGCACGGGCAACTCACGGCCACGCTGATTGCTGAAGCCGGCGACCTGCAAAATCACCCTGAGCTGTTACCGCTGCTGGAGCAAAAAGTCGGCCGGGTGTTGTTCAACGGTTACCCGACCGGCGTCGAAGTCTGCGATGCGATGGTGCATGGCGGGCCTTATCCGGCCACTTCAGATGCGCGCGGCACCTCGGTCGGCAGCCTGGCCATCGAGCGTTTCCTGCGCCCGGTGTGCTACCAGAATTGTCCCGACGCGCTTCTGCCCGACCCGCTGAAAAATGCCAACCCGCTGGGCATCGCTCGCCTGGTCGATGGCAGCAGTCAACGCACGCCCCTGTAAAAAAAGCGCCACCGGTTTACCGGTGGCGCACGCTCTCACTCATCCCAGCAGCGCTTTCAGATCGTTGTACAACGCCTCGGGAATCTCGACGCCCTCCACCAGGCTACGCGCTCGCGCCTCATAGCGCCGTTGCGAGGGCAACCGTGCGCCCTGCCCTTCAATACTCTCGAACAAGACCTCGGCACGGGCCAGATGCTGTTCGGTGGCTTCACCGAGAAAGCGTCGTGGATCAAGGGCAATGATCAACTCGCCGTGGTACGGCGACGACTTGCTGCCGGCGTCGTAAGCCAGTGACTCTGCGCTGGTCAGGTCGCCGATCAACGGCCCGGCGATCAGCTCCACCATGGCCGCCAGCGCCGAGCCTTTGTGCCCACCGAACGTCAGCATCGCACCCGCATCGAGCACCACGTTGGCATCGGTGCTTGGCTGCCCCTGCGCGTCCACACCCCAGCCCTCGGGAAGCGCTTTGCCGGCGCGCCGGTGCAACTCGATATCACCACGGGCAATCGCGCTGGTGGCGAAGTCGAACACAAACGGATCCTTGCCCGAGCGTGGCCAGCCGAACGCAATGGGATTGGTGCCAAACACTGGCTGGCTCCCGCCCGCTGGCGCCACCCAGGCATGACTGGGATTGCAGGCCAATGCCACGAGACCGGCCGCCGTCAGTTGCTCGATCTCAACCCACAGCGCAGAGAAATGCACGCAGCGATTGATTGCCAGCGCAGCGATACCGTTTGCCCGGGCTTTCTGCGCCAACAACGGCAGCCCCGCCTGGAACGCCAATTGTGAAAAACCACCCGCCGCGTCCACGCGCACGATCGAAGGCGCTTGATCGATGACCTGCGGCTCGGCATCGGCCGCCACTTTGCCTGCCCTGAGTGAGTTGACGCAGCCCAGGATCCGATACAAACCATGGGAGGCGCAGCCATCGCGCTCGCCGGCAATCACTGTGGCTGTCACCGCCTGAGCGTGGGCAAGGTTGAAACCGTTGTGCAGCAAGATCGATTCGGCCAGCTCGCGAGCTTCGGCCAGGGACAGACGGATCATAATCACCTCCTTGAACAGACCGTCCAGCCTGACCCGTTCCAGCCGTCACGGCTTGATCGCTTTAGGCCGACGCCATGACGAATTCGGCATATATGGATCATTGCGATGCGTCTTTGCATTGGTTCGCCAGCGTCGGCCATCATTCGCTGCAAAACCGCAAAAAAATCAAAAAAACCGCCCCTCAACGCGTTGTTTTACCGTAGCCTCGTCCCCCATCCTGAACGCCAATCATGAACCCTGCACACGGCCACTAACTGTTTTCCCATGCGCAAACTTCTGTACCTGACTTTCTCCATGGCATTGATTGCCGCCCTGACGACCTACGCCATGTGGGCCGCGGATCGTCCGGCGGGTCATTACCTGTCGGACTTGCGCATCGATCTCGCCATCGATCAGGGAACGCCTGCCGATCGTGGCAACCTGCTGGGTATCCAGCCCGAACTGTTTCCCACCGACTACCAAAGCACCGAACGCTTGCACCGCAAACTCGCGGCCTATTTGCAGAAAGCCCAGGAACAGGGGCTGCTGAATGAAAAAACCATCGTGGTGCTGCCCGAACATGTCGGCACCTGGCTGATGGTCAGCGGCGAGAAAGACGAGTTGTATCAAGCCACCACGTTCAAGGAAGCCATGAACTGGCTGGCGGTGAGCAACCCGCTGAAGTTCATCCGCGCGCTGATCGGCGCCAAGGGTGACAACCGCCTCGACGATGCGCACCTGCGCATGAAAGCCAAGAGCATGGCCAAGGATTACCAGGCCCTGTTTGGTGGGCTGGCAAAGGAATTTCACGTGACGCTCGTGGCGGGCTCCATCGTGCTGCCCGAACCGAGCATCATCGACGGCACCCTGAAAATCGGCCGCGGTGCGCTGTACAACAGCAGCGTGGTGTTCGGCCGCGACGGGCTGCCGATTGGCCAGCCACAACGCCAGATGCACCCGATCGTCGATGAAAGCGATGTGATCCAGGCTAATGGCGAACACACGCTCAATGTCGTCGACACCCCGGCCGGACGCCTGGGCGTGTTGATCGGCAGCGACAGCTGGTACCCGGACAACTACCGCCAACTCGACGATCAGGGCGCGCAGCTGGTCGCGGTCCCGGCGTTCGTCATCGGTCGCGGCGCCTGGGACAAGCCATGGCGCGGCTACAAGGGTCTTTCGGCGCCCGATTCCGTCAGCCTCAAGGCTGGCGAACTGAGCGAGGGTCAAGCCTGGCACCGCCTGACGCTGACCGCTCAACCGCCCGCCAGCCAGGCCATCGCCGGCATGAGCGTATTCCTGCGCGGGCAGTTCTGGGATCAGGGCAGCGCCGGGCAAAGTTTTCTCAGCAGCAACGGACAGCATTTCGCCGGTGGAAACTTCCGTGGCGCGCGTTTGCTGAACCTTTGGTTGTAAACCATGAAACCGTTGCCGATGCGTCTGGGCGATCTGTCGGTGGGCTTTGTTCACAGCCTGGCCGACGCGGTGCGCAGTCACGGCATCGATCCTCAGCCCCTGCTCGACCAGTATGGCCTGGACCCCGCCCGGCTTGGCGAAGCCTGCGCCCGGCTGTCGATCCCGCGCTACATGCGCCTGGGCCACGGCGCCATCCAACTGACCGCCGACCCGGCACTGGGTTTACGCATGGGCCAGCTCAGCCGCCTGAGCCAGGCCGGCCTCGCCGGGGTTACCGCCGCGCAGGCACCGACCGTACGCGAAGCGGCACGTTGCCTGATTCGCTTCGAAGCCTTGTACGGCTCCAACTATCGCGGTCAATCGAGTTTCCACGAAGATGCCCAAGGTGCGTGGCTGCGGTTCTATTCCATCAGCCCTTACAACGCCTATAACCGCTTCGTGGTGGATTCGATCATCGCCGGCTGGTTGCAACAATTGTCCAGCGTCAGCCCTGTTCCCCTGAGCGCTGAGCGCATCGAGATCGAGTTCGACGAGCCGGATTACCGGGACGCTTATGCGGTGCTGGGCGATTGCCCGATCCAGTTTGGCGCCGAACAGAACCAACTGCGCCTGAGTCTGGCCAGCCTCGCTCAGCGCAACCCGCTGCACTGCCCGAGTACGTGGCGACACCTGCTGCAATTGTGTGAACGGGAACTGGAACAACTGACACGCACCCGCAGCCTGCGTGAACGCATCACTCAGTTACTGGGGCCGTTGCTCAATGGTGGCCGGGAACCCGACCTGGAAGAAGTGGCGGCACGCCTGAAGCTGCCTACCTGGACCTTGCGCCGCAAACTCACCGAGGAAGGCACGCAGTTTCGTGCAATTCTCAACGACACTCGTCGCGACCTGGCCATGACCTACATTCGTGACACCGAACTGGCGTTCGGTGAAATCGCCTACCTGCTGGGCTTTGCCTCAGCCGAAGCGTTTCAACGTGCTTTCAAACGCTGGAGCGGTCAGACACCCGGCGAGTTTCGCCGCAGTCACCGCCAGTCGGCCTGACGCTTACAGCTCAGTAGCGTCTTCAGCCGGTTCCAGCGGGTCCAGTTCAAAGGCCTGGAACTCGAGCAGCTCTTCTTGATAATCGTCCATTTTGAATCCCCCATCGCTCGTTGAAAAAACGCTTGAATAAATGACCTGCACCTTGAGCATAAAGTGCCCGCGTGAAAGAAAAATGACGCAGGCACGACACTCCGTCGCTACTGAATAAAACGTAGCAGGTGGTCAGGAATTTATCACAGGATTTTTCGATGCAGGCCATCGGAATGTGGCCTGGGTTGACGCGGATCAAACTTGAACACGATTCCGGGATCGACAGGCTGCGAGCCGATCCCGGAACGTCAGTCACCGATTATTGGCTGGTCACAGGCATGGCAGGAATCGGTTCGCTCGGAGGAGGCAAATTCGACTGCGCCGGTGGCGTGACATTTTCCGTCGACGGTGCCGCCGATTCAGCGTTCTCGACCGGTGCAACCGGTGCAGGCTCAGGTGGCGGTGCAACCGGTTCCGCAGCAGGTGCCGGCGCAGGCTCAGCTGCCGGAGCGGGAGCTGGAGCTGATTGGGCGGCAGAGGCCGGCTCAGGCGCCGGAGCGGCCTTGGCTTCAGGCACGCCCAGATCGGTTTTCGGCTTTTCGACGATGTGCGCGGCTTTTTTCGCTTCCGGCGGCAGGAACAATTCGACCAGGGCGAAGAAACGCTCGTAGAACTTAGCCGACGAGACGGTTTCGCTGGCGACCTTGACCATCGAGTCGTCGGACGAGCCGATCGGCATCGATACCGAACCCAACACACCGACACCGAGGCTCGCGGAGTTGTTGGTCTTCTTCAGCGCATAGCGATCCTGCAAGGCGTTGGCGAACATGGTCGCGTGATGGCCTTCGCTGCCATCATCGGCACAGACCACACTGAAGCTGATCTCCATGTGGGTCTCGCCGGTCTGCTGGAAGCTCTTGTGACCACTGATCAGCTTCGGGTCGTTGCTGGTGATGATGTAACCCTGGCTGAGCAACGCGCGACGGGCGGCTTCGCAGGATTGCGCATCGGTGACCGGGTAATTGCGCGAAAAGGTTCCGGAGTCGTCGAAGTTCTCATGCTCATAGATCGGGGCTTTTTTCGAAGAGCAACCGGCCGCAACGGCCAGCACCAACGCCAGCCCGACAACCCGCACGGGAAATGATTTAAACATTGAACATCCTGAGAAAAACGGTCCGGGGCGTATTGTGCAACAGATCGATGCTTAGCGTCGCATCGATTAGTGTCTTGAAACAGTTACAAGTGTAATGACTGCCATTTACAGGAAAAAGTCGCCCGGAAAAACCTCAGCCGACGGACAGCCCCTGCCCGTTTTTTCTGTGCCCACAAAAAACCCCGGCGGTTTGGCCGGGGTTTTTGTGTCGCGGGAAACTCAGTCAGGCATCAGAAACGCTTGATGTCCGCTTCGGCTTCCAGCTGCTTGCGGTAGGCCGCAAAGTCTTGCTGACCAATGCGCGAGGCGAGGAAGCGACGGTATTGAGCCTTCTCTTCGTCGGTCGGCGCAGCGGCTTCGTTGACGCCGTTCAGACGCACGATCACCAGGCTACCATCCGCCAGGGTCACGCTGCTGAAGGTCGGCTTGTCTTTGGCAACCGGCTTCGGCATGCGGAACAACGCTTGCAGCACAGTCGGGTCGATCCCTTCCTGAGCGCGATTCGCCGCAGCGGTGACTTTCCAGCTCTGACCGTCAATCGCCTTGTCCAGCGGCGTCTTGCCTTCGCGCAGGCCGGCAATCAGCTCATCAGCCTTGGTCTTGGCGGCAGCACTGGCGTGCTCCTTGGCCAATTGCCCGCGGATGGCGGCAGAGACGCTTTCCAGCGGCAGTTGCGCAGGCTTCAGGTGTTCCTTGGCACGCAACACGATCACGGTTTCCGGATCGAGTTCGATGGCGGTGCTGTTGGCACCCTCATCCAGCACTTCAGGACTGAACGCGGCAGCGATCACCGCACGGTTGGCTGCAACGCCGTCGCCACCTTCCCGGCCGAACGGCTTGGAGGTGTGAACGGTCAGTTTCAGGTCCTGTGCCGGCTGGGCCAGATCGGAAGATTCGAACGACGAGTCTTCCAGTTGCTTGGTCGCCTCGACGAAACGCTGCTCGACCTGCTGGGTTTTCAGCTCGCGGGTCAGCTTGTCTTTCAGGCTGGCGAAGGTCGGAACTTCCGGCGCCTCGACACCCAACAGCTTGATCAGGTGGAAGCCGAAATCAGTACGAACCGGGGCCGAAACCTGGTCCTTGGCCAACGCATACAGCGCGGTTTCGAACGCTGGATCGTAGACGCCAGGGCCTGCGTAACCGAGGTCACCACCGTTGTTCGCCGAACCTGGATCCTGGGAGAATTCCTTGGCCAGGGCCTCGAACTTCTCGCCTTTGGCCAGACGGGCTTGAACTTCTTCGATCTTGGCCTTGGCTTGCGCCTCGGTCACCTTGTCGTTCACTTCGATCAAAATGTGCGCCGCCCGACGTTGCTCGGACAGGTTGGCGATTTCTTTCTGATACGCCGCTTGCAGGTCTTCGTCTTTCACCGCGACCTGATCAAAGAAGGAAGACTTCTTCAACTCGAGGTAATCGATGATCACCTGATCCGGCGTCATGAATTCCTTGGCGTGTTCGTCGTAGTAGGCCTTGACCTCATCGTCGGTCAGCTTCACAGCCGCCGGGTCAGCCTTGACGTTCAGGGTAGCGAAATCGCGGGTCTGTTTTTCCAGACGGGCGAAAGCCAGCACCTGTGCGTCGGTAACGAAACCGCTGCCAGCCAGGCCAGCGCGCAGTTGGCCGATCAGCATTTCCTGAGCCAGCATCTGGCGGAATTGCATGCGGCTGTAGCCGAGCTGACGAATAACCTGATCGAAACGCTCGGAGCTGAACTTGCCGTCCACCTGGAACTCAGGGGTTTGCAGGATCACTTGGTCCAAAGCCGCTTCGGAAAAAGCGAATTTCGAGTTTTCTGCGCCTTGCAGCAGCAGCTTGCGGTCGATCAAGCCTTTGAGGGCCGATTCGCGCAGCATTTTTTCGTCGAGCAAGGAAGCATCGAAATCCTTGCCCAGCTGTTGCATGAGTTGACGGCGTTGCATATCGACCGCCTGGCTCAGCTCGTTCTGGCTGATTTCTTCGCCGTTGACCTTGGCCGCATCGTTACGATGGGTGGTGGCCTGAAAAATGGCGTCGAAACCGGTCAAAGCCATCAGTGCAACGATGACCCCGATAATGGTCTTGGCAATCCAGCCTTGTGAATTGTCCCTGATATTCTGCAGCATGCGTCCCCCAGAAACGGTTGAACTTCAAAATTAGGCAACCGTGGAGCGTGGGTAGAATCCGGATAGAAGAAAGGCGCATCCGAGGATGCGCCTTCTCGTAACTGGCGGAGCGGACCAAGGGTTCGAACTTGCGACCCT
Organism: Pseudomonas sp. FW300-N2A2; assembly: GCF_017351735.1. Taxonomy (NCBI): domain Bacteria; kingdom Pseudomonadati; phylum Pseudomonadota; class Gammaproteobacteria; order Pseudomonadales; family Pseudomonadaceae; genus Pseudomonas; species Pseudomonas sp. FW300-N2A2. The sequence goes on along the minus strand of NZ_JACNDU010000017.1, from coordinate 17,196 downwards.
CGGTGTCTCGGACCGGCAACTTGCCGACTGGACTACCGCTCCGCTGCCAGGTCAGGCATGACCCCGACCCGGATAGGCAAAAACCTGAATCGAACTTAGTTGACAGCTTCTTTCAGTGCTTTACCGGCTTTGAAACCTGGTTTTTTGGCTGCTGCGATTTCCAGTGTCTTACCGGTCTGTGGGTTACGACCAATGCGAGCTGGACGATCAGTCACGGAGAAAGTACCGAAACCAACCAGAACAACAGAGTCGCCAGCCTTGAGAGCGCCAGTGACGGATTCGATTACAGCGTCCAGCGCACGGCCAGCAGCAGCTTTCGGGATATCAGCGGATGCAGCGATAGCATCAATCAGTTCCGACTTGTTCACTCTAAGTCCCCTTATATCTATTTGAGTATGATTCTAAGTTTTTTGGTGAAAGCAAAAACGAGTGCTGAATGGCCTACAGACACTTAAGAGCCGCTTTATAACAAGGGCTCTAAAAAGCTGTCAACAAGCCCTCCAGGCAAATGCGTACTAATGCGTGCTAATTCTTTCCTTAGAGTCAGACTCGCGTTTTTCATCCTTTGCAACTATCTCCGGAGCTACATCGGGCAAGGGCTCCGGCGCGTATTGCAGCGCAATTTGCAGGACCTCGTCAATCCATTTAACCGGTTTAATCTGCAGATCTTGCTTGATATTGTCAGGAATTTCCTTCAGATCGCGTACGTTCTCTTCAGGAATGATCACCGTCTTGATCCCGCCACGGTGGGCAGCAAGCAGTTTTTCTTTCAGACCGCCAATCGCCAGCACTTGACCGCGCAAGGTGATTTCACCCGTCATGGCCACGTCAGCGCGCACCGGGATCCCGGTCAACGCCGACACCAGGGCCGTGCACATGCCTACACCGGCGCTAGGGCCGTCCTTCGGGGTCGCCCCTTCCGGCATATGGATGTGCGTGTCACGCTTCTCGTGGAAGTCCAGGGGAATGCCCAGGCTCTTCGCGCGGCTGCGGACAACGGTCAAGGCAGCGGTGATCGATTCGACCATCACGTCACCCAGCGAACCGGTCTTGATCAACTGGCCTTTGCCCGGTACGACAGCGGCTTCGATGGTCAGCAATTCGCCGCCCACCTGAGTCCATGCCAAGCCGGTCACCTGACCGATCTGATCCTGCGATTCAGCCAGGCCGTAGCGGAATTTACGCACGCCCAGGAAGTGCTCCAGCATGTCGGCAGTGACCTTCACCGAGAAGCGTTTTTCCAGTGCATGCTCCTTGACCGCCTTGCGGCAAACCTTGGCAATCTGGCGCTCCAGCCCACGTACACCGGCTTCGCGGGTGTAGTAGCGGATGATGTCGCGGATCGCTTCGGCGTCGAATTCCAGCTCGCCTTTCTTCAAACCGTTGGCAGCAATCTGCTTCGGCGAAAGGTACTTGACGGCGATGTTGATTTTCTCGTCTTCGGTGTAACCCGGCAGACGAATCACTTCCATCCGGTCGAGCAGCGCCGGTGGAATATTCATCGAGTTCGAGGTGCACAGGAACATCACATCGGACAGGTCGTAATCGACTTCCAGATAGTGATCGTTGAAGTTGTGGTTCTGCTCCGGATCGAGCACTTCCAGCAACGCCGATGCTGGATCGCCACGCATGTCGCTGCCCATTTTGTCGATTTCATCGAGCAGGAACAGCGGGTTGCGGACGCCCACTTTTGTCATCTTTTGAATCAATCTACCTGGCATCGAACCGATATAAGTCCGGCGATGACCACGAATTTCCGCTTCATCGCGCACACCACCGAGGGCCATGCGCACGAATTTACGGTTGGTGGCGTGAGCAATCGACTCCGCCAGCGAGGTTTTACCCACACCAGGAGGACCGACAAGGCACAACACCGGGCCACGAATCTTCTTCACGCGCTTTTGCACGGCGAGGTATTCGAGGATGCGTTCTTTGACTTCTTCCAGACCGTAGTGGTCGGCGTCGAGGATGTCTTCTGCACGCGCCAGGTCCAGACGCACTTTGCTCTGAGCCTTCCACGGCACCTGAACCAGCCAGTCGATGTACGAACGCACCACGGTCGCTTCCGCGGACATTGGCGACATTTGCTTCAGCTTGTTCAGTTCGGCCTGGGCCTTGGCCAAGGCGTCTTTCGGCAGGCCGGCGGCATCGATGCGCTTTTTCAGCTCTTCGATTTCGTTATGGCCTTCGTCGCTGTCGCCGAGCTCTTTCTGAATGGCCTTCATCTGCTCATTCAGGTAGTACTCGCGCTGGCTGCGCTCCATTTGTTTTTTGACGCGACCGCGAATGCGTTTTTCGACTTGCAGCAGATCGATCTCGGCATCCAGCAACGCCAGGACGTGCTCGACCCGGGCCGACAAATCGATGATTTCGAGAATTTCCTGCTTCTGCTCGATCTTCAGGGCCATGTGCGCGGCCATGGTGTCGACCAGGCGGCCTGGTTCGTCGATGCTGTTGAGCGACGACAGGACTTCAGCGGGGACTTTCTTGCCCAACTGCACATATTGTTCGAACTGAGCCAGCAGGCTGCGGACAAACACTTCCGACTCGCGCTCAGGCGCATCGACTTCATCGATCAAGGAGACTTCGGCACGGCAATGGCCGTCCACTTCGCTGAAGCGCTCCACGGCGCCGCGCTGCTCACCTTCGACCAGAACCTTGACCGTGCCGTCAGGCAACTTGAGCAACTGCAGAACGGTAGCGATCGTACCTACGCGATAAAGTGCTTCTTCACCGGGATCGTCGTCAGCAGGGTTTCTCTGGGCCAGCAGAAGGATCTGCTTGTCGCCCGTCATCGCTGCCTCGAGGGCTTCGATGGATTTCTCGCGCCCCACGAACAGCGGGATAACCATGTGCGGATAAACCACGACATCACGCAATGGCAGGAGAGGCAATTCGATGGTTGTCTTCATGATTTCGCCTCTACGGCGGCCATAAGGCCGTAAACAGATGGAAGTAAGCTTGAAACCAAGATGGGGGCTGCCTTGAAAAAAAACAAGCGCAAAGAGGACGTTAAAAATGCTTTAAAAGAAAAGGGGCCCGAAGGCCCCTTCTTTATTCCAGCTGCGTGACGCTTAAGCGTCTGGCGCGGCCTTGGCAGCCGGCTCACTGTTTTCGTAGATATACAGTGGCTTGGACTTGCCTTCTATAACGCTTTCATCGATCACTACTTTACTCACCTCGGACTGCGAGGGGATTTCATACATAGTGTCGAGCAATACACCTTCGAGAATCGAGCGCAGTCCACGGGCACCGGTCTTGCGTTCCAGGGCACGTTTGGCGACCGATTTGAGTGCGTCTGCCCGGAATTCCAGGTCCACGCCTTCCATCTCGAACAGCTTGGCATACTGTTTGGTCAGAGCATTTTTCGGCTCGGTGAGGATCTGCATCAATGCAGCCTCATCAAGCTCGTCCAGCGTGGCAAGAACCGGCAGACGACCGACGAATTCCGGGATCAGACCGAACTTGACCAGATCGTCAGGCTCGACTTCACGCAGGGATTCACCGACTTTCTTGCCTTCTTCCTTGCTGCGCACTTCTGCGTTGAAACCGATGCCGCCCTTGGTGGAACGGTTTTGAATAACCTTTTCCAGACCAGAGAATGCGCCGCCGCAGATGAACAGGATGTTACGGGTGTCAACCTGAAGGAATTCCTGCTGCGGATGCTTGCGACCACCTTGAGGCGGAACGGAAGCGACCGTACCTTCGATCAGCTTGAGCAGGGCCTGCTGCACGCCTTCACCGGAAACGTCCCGGGTGATCGACGGGTTGTCAGACTTGCGCGAGATCTTGTCGATCTCATCGATGTAGACAATACCCATCTGGGCTTTTTCTACGTCGTAATCGCACTTCTGCAACAGCTTCTGAATGATGTTCTCGACATCTTCACCCACATAACCCGCCTCGGTGAGGGTGGTTGCGTCGGCGATGGTGAACGGAACGTTCAACAAGCGGGCCAGTGTTTCGGCAAGCAGGGTTTTACCCGAGCCTGTCGGGCCGATCAGCAGGATGTTGCTCTTGCCGAGTTCGACGTCGTCATTCTTTTTGTCACGCTGGTTCAGGCGTTTGTAGTGGTTGTACACCGCTACAGCCAGAACCTTTTTTGCACGCTCCTGACCAATCACGTACTGATCAAGGATGCCGCTGATTTCTTTAGGCGAAGGCAATTTATGCGCGCTGCTTTCCGCCTGGGCTTCCTGCACCTCCTCTCGGATGATGTCATTGCACAGGTCGACGCACTCGTCGCAGATAAAGACCGAGGGGCCGGCAATCAATTTGCGCACTTCATGCTGGCTTTTGCCACAGAAGGAGCAATAGAGCAGCTTGCCGTTGTCCTCGCCGTTGCGGGTGTCAGTCATTCGTTCGATCCAAATCCGATAGGCTTGCAACACAAGATGAAGGCTATTGCGGGCTTTTTCAAGCCCGCTGGTGATCGGACCAGCCGACCCGCCTTATTTTGAGCTGCTTATATTAAGCGGGGCGCTGGGTGATCACTTCATCGATCAACCCGTATTCACGCGCGGCTTCTGCACTCATGAAATTGTCGCGGTTGGTATCGCGCTCGATCTCTTCAAGCGTGCGCCCGCTGTGCTTGGCCATCAGCGTGTTGAGACGCTCACGAATGAAGAGGATTTCCTTGGCATGGATTTCGATATCCGAAGCCTGCCCCTGGAAACCGCCCAGTGGCTGGTGAATCATCACGCGTGAGTTCGGCAGGCAGTAACGCTTGCCAGGAGCACCGGCGGTCAGCAGGAATGCGCCCATGCTGCAGGCCTGACCGATACAGGTGGTCGACACGTTAGGCTTGATGAACTGCATGGTGTCGTAGATCGACATGCCCGCCGTCACCGAACCGCCCGGGGAGTTGATATAGAGATGGATGTCCTTGTCCGGGTTTTCCGCTTCAAGGAACAACAGCTGCGCGCAAATCAGGTTGGCCATGTAGTCCTCTACCGGACCCACCAGAAAGATCACCCGCTCCTTGAGAAGACGCGAGTAAATGTCGTAGGCGCGCTCGCCACGAGCAGACTGCTCGACAACCATCGGGACCAGGCCGCCTGCGGCCTGGATATCAGAGTTCTGCTGAATATACGAATTACGGAACATGCTCTGCAGTCACTCCCAAATAGTTATGTCTTGAATACGCATAAGCCAGCACGAAGGCTGGCTTATGGTGTGTGCTTCTTACCGCAGAAAAGATCAGTCGGCTTGTGGAGCTTCTACCGGCTTGACCGCTTCTTCGTAAGAGACCGATTTGTCGGTCACGCTAGCTTTCTGCAGAACAGTATCCACAACTTGCTCTTCCAGCACAACCGAACGGACTTCGTTCAGTTGCTGCTCGTTCTTGTAGTACCAGGACACAACCTGCTCAGGCTCTTGGTAGGCCGAAGCCATTTCCTGGATCATTTCGCGAACGCGGGCTTCGTCAGGCTTGAGGTCGAATTGCTTGACCACTTCAGCCACGATCAGACCCAGAACAACGCGACGCTTGGCTTGCTCTTCGAACAGCTCGGCCGGCAGTTGGTCAGGCTTGATGTTGCCGCCGAACTGCTGAACAGCCTGCACGCGCAGACGGTCAACTTCGTTGGACAGCAGAGCCTTTGGCACTTCGATCGGGTTGGTGGCCAGCAGACCGTCCATTACCTGATTCTTGACCTTGGATTTGATTGCCTGACGCAGTTCACGCTCCATGTTCTTGCGAACTTCGGCGCGGAAGCCTTCCAGACCGGTTTCCTTGATGCCGAATTGAGCGAAGAACTCTTCGTTCAGCTCAGGCAGTTTTGGCTCGGAAACAGTGTTCACAGTCACGGTGAACTCAGCGGTTTTGCCCGCCAGGTCCAGGTTCTGATAGTCAGCTGGGAAGGTCAGGTTCAGAACGCGCTCTTCGCCGGCTTTAGCGCCAACCAGACCGTCTTCGAAACCCGGGATCATGCGGCCGGAACCCAGAACCAGCTGAGTGCCTTTGGCGGAACCGCCAGCGAACACTTCACCGTCAACCTTGCCGACGAAATCGATGTTCAGTTGGTCGTCGTTCTGAGCGGCGCGATCGGCCACTTCGAAACGGGTGTTCTGCTTGCGCAGCACGTCCAGCATTTTGTCCAGATCGGCGTCAGCCACGTCAGCGCTCAGGCGCTCAACGGTGATGCCTTCGAAACCGGCAACGGTGAACTCAGGGAACACTTCGAAAATCGCGACGTATTCCAGGTCTTTGCCAGCTTCCAGGGATTTCGGCTCGATCGAAGGAGCGCCAGCCGGGTTCAGCTTTTGCTCAACTACGGCTTCGTAGAAAGAGGACTGGATGACGTCGCCGACAGCTTCCTGACGTGCATCAGCACCAAAACGGCGCTTGATTTCGCTCATCGGCACTTTGCCTGGACGGAAACCAGCGATCTTGGCCTTTTGGGCGGTCTGCTGCAGACGCTTGTTGACCTGAGTCTCGATGCGCTCAGCCGGCACGGTGATGCTCATGCGGCGCTCAAGAGCAGAAGTATTTTCAACAGAAACTTGCATGGATATTCCTCGTTGCACAGACGTTGGCCGGCCGTTTCCGACCCCAGAATCAAGGGCATGCATTCTAGTAGGTCAAACTCAAGAAGTCACCCTACTGAAAACGGGTAACAACGCAGCAGGCAATTTATAGGTGCGAATGCATGAATGCATCTCGCCCCGGTGGCAAATACAGCCAATCATGCCAGGGCTCTGCGCCAACCCTTCTATATATAGAAGCGATTGCCAGGCATCCCCCTGACAGCCGATCTCGCGAGCAAGACCGGCGAGCAGCACGGCATCATCGAGAAACAAAAATACGACGAAACGCCCTGCGCCTGCGACCCAGAACCTGCAGTCGCGAAACACTCAGACCACTAAAACAAAAAAGGCGCCAGACTGTTAAATCTGGCGCCTTTCGGAATATGGGGTGGACGATGGGGATCGAACCCACGACAACGGGAGTCACAATCCCGTGCTCTACCAACTGAGCTACGCCCACCATATTGCGTAACAAAGAAGCCAAACAACTTCTTCGTTGAGCTCCAGCCAAGCCAGCGGCCTGAATGAAGCTTTATTTGGTGCGGATGAAGAGACTCGAACTCTTACGCCTCGCGGCGCTGGAACCTAAATCCAGTGTGTCTACCAATTCCACCACATCCGCATGTAGCCGTTAAAGCAAAGGCGCCAGACTGTTAATCTGGCGCCTTTCGAAATATGGGGTGGACGATGGGGATCGAACCCACGACAACGGGAGTCACAATCCCGTGCTCTACCAACTGAGCTACGCCCACCATATCGCGTTACTTGTGCCAAAGCTGCCTAATGGCGCACCCGGCAGGACTCGAACCTGCGACCATCCGCTTAGAAGGCGGATGCTCTATCCAGCTGAGCTACGGGCGCCTTGTTAATCTGTACCCTTGAAGGACTACAAACTAAGTGCTTTCCAGCCTTGCAGAATCGTAATTCCGCTCGACCTTCTTAACCAGTGCTAGGCTGTGCCCGACAAGTGCGACGAATAGTATAGAGCCCCCCGTAGGGCGTCAAATCCTTTTTAAAAAAAATTCATTTAATTAAAGGGGTTAGAGGAATTTGCAGACCAAGCGCCTTTGCCCTCACCTCATGACATGCGAGAATGCGTTCTCTTTTTTTCCCCTCTCGATGGTTAATCACGCGCAATGACTGCACAACTAATCGACGGCAAATCGATCGCCGCCAGCCTGCGCCAGCAGATCGCCAAACGCGTCACCGAGCGTCGCCAGCAAGGCCTGCGCACTCCCGGTCTCGCGGTGATCCTGGTCGGCAGCGATCCTGCCTCTCAGGTTTATGTCTCGCACAAGCGTAAAGACTGTGAAGAGGTCGGCTTCATTTCCCAAGCCTACGACCTGCCTTCCGAAACCACTCAAGAAGCGCTGACCGCCCTGATCGATCGCCTGAACGACGACCCGGCAATCGACGGCGTTCTGCTTCAGCTTCCGTTGCCTGAACACCTGGACGCGTCCAAATTGCTGGAACGCATTCGTCCAGACAAAGACGTCGACGGCTTCCATCCTTATAACGTCGGTCGTCTGGCCCAGCGCATTCCGCTGCTGCGCCCTTGCACGCCCAAAGGGATCATGACCCTGCTGGAAAGCACCGGGGCCGATCTTTACGGGATGGACGCAGTGGTCGTCGGCGCCTCCAACATTGTCGGGCGACCGATGGCGATGGAATTGCTGCTGGCCGGTTGCACCGTGACCGTCACCCACCGCTTCACCAAGGATCTGGCAGGCCACGTCGGTCGCGCCGATCTGGTGGTGGTCGCCGCCGGCAAGCCGGGCCTGGTCAAGGGTGAATGGATCAAGGAAGGCGCGATCGTGATCGACGTCGGCATCAACCGTCAGGAAGACGGCAAACTGGTCGGCGACGTGATCTATGAAACCGCCCTGCCCCGCGCTGGCTGGATCACTCCAGTACCGGGCGGCGTCGGCCCGATGACCCGCGCCTGCCTGCTGGAAAACACGCTGTACGCAGCGGAAACGCTGCACAGCTGAGTTCACGCCTCGATCCAGGCAACGAACAAAAGAACCCTGCCAATGGCGGGGTTCTTTTTGCCCGTGGAATGACACTACCACTCGCCGGAAACCTGCTGTTTTGTAGGGCTTTTCAAGGACTTTGACTTGTCGATTGAACAACCATCGACAGTTCTTCAGCCATACTCCTAAAATGCGTCGTTTTTAAAGAAACAGCCCGTTACAAAACGGCTAATCCACACCTTATGAGTCTGCCAGCGTGAAAATCCGTCTTTCCATCCTGAGCCTATTTTTTGTATTTACAGGGACGTTCATCACGCCAGCGGTCAATGCTGCTGAAACCACCGCGGCACCTCGAGATACGAAACAACTCAAGCTGGCTTCCGGCAGCTCCTTGCTGCTGGATATGCAGACCAACAAAGTCATCTATGCCAGCAACCCCGATGTGGTTGTCCCTATCGCCTCCGTCAGCAAATTGATGACTGGTCTTGTCGTGGTCGAAGCCAGGCAGAACATGGACGAGTACATCAATATCAACATCAGCGATACGCCAGAAATGAAAGGCGTGTATTCCCGGGTGAAACTCAAAAGCGAATTGCCGCGCAGGGAAATGCTGCTGATCGCGCTGATGTCCTCGGAAAACCGCGCAGCCGCGAGCCTGGCCCACCACTATCCGGGCGGCTATGTCGCATTCATTGCCGCGATGAACGCCAAGGCCAAGGCGCTGGGCATGACCAGCACCCACTTCGTCGAACCGACTGGCCTCTCCCCTCGTAACGTTTCTACCGCACGCGACCTGAGCAAATTGCTGATCGCGGCGCACAAGTACCCGTTATTGACCGAGTTGAGCACCACCAAGGAAAAAACCGTCTCGTTTCGCAAGCCCAATTACAGCCTGGGTTTCCGCAACACCGACCATCTGGTCGGCAAGCCGAACTGGGACATCAAGTTGACCAAAACCGGTTTCACCAACGAAGCCGGCCACTGCCTGGTGCTGGTGACCAGCATGGGTAATCGTCCGGTGGCGCTGGTGATTCTCGATGCGTACGGCAAGTACACGCACTTCGCCGATGCCAGTCGTATTCGCAACTGGGTCGAGACCGGCAAGGGCGCCAATGTTCCGTCTGAGGCCTTGCAGTACAAGTCGGAGAAGAACCTCAAGCACCGTCAGAGTGGTGTGGTTGAGGCTTCGAAGTAGTTGGGGATATATCCGTTTCTTCGGTAACGGCGGCTTATGGTTTCGCCCTTACGGCGAGTCACTTGGAAAAGCCCCAAGTAACCAAGGGCTCTTGCCCCTTTCGTTCGGTGCCTCGCTAATGCTCGGCATGCCCTCGCTCCGGTCCTGCTCCGTGGGCCCGCCGCCATCGGCCATCCATGGCCGGGGGCGGCTAACCCGGCATCCATGCCGGGTTGCCCACTGCGCAGAACCTCCACTCGGCCTCTCGAGGGGGCGCTCAGATCAAAAGCTGAAGGCGAGCTAACGCTCGGCCTGATGAGTGGTGGAAATCAAAAGCGTATGCGATTTCCTGTAGGAGCCGGCTTGCCGGCGAAAAGCGTTTGAACAACGCGTTCATTCAGACAGCCCGCGTTATCGTTGGCGTCCATCGCTGCGATGCGGCGACCCGACAAGCCAGCTCCTACAATTTTGAATCGTGTGAACCCAATCCATTGTAGGAGCCGGCTTGCTGGCGATGGCGTCCGTCCAGTCAATAAATGCGTCGACTGACCCACCGCTATCGCCAGCAAGCCGGCTCCTACAGGGGAATGTGCAAACATCCAAAACTGGTGCGGCCATCACAATGCGGGAGTGTGCACACGACTGAAGAGCCAGGTCGGCTTTCAGGCCGCCTCGGCGGCTGTGGCGGTAGTCGCCCCCTCGAGAGGCCGAGCGCAGGTTCTGCGCAGTGGGCAACCCGGCATGGATGCCGGGTTAGCCGCGCACGGCCAAGGATGGCCGATCGCGGCGGGCCCACGGAGCAGGACCGGAGCGAGCCACCGAACGAAAGGGGCAAAAGCGCTTTGGTTACTTTCCGCCGGGCCGCGCAGGCTTTTCGAAAGTGACTCGCTGTAAAAGCGAAACCGTTAGCCGCCGTTACCGCAATAACGGATATACCCCCAATCCACTGAACGCCAAACCGAAAACCTCAATCATTCGGCAACGGCATCTGATCATCATCCGGAATACCATCCCCCGCACTCGGATCCCTTGGCCTCACCACCGGCCTGACCAACGGATCACGCATCGGACTGTCCGGATCCATCACCGGATCAATATCATCCTCCACAGTGGTTGGAACACTGTCCGGACGCTTGTCGTCAAAACTCGAATCAGTAGACATACGCACCTCACACAAAACGTCAGGGTTTCAAATTCGCGAGCGGGTCGTAAGGTTTGGCGGGAGCCTTGCCCGCCTCGCCCGGTTTAACATCCCTGGGCGCCCTGGCTGGTCCGATGGGGTCCACCTGAGGGTCGGCAAGGTCCGGTGAATCCGGATCGAAACCCAACTCATTGCCTGATGAATGCTCGGACGAGTGCGGGCCGGAGGGTGAAGTGGGATGTGTCATGGACGCCTCCTTGGGACGGACCCGGAAACATCCGGGCCCTTATCCTTTAGAGGCCAATCGCAAGTGGCAGTGCCGGGCAGATGACGAACGGGAAGCTTACTGCGAAGTCAGCGCCTTCTTCGCACGGGCAGCAGCCTGCTCCTGACCGGCCTGGGCCAGATCGTTCGCCGCTTTCAACCAACGCGACTGATCAACGTTGGCCGGAATCTGCTCCGGTTTCTGGATCAGCACCGCCCAGCCACCCGCATCCTTGAACGACGACTCAAACGAGCTGAAGCTCATCAACTCCCGACGATTCATTCCCGAGCGCAGCAACACAGTCCGCTTCTGACGGTTGTACCCGGCAAGAATGGCGTAACGCGGTTCAGCCCAGAACGCCGAGCCTTCAGTGAAGCGCACCATCACCGGGTAACCCGCCGCAACCTGGGTCAGCAGCGCAGGCAAATGGCTGTCGAGTGGGTAAACGACCATCCCGTACTCGCGGGCGAGGTTCTGCATGTTCTGCTGCAATTGCGCTTCGGCGCCCGGCAGGTGCAAAGGTTTTTCGAGCAACCCTGGAGTAATCACGATGCCCTGCTGGGCCAACAGACTGGCCAGCACCTGGGGCCCGCTTTGAAAGCTTTGCCCACGGTAGAACGTCCCGCTGAGTTCCACGCGTTCCGGCAGACGCTTGACCTCCGGCGCCACACTGCCCGCGCAGCCAGCCAGACCTGCAACACAGCCAACAATCAGGGCTGCCGTTCGAATTCGCGAAAATACCCGCACCATCATCACTCTCTTGTTCAGACGCCAGGTGTCCATGCTCCCGGCTTGGCCGTTGATCATAGGACGCCGCGCGACAGCGGTATAGCCTTAACCGGCAGTTGATTGCGTTCGATAGAGCGAACTGATTGGTCGGCACCGACCTTTGGTCAATAGCCTGCAACATGGCAGCGACTAGACTGTCACTTGCAAAGCGTGTGTGCCCGAAGCAGGGCGAAGAGGAGGCACTGATGAGCCTGACAATGACCATTGTGATGTTGATTTTCAGTTGGCTGGCTGTTGCCGCCGCCATGTTGTGGGGAGTCCTGCGAATTGCCCGCCGACACCATCACCACCCCGCCCAGCCGGCTCGGGTGACGAAAACCGATAAACCGGTTGCACGTCACGCCACTGCGCACTGACGGACACTTTTTAATACCCCAAATACAAACGGCCGCCTGGACTCTTGCGAGTGCAGGCGGCCGTTTTCGTTTCAGCCCAGGTTACGCTTCAGCGGCAATGCGCTTCTGCTTGGCCCGTCGCGACATCATGTTCAAGCCTTCAATCGTTGCCGAGAACGCCATGGCTGCGTAGACGTAGCCTTTCGGTACGTGGGCGCCGAAGCCTTCGGCGATCAGCGTCATGCCGATCATGATCAGGAAGCCCAGCGCCAGCATCACCACCGTCGGGTTGTCGTTGATGAACTTGGCCAATGGGTCAGCCGCCAACAACATCACCAGCACCGACACCACCACCGCGATGATCATGATCGGCAAATGCTCGGTCATGCCGACAGCGGTAATGATGCTGTCGATGGAGAACACCATGTCCAGCATCAGGATCTGACCGATCGCGGCAGCAAAGCCCAGGGTCACGGTCGAGGTCGCCGACTTCGGATCTTCCGGCGCCGGGTCCATGCTGTGATGGATCTCGGTGGTCGCCTTCCACAACAGGAACAGGCCGCCGGCGATCAGGATCATGTCCTTCCAGGAGAACGCGTGGCCGAGGATCTCGATCACCGGCTCAGTCAACTGGACGATGAACGCGATGGTGCTCAGCAGTGCCAGTCGCAGGATCAGCGCCATGCCGATACCAATGCGCCGCGCCTTCTGCCGATGCTGTTCCGGCAGTTTGTTGGTCAGGATCGAGATGAAGATCAGGTTATCGATGCCGAGCACGATTTCCATCACCACCAGCGTGGCCAGGGCGACCCAGGCGGTGGGGCTTGCAGCAAGTTCTAAAAGGTATTCCATGGGTCAGTCCTGACTCGTTTTAAGACGGTTTAGATTTCCTGGGACGACGATTCGGTTTTCTCTTTATCGTCGCCCGATGATTCTTTCTTGCTGGTCAACCCGCTGGTGGCATCGCTGAGCGCTTGCTCGGCGGCTTTGTGGGTGTCGTCAATCGCTTGCTTGGCGGATTCGGCAGCCTTGCCCATCAGTTGCTGAGCGCTTTTTTCGGCCTGGTCACAACCGGCCAGCACCAGTAAAGACGCAATCAACAGTGCCGTGGTTTTAAGCTTCATGATGCTTTCCTCGATAGAACAAAACGGGCCGAAACGATGGCCCGTTGATAGCGAGGCATTCTAGGGAGGCAAACACTTCAGGAAAATTCGTATTTTTAGCGGTTATACTTCGGTTTTCACGAACTGTAGGTCGCCATGCTCAACTATCGACAACTGCATTACTTCTGGGTCGTGGCCAAGACCGGCAGCATCGTGCGCGCCTGCGAACAGCTGAACCTGACGCCGCAAACCATCAGCGGGCAGATTTCCTTGCTCGAACAAACGTATGGCATCGAGTTGTTTCGTCGGGTCGGCCGACAGCTGGAACTCACCGAAGCCGGACGCCAGACCCTGCCCTACGCCGAGCAGATGTTTCAGCTCGGTGGTGAATTGGAGCTGATGCTGCGGGCGCAACCCAATGAGCAACAGATTCTGTTTCGGGTTGGCGTGGCTGATGTGGTGCCCAAATCCATCGTCTATCGCCTGATCGCGCCGACCATGGAGCTGAGCGAACCGCTGCGCATTACCTGCCGCGAAGACAAACTCGAACGCTTGCTCGCCGACCTGGCGATTCAGCGCCTGGACCTGGTGATTTCCGACAGCCCGATGCCGTCGCACCTCGACATCAAGGGCTACAGCCAGAAACTCGGGGAATGCGGAATCAGTTTCTTCGCCACCGCCGAACTGGCGGCGCAGTACGGCCAGGATTTCCCGCGCAGCCTGCACGGCGCACCGCTACTGATTCCGGGGCCGGAAACCGTGGTGCGCAGTCGTTTGCAACGCTGGTTTGCCGAGCAGCAGATTCAGCCGCGCATCGTCGGTGAGTTCGACGACAGCGCGTTGATGCAGGCTTTCGGCCAATCCGGCAGCGGGATTTTCATCGGCCCGAGCGTGATTGCCGATGAAGTGAAGCGTCAGTGCGGCGTGGAATTGATTGGCCAGACCGACGCCGTGACCGAGTCGTTCTACGCCATTTCGGTGGAGCGCAAGGTCAAGCACCCCGGCATCGTTGCGATTACCGAAGGTGCCCGACGCGAGCTGTTCACCGAGATATGAGGGTCAGGCGCAGACTTCGCGGGGCTTGAAGGTCATCAGCGCCATGGCCAACAGGATCGAGATCAGAATAAAACCGGCCGCCGCAAAGCCAAGCCCACCCAGGCCAACGCTGTCGATCACCCGGCCACCGACCATCGCGCCCAGACCGATACCGAGGTTGGCGCCAGCAATGTTCAGCGACGCGGCAAAGGCCGGTGCCTCAGGCGCTGCCTTCATCAAACGCACATGGCTGACCAGGAACAACGCCGCTTGTGTCACGCCCCAGATGCCCATTGCCGCCGCCAGACCCAGCGGCGAATGGATGTTCGGCACCAGCGTCACCATGCCGGCGATCATGAACGCGCAGAACGTCACGGAAGCGATCAGCGGATGACGGTCCACCGCGCGACCACCCAACGAGTTACCGATCAGGCCCACCGCGCCGAAGCCCATCAGGCACCAACCCACCACGGTGCCGTTGAAACCGGCCAGCCGCTCAAGAATGTCAGCCAGATAGGTGTAAGCGGTAAACATGCCGCTGAACACCAGGATCGACAGCAACACGTGCCCGATCATCAACGGGCTGCGCAGGATCTTGAACTGCGAACGGAAGCTCACCTGGTGTTGATGCAGGCTGGTTTTCGGCAAGTAGATAAACAGCAGCAACGCCTTGGCAAACGCGATCACCGCCAGAATGCCGAAGGCACTGCGCCAGCCGAACGCATCGGAAATCAACGTACCCACCGGAATCCCGAACACGGTCGCGCAAACGATGCCGAAACCGATCTTGGCAATGGCGCGCCCGGCGTAATCCGGCCCGACGATGTCCACCGCCGTTTCACTGGCCAGGGCCCAGAACACAGGCAGCCCGAGCGCGGGGATCAACCGCGCAACGGCCATCACCCAGATGTTCGGCGCAAACGCCGCGAGGGTGTTGGCCAGGCCGAACATGATCAACACCGAGATGAACAGCTTGCGCCGTTCGAACCGGGCGAAGTACGCGGTCAGGAACGGCCCGAACGCGGCGACAGTGAAGGCGAACAACGTCACCAGCAAACCGGCCTGGGGGATGGTCACTTCAAGATCCCGGGCGATTGCCGGCAACAGGCCGACGATGATGAATTCCGTGGTCAGCACCGTGAAACCGGCGGCGGACAACAGAAGGATGGGCAACAGCATGCAGAACTCCAGAAAACGACAACACCAGCGATAGCCCGAAGGCTCACTGGCAGACATGAAAATGAGGATGCGCAATCTTAACAGAGTGTTTCCAAAGGCGGTTGCACGAACCTGCACATCGCGTTTAACAGGCGGGTGGCAGATCGTCACAGGTCTGAGGGATGCGGACGACGCTGTGATAAAGTCCGCGCCCTGCGATTCGTACACCCTGTTCATCCGCCCTTTAATGGCCGCGATGTCGCGACACTCAGCACCTAATAAAATCAGAGATGCCGTTTTATGACCGCTTCATCCCCTTCGCTATTGCAACGCTTGAAACGCTTGAGCCTGGTTACGCAAATCATCATCGGCCTGCTCGCCGGGATTGCCCTGGCGCTGGTTGCGCCGGACGTGGCGAAGTCCACCGCCTTCATTGGCAAAGTGTTCGTCTCGGCGCTGAAAGCCGTCGCGCCGATTCTGGTGTTCGTGCTGGTCATGGCGTCGATCGCCAACCACAAGCACGGCCAGGAAACCCACATTCGCCCGATTCTGTTTCTGTACTTGCTGGGCACGTTTGCGGCGGCCGTGGTCGCGGTCGTGGCCAGCATGATGTTCCCGTCGAGCCTGGTGCTGTCCACCCACGACGTCGCGGTGACGGCGCCGGGCGGTATCGGCGAAGTGCTGCAAAGTCTGCTGCTAAGCGTGGTGGATAACCCGGTCAGCGCGCTGATGAATGCCAATTTCATCGGCATTCTGGCGTGGGCCATCGGCATGGGCGTCGCCATTCGCCACGCCGGTGACACCACGCGTGAAGTGCTCGGCGACTTGTCCAACGGCGTGACCCTGATCGTGCGCCTGGTGATCCGTTTTGCGCCGCTGGGGATTTTCGGCCTGGTGGCGTCGACCCTCGCCACTTCCGGTTTCGGTGCCTTGATCGGCTACGCGCATCTGCTGGCGGTGTTGCTGGGTTGCATGCTGTTTGTGGCGCTGGTGATGAACCCGGTGATCGTGTTCTGGAAGCTGCGTCGCAACCCGTATCCGCTGGTAATCATGTGCTTGCGTGAAAGTGGCATCACGGCGTTTTTCACCCGCAGTTCGGCGGCGAATATTCCGGTCAATCTGGAACTGAGCAAGCGCCTGGGTCTGCATGAGGACACTTATTCGGTTTCGATTCCGCTGGGTGCGACGATCAACATGGCGGGTGCTGCGATCACCATTACTGTGCTGACTCTGGCGGCTGTGCATACGCTGGGTATTGCCGTGGACATTCCGACTGCCATCCTGCTGAGTGTCGTTGCGGCGATTTGTGCCTGTGGCGCTTCGGGTGTGGCGGGTGGTTCGTTGTTGCTGATTCCACTGGCGTGCAGTCTGTTCGGCATTCCGAGTGAAATCGCCATGCAGGTGGTGGCGGTTGGTTTCATTATTGGTGTGTTGCAGGATTCGGCGGAGACTGCGCTGAATTCTTCGACTGATGTGTTGTTTACGGCGGCGGCTTGTTTGGGTGAGGACGAGAAGGCTCAGCGTTTGGCGTGACGCGTGGTTTGGTTTGGGGCATATCCGTTTCTTCGGTAACGGCCACTTAGGGTTTCGCTTTTACAGCGAGTCACTTTGGAAAAGCCCCAAAGTAACCAAAAGGCTCTTGCCCCTTTCGTTCGGTGCCTCGCTAATGCTCGGCATGCCCTCGCTCCGGTCCTG